>DASXCK010000058.1:0-9010 GCA_036491235.1 Xanthobacteraceae bacterium | reverse complement strand
GCGCGGATTTTTGGCTGCGGCCGCAGCAGCACCTGCGTTCCCTTGATGTGGTTGGCGAGCTGGATCAGCGAGCTCGGCGCGATGATCTCCATGTCGGGGCTCGCCCAGGCGGCCTCGGGGCCGCACGCGGCCGGGCAGATCAGGCCCTTCTCGTCGGTATTGGCGCTGATCGCGGCCGGCAGCACGCCGGCGACCGGCGCGATCGCCCCGTCGAGCGCGAGTTCGCCGAGCACCACATGATTGTTGAGCGCGTCGGGCGGGATCGCGCCGATCGCCGCCATCAGGCCGAGCGCGATCGGTAGGTCGTAGTGGCTGCCCTCCTTGGGCAGATCGGCGGGCGCGAGGTTGACGGTGATGCGCCGTGACGGGAGCGCGAGACCGGAGGCTGTGAGCGCCGCGCGCACCCGGTCGCGCGCCTCGGACACGGCCTTGTCGCCGAGCCCGACGACATTGAACGCCGGCAGCCCGGGCGCCACCTGCACCTGGACTGTCACGTTGCGCGCCTCGATACCCTCGAACGCTACCGTCGCGACCCGCTGGACCATGCCCGCTTCCACTGCGAACCCGTCATCAGGCTAGCGCAAATCGTGGAGAACGTGCAAGAACATTTGCAGAACATCGCGAATCGACTACAGTACGTGAAAATCAAGATCCAACGCAGGGAGCGTCAAGTGACTGATATCGAACGACTTCACACGTGCGCCCCGGATGGTCTGTGGGCAACCGGGCAGCAGGCAGCTCGCGGCACCTTGGCGGCCGCGCGGGCTGCCCGCATCGACGCCGAGCTTGCCAGATGCGAGATCGAGGAGCTCGCGGCGGCACTGCATCGCAAGCCGCCGGTCGGGCGGTGGACGCGGCTCGCACAGGCGTGCTTCGGACCGAGCGTCGCGATGCTGTCGGGGTGAATGGCGACGGGCGAACAGGAATGGCGAGTAGTGAATAGGCGTTAGCCGCTCGTCACTACTCTCTATTCGTCACTTGCCTCTATTTCCGCTTCGCCTCGATCTTGTCCCAGATCATCGCCGCGATATCGGGCCCGCCGAGCTTCTGGATCGCGCGGATGCCGGTCGGCGAGGTGACGTTGATCTCGGTCAGGTAGTCGCCGATCACGTCGATGCCGGTGAACAGGAGTCCGCGCGCGCGCAGCACTGGGCCGAGCCGCGCGCAGATTTCCCGCTCGCGCGGCGTCAGCTCGGCGGCCTGTGCGGCGCCGCCGCGCACCATGTTGGAGCGCAGATCGTCCGCCTGCGGCACCCGGTTCACGGCGCCGGCAAACTCGCCGTCGACCAGGATTATGCGCTTGTCGCCGAGCTTCACGGCCGGGAGAAAGCGTTGCACCACCCAGGGCTCGCGGAACGTCGTCGCGAACAGGTCGTACAGCGAGCCGAAATTGAGATCATCCGCCGTGATGCGAAACACCGCGCCGCCGCCGTGGCCGTACAGCGGCTTCATCACGATGTCGCGGTGCTCGGCGCGGAACGCCTTGATCTCGGCGAGGTCGCGGGTGATCAGCGTCGGCGGCATCAGGTCCGGAAACTCGGTGACCAAAACCTTCTCGGGCGCGTTGCGCACTTGGCCCGGATCGTTGACGACCAGCGTTCCGGGTTGCAGCCGCTCGAGCAGGTGGGTCGCGGTGATGTAGGCCAGGTCGAAGGGCGGGTCCTGGCGCATCAGGATCACGTCGAAGGATTTCAGTTCGACGCGGTTTTCGTTTCCGAGGGTGAAATGATCGCCTTCGCGGTCGCGCACGCTCAGCGAGCGTACGGTCGCGAACACTTCGTTACCTCGCAGCGCCAAGCGGTCGGGCGTGTAATAGGAAAGCGTATGCGCCCGCGCCTGCGCCTCGAGCAGCAGCGCGAACGTCGAATCGCCGCGAATATTGATCCGCTCGATCGGATCCATCTGTACGGCAACGTTGAGAGGCATTCGGCTCGGTCCCCGCGCTCGGCTGACACAGCTGACAACTGATAGTTAAGAGTTTCCTGATAGTTAGGATTTTGCCGGCGTTTCGGCAACGCTATCTCCGATCCCACTTGCCGGACGACTCCATGCCGAAGCTTCCCAAGCTGTCGATTGCCGCCAAGCTCTATTCGATCTTTGGCCTGCTCGCCATCGTCACGGCGCTGATCGCCGTCCTCTCGAACGTCAACAACCGGCAGAACGCGCACCTTTCCGAGGAAGTCGCGGTCGCGGCGGAGGCCGCCGAGAATATCGAGCGGGTCAATGCGCTGGTCTATGCGGTGGTCATGGAATCGCGCGGCGTCTACATGTCGAGCGACCTAGCGACCGTGAAGAAATACAGTGTCGGGTTGCTCAAGTTCAACGACCAGATCGGCGGCGTGGTCGAACGTTGGCGCAAGCTCGTGCGGGCCGACGACGCCGATCAGTTCGCCGCCTTCGAGAAGCGGGTCACCCAGTTCCGCGACTTCCGCAAGGAGCTGGTGCGCCGCGCGATCGAGATCGCGCCGGCGGCCGGGCGCGAATGGGGCGATAACGACGCCAACCGCAGCGTGCGCACGGCCCTCAACAAGGATCTCACGGCCTTTGCGAAAATCTACGTGGAGCGCTCCCGCCGGCTCGGCGATGAGGCCGCCGCGACGCGCAAGACGGCCTGGTTCGTCACCGGACTCGCGGCCGTCGACTTCGTGCTCGTCGCCTTGGGCGTGCTGCTGATCTGGCGCGCGATCGCGCGCCCGCTGTCGGCCATCACACTCGCGACCGGCAAAGTCGCCGCCGGCGACGCCGACCTCGTGGTCCCGCACACGGACCGGCGCGACGAGGTGGGCGCGCTCGCGCGCGCCATCGAGGTCTTTCAGGGCGCCATGCGCCGCAATTACGAGCTCAACCGTGCCGCCGCCGATCAGGCCGCGGTGCGCGACGCCCATGCGCGGCACATCGAGACGACCGTCGAGGCCTTCCGCGCGTCGATCGACCAGGTGCTCAGGTCGCTCGCCAACAACTCGTTCTCGATGCGCAATGTCGCGCAGTCGATTTCCGGCACCGCGGCAGATGCCGCCGGGCAGGCCGCCGCGGCCGCCAACGCATCGCAGCAGGCCGCGGGCAACGTCACGGCGGTCGCGGGCGCCGCCGAAGAGCTTGCGGCCGCGCTCGCCGAAACCAGCCGGCAGGTGACGCACGCCGCCAACGTCGTTAAGGAGGCGGACGTCAAGACCGAGCGCTCGGTCACGGAGATCGACGGGCTTGCGGCGGCAAGCGAGCGCATCGGCCAGGTGATCAACCTGATCCAGGCGATCGCCGAGCAGACCAATCTCCTTGCCCTCAACGCCACCATCGAGGCGGCGCGCGCCGGCGATGCCGGTCGCGGATTCGCGGTCGTGGCGCAAGAGGTCAAGACGCTGGCGGGGCAGACCGCGAAGGCGACCAACGAGATAGCCGAGCAGATCGCCGCGATCCAGGGCTCGACCAAGAGCGCCGTCGAGGCGGTGCGCGAGATCGGCACCTCCATGCGCGGCATCAACGACGTGACGTCGGCGATCGCCAGCGCGGTCGAGGAGCAAGGCGTCGCGACCCAGGAGATCTCCGCGAACGCGCAGATGGCCGCGCAAATCAACGAGACGCTGGCCGTCAACATTTCCTCGGTCAATCAGGCCATCGCGGTGACCAAGGATTCGTCCGGCAAGGTGCTGTCCGCCTCGGGGGACCTCGCCGCCGAAGCCGATCGCCTGGCGAGCGCCGTCACCCAGTTCTTCGACGATCTGCGCGCCGGTGAGGCGCGCAACGAGGCGCCGGCTGGCGGCATCGATCGCGCCGCCTGAAAAATCCATCGGTCGCCGGCTTTACGGGCTCGCGTCGAACGCCGCGGAAATGTGATGCGTGCGGCCGTTGCGCGCGACCAGGATCACGTCGAAGCTGATGTTGCAGGCGCCGTCGTCCGGGTGATCGGCAAGCCACGCTTCGGCGGCCGCCACGATGCGCTTCTGTTGGCGCGGCGTGAGCGACAGCGCGGCGTCGTCGAGGCGCTGGCGCGCCTTGACCTCGACGAAGACGAGCTCGGTGCCGCGCCGGGCCACGATGTCGACCTCGCCGACCGGGCGCTTGAATCGCCGCGCCGCGATCGCGTAGCCGCGGCCTACCAGATAAGCGGCAGCTTGGCTTTCCGCCGAGACGCCGACCCGGAACGCCGCCTGCCGTGCAACGCGGGCGGCGCGCGCGACAGGCCGGTCGGGCGAACCTTGCGTCATCGCGTGTCCCCGGGTGTGTCCTTGGCCAGCGCGAGCGCGCGCCGATAGACGTCGCTGCGCGGCTCGCCGGTCGCGGCGGCGACGGCGCCGACTGCATCGCGCAGCGTCTGGCTGCGCAGCGCGTCGCGCAGGAGCTCGTCGACCTCCGCGGGCGTTGCAGCGGCCGCTTGCGGCGGCGCGACCACGAGCACGAACTCGCCGCGCGTCTCGGCGCCGGCCGCATAACCCTGCGCAAGCGCCGCGAGCCCGTCGCGCCGGACCTCCTCGTGCAGCTTGGTCAGCTCGCGGCACACCGCAGCGGGTCGATCGCCGAGTCCTTCGGCGAGCGCCGCGAGCGCCGGCGCGATGCGCGGGCCGGTTTCGAACAGCACGAGCGTTGCGGGAATGCGCGCGAGCTCGGCGATGCGCGCGCGTCGACCTGAGTCCTTGGCGGGCAGGAAGCCTTCGAAGAAGAAGCGATCGGTCGGCAGCCCTGCGACCGCGAGCGCGGTAAGCACCGCTGATGCGCCCGGCACGGCGCTCACAGCAAACCCGGCGTCGCGCGCGGCTTGCACCAGCCGGTAGCCCGGATCGGACACCAGCGGAGTTCCGGCATCGCTCACCAGCGCGACGGCGGCGCCGTCGCGCAGCCGCGCCAGAATTTTCGGCCTTGCCGCCGCCGCATTGTGATCGTGATAGGGAGTGAGCGGCGTCGCGATGGCGTAGCGCTCGAGCAGGCGGGCGGTCACACGCGTGTCTTCGCACGCGATGAGATCCGCCGCTGCCAGTGTCTCCAGCGCCCGCAGCGTCACGTCGCCGAGGTTCCCGATCGGGGTCGCGACCAGGTAGAGCCCGGCGGACAAGGCGCGGGCCGCCATGGCGCGGCCATCGAGTTGATAGCTGGGGGCGCCGCGAGACGCTTGATCCGTCTTGCTCTTTTCGCTTGGTCGCGCGCCGTCCGCCATGTGGACAACTGTATCCCCTGGGCGGCGCGGCGTCATGCCGGATACCTCGCCGTCTCAGATTATGTTAAGGTTTCCAGTCAGTTAACCATTCGCCGACAATATGCCGGATTGGCGCAATGAAGTCAGCGCCCCCGGCCGAGCCGTCGAGGAGACCGGTCGATGTTTTGCTTACCGCAGGCCTTGGTGCCGGCGCGTCCCCGCCGCAGCTGGCGTGGCGCGCTTGTCGCCGGCCTTGCGACGCTGCTGTCGGCGTGCTCGGGCAGCCTGCCCGGCCTCGACTCGTTCAGCTCGAGCTCGCCGCCGCCGGAAGCCGCACCCACCGCGGAGGCTCCACAGACCTCGATCGGCACCGGCCAGATCAAGGTCGGCCTCTTGTTGCCGCTGTCGGCGCCCGGCAATGCCGGGCTCGCCGGCCAATCGATGCGCAATGCCGCCGAGCTCGCGCTCAGCGAGTTCAACAATCCGAACATCCAGCTCTTGGTCAAGGACGACGCCGGCACCGCCGAAGGCGCGCAGCAGGCGACGCAGGAGGCTCTCAACCAGGGCGCCGAAATCATCCTCGGTCCGCTGTTTGCGCACTCGGTGACCCAGGCGGCGCAAGTCGCTCGCGCGCGCAATATTCCGGTGATCGCCTTCTCGACGGACTCCAACGTCGCGGGGCGCGGCGTCTATCTCTTGAGCTTCTTGCCCGAGACCGACGTCGACCGCATCGTCGAGTATGCGATTGCGCAAGGGCGCAAGTCGTTCGTCGCCATGGTGCCCGACAACGCCTACGGGTCGGTGGTCGAAGCCGAATTCAAGCAGGTGGTCGCCCGCAAAGGCGGCCGCGTGGTGGCGCTCGAGCGATACCCGGTGAACGGCGGCGACATGGGGAACGCTGCGCGGCTGATCGCCCAGGCCGCCGCCCAAGCGGATGCGTTGTTTCTGCCCGACGCCGGCGACGGCGTCGTCTCGGCGGTGCGCGCCGTCAGCGCGGCGGGGCTCGATCTCAAGCGCCTGCAGGTGATCGGCACCGGCCTGTGGGACGATCCACGCATCTTTGCCGAGCCGGCGCTCGCGGGCGGCTGGTATCCGGCACCGGATTCGGCGGGCTTCCGCGCGTTCTCGACACGCTACCGGGCGCGCTACAGCCAGGAACCGGTGCGCACCGCAACGCTCGCCTATGACGCGGTCGCGCTGGTCGCGGCCCTGGTGAAGACCCAAGGCCCGCGGCGCTTTGCGCCCGAGACGCTGGCCAATCCGTCTGGTTTTGCCGGCATCGACGGCGTCTTCCGCTTCCGCAATGACGGCAGCAATCAACGCGGGCTCGCGGTGCTGCGCGTGACGCCGTCGGGCGGGCAGGTGATCTCGCCGGCGCCGCACGCGTTCGGATCGGGGACGTAAGCTTCGGACGAGCGTCTCAGGCGGCCAGATCCGCCACCACCGCGTCGAGCACCGGAAAGCCCGAGCGCGTGACCCGCAGTCGCCCGCCAGCTGCCGTCTCGACGAATCCATGGCCCGCTAGCGCCGCTATCCGCTCATGGTCGAGTGTGCGCCCGGCCAGGGCCGCGTAGCGGGCGGGATCGATTCCTTCGGCGAGCCGCAGGCCCATCAGCAGGAACTCGTCCGCTTGCTCGTCGCGATTGAGCGCGTCGTCGACCGTCAGGCCGTGGCCTCGCGTTTCGACCAGCGTGAGCCATGCCTCGGGACGCTTCTCGGTCGCAGTAGCGTGACGGGCGCCCTCGACCATGAGCCGGCCATGCGCGCCCGGTCCGATGCCGGCATATTCGCCGTGGCGCCAATAGACGAGATTGTGCCGGCACTCGCCGCCTGGCCGCGCGTGATTGGAGACCTCGTAGGCCGGGAGACCTGCGGCCGCGCAGCGGTCGAGCGTGAGGTCATAGAGATCGCGGCCGAGATCGTCGTCCGGCAACACGAGCTTGCCGCCCGCATGCAGCGCCGCGAACGGCGTGTCGGGCTCGATGGTGAGTTGGTAGAGCGAGAGATGCTCGCCCGCTTCGCCAAGAGCGCGGGTGATCTCGGCGCGCCACGCCGCGACCGTCTGCTGCGGGCGCGCATAGATCAGATCGAACGAATAGCGCCCGAAGATCGAGCGCGCCATCGCGACCGCATCAAGGGCCTCTTGCGCGGTGTGCAGCCGGCCCAGTTGTTTCAGGATCGCGTCGTCGAGCGATTGTACGCCGAGCGATACGCGGTTGACGCCGGCCGCACGATAGCCACGGAAGCGCGCCGCCTCGACGCTCGTCGGATTGGCCTCGAGCGTGACTTCGACGTCGGGCGCGACCGTCCAGTGACGGCCGATCGCGTCGAGGATAGCGCCGACAGTCGATGCCTCCATCAGTGACGGTGTGCCGCCGCCGAAGAAGATCGTCGACACGGTGCGGCCGGGAACGCGCGCCGCGGTCGCGGCGATCTCGGCGGCGAACGCCTTGACGTAGCGCGCCTGGTCGATTGCGGCCTGGCGCACGTGGCTGTTGAAATCGCAATAGGGGCATTTCGACAGGCAGAACGGCCAATGGATGTAGACGCCGAACGGCATCTCGCCTTCTTGGCGCTCAGGGTCGCTCAAGGCAGGCCTCCGCGAGCTTGAGGAACGCGCGGGCGCGGTGCGACAAGCCCTGGCCTTGCGGCGGCAGGCCGTGCTTCTCATCGCTCGTCATCTCGCCGAAGGTGCGGGTGAAGCCGTCGGGCAGAAACATCGGGTCGTAGCCGAACCCCTTGGCGCCGCGCGGCGGCCACACCAGCGTGCCGTCGACCCGCGCCTCGAAGTCTTCGACGTGTCCGTCCGGCCACGCCACTGTAAGCGCCGAGACGAAGTGCGCCTTGCGCCGGTCCGGTGTCGTCGCGCCGCGCTCGCGCAGCAGCGCGTCGATGCGCGCCATCGCGCCGGCGAAATCCTTGGATGGTCCCGCCCAGCGCGCCGAATAGATGCCGGGCTCACCGTCGAGCGCATCGACCACGAGCCCGGAGTCATCGGCGAACGCCGACATATTTGCAGCCTTTGCGGCAGCCTGCGCCTTGATGCGCGCATTGGCGCGGAAGGTGGTGCCGGTCTCTTCCGGCTCGGGCAGGCCGAGCTCGCCCGCCGCGACCGCCGCGACGCCGTACAGCGCGAGCAAGTCGCGCATCTCGACGAGTTTGCCGGGATTATGCGTCGCGATCACGAGGCGGCCGCTGATCCGGCGGTGGGTGCCCGTTTCTTGCGGTGCCGGTTTGGTTGCGCGTCCGCTCACGTCACCGCCATCTTCTGCAAATCGACGAGCTTGCCCACGCCCTTGCGGGCGAGCGCCAGCAGCGCGAGGAGCTGCTCCTCGCTGAATGGCGTCTTTTCGGCGGTGCCCTGGATCTCGACGATGAGCCCTGAGCCCGTCATGACGAAATTGGCGTCGGTCTCGGCCTCGGAATCCTCGGCGTAGTCGAGGTCGAGCACCGGCGTGTTATTGCAAATCCCGCATGAGATCGCCGCGATATGGTCGCGCAGCGGATTACCGCTGAGCATCTTGCGTGCCTTCATCCACTGAATGCAGTCGTTGAGCGCGACCCAGCCGCCGGTGATCGCGGCGGTGCGCGTACCGCCGTCGGCCTGGATGACGTCGCAGTCGATGGTGATCTGGCGCTCGCCGAGCGCCGGGAGATCGACCACGGCGCGCAGGCTGCGGCCGATCAGGCGCTGGATCTCGATGGTGCGGCCGCCCTGTTTGCCGGCGGAGGCCTCGCGCCGCGTGCGCTCGGACGTAGCGCGCGGCAGCATGCCGTATTCGGCCGTGACCCAGCCGCGCGCCTGCCCCTTGAGCCAGGGCGGCAGGCGGTCTTCCAGGGTGGCGGTGACCAGCACGTGGGTGTCGCCGAATTTCACGAAGCACG
>DASXCK010000057.1:0-18080 GCA_036491235.1 Xanthobacteraceae bacterium | reverse complement strand
GGATGGGAACGGTCCTGATGGGGGAGGCCTGCATGGCGCCCGCTCTCGCGAGCGCGTCATCGAACTCGGACTCGATCAAGGGCTTGGCGCAATCGATCGCCAAGCCCGCCTACCGCCGCCTCCTCGTCGCCGAGCCGGCGCTGCGTCGCGCGGTGCCGGTTCTCATCATTGCCTTCCTCGTCACCATGGCGGTCGGCGCCGGCGTGCAGGTGCATGATCATCTGCGCCAGACCGAAGGCGCGATCATCGACGAGATGCAGCTCACCGCGGACCTGGTCGCGGCGCGGCTCGACGACGCGACCGACGTCGCCAAGAACGATGCGGTGCGCCGCGCCCAGACGCTGCTCGACCACGCATTGCCGCCGCGCGCGACCGACAGCGGGCGCGAGGTCCTGGTCAGCGACCTCGACGGCAACGTCATCGCGGCGTGGCCCGCCCGCCATGTCGGCAGGCCCCTGCTCGACGTCCTCGGCCCGGACCAGCCGCTCACGACCTTCACGTCCACCGCCGGCGTGCTCGACGTCACGCTCACGGACGGCGTCGAGGCCTTCGCGACCGTGCGCGGGCTCAAGGCGCCGCTCGGCCAGATCGCCGTCATCCAGCGCCGGCGGACCGCGCTCGCGCTGTGGCGGTCGGACATGACGCTCACCGTGACGCTGTCGGCGACCACCGGCTTCGTCGTCCTCATCCTCGGCTTCGCGTTCCACTGGCAGGCGACGCGCGCGCGCGAGGCCGACGCGATCTACGATACGGTGCGCGGTCGTATCGACACCGCACTCAACCGCGGCCGCTGCGGCTTGTGGGACTGGGACCTCGCCCGTGGCCGCATTTTCTGGTCGCATTCGATGTTCGCCATTCTCGGTCTCGACGCGCGCGACGATCTGTTGACCTTCGGCGAGGTCGGCGCGCTGGTGCATCCCGCCGACATCCGCCTCTACGAGCTCGCGACCCAGCTTGCCGACGGCAAGACCAAATCGATCGACCGCGCCTTCCGCATGCGGCACGCGCGCGGCAACTGGGTATGGCTGCGCGTGCGCTGCGATGTCGCGCAACAGCGCGATGGCGCCGGACTGCATCTCGTCGGCATCGCAGTCGACATCACGGAGCAGAAGGACCTGATGGAGAAGACGATCGCGGCGGACGTACGCCTGCGCGACGCGATCGAGACGATCCCCGAGGCTTTCGTGCTGTGGGACGCCGACAACCGCCTCGTCCTGTGCAACTCCAACTTCCAGGAGCTGCATGACCTGCCCGACGAGTCGATCCGTACTGGCACCTCCTATGAGACGGTGGTCGCGGCCGGCCGCAAGCCCGTCGTGCGCACCACCGGAACGCACGACGGTGCCCCGACGCCCGGCGCGCGCACCTTCGAGGCGCAGCTCGACGACGGGCGCTGGCTGCACATCAGCGAGCGGCGCACCAAGGATGGCGGCTACGTGTCGGTGGGCACCGACATCACCGCCATCAAGCGGCACGAGGAGAAGCTTATCGACAGCGAGCGCCGGCTCATGGCGACGGTCGCGGACCTGCGCGTCTCGCAGCAGGCCCTGGAGAGCCAGGCGCAGCAACTCTCGGAGCTCGCGCAAAAATACGGCGACGAGAAGACCCGCGCCGAGGAGGCGAACCAGGCGAAATCGAAATTCCTCGCCAATATGAGCCACGAGCTGCGCACGCCGCTCAACGCCATCATCGGCTTCTCCGAGATCATGGGCTCGGGCATGTTCGGCCCACTCGGCGCCGACCGCTACAGCGAATACTGCCGCGACATCCATTCGAGCGGGCAATACCTGCTCGACGTGATCAACGACGTCCTCGATATGTCGAAGATCGAGGCCGGCCGCATGCGGCTCGACCGCGAGCGGCTGGCGCTCGACCAGATGCTCAACGACTCGATACGCGTCGTCGCCAATCGCGCCGCCGAGAAGAAGCTCGCCCTCACCCTCGAGGTCGAGCCGGACGTCGCTTTTGACGCCGATCGCCGCGCCTGCAAGCAGATCGTCCTCAATCTCCTCTCGAATGCGGTGAAATTCACGCCCAACGGCGGGCGCGTCGACGTCCACGGCCGCGCCCGCGGCAATTCGGTCGTGATCGCGATCGACGACACCGGCATCGGCATCACGCGCGACGCCCTGATGCGCCTTGGCCGCCCGTTCGAGCAGGTCGAAGGCCAGCACACCAAGAGCCACCAAGGCTCGGGGCTTGGCCTCGCGATCGCGAAGTCGCTGGTCGAGCTGCATGGCGGACACATGCGCATCCGCTCGCGGCCCGGTGAAGGCACGCTCGTGGTCGTGCGCGTGCCGCGCGCGGTGCCGCCGGCCGACACCCGCCACGCCGCGTAAGTCCACGCAGCCGAAACTCTCGATCAGGCCAGCGAATCAGCCCCCGTTCTTGCCGCGGGCTGCCGAGCGCAGATCGATCGCGGCAAAGAATTCCTGCCGCGTCTGCGGCTGGTCGCGGAACACGCCGAGCATGCGGCTCGTCACCATGGTGACCTCGGGACGCTTGACGCCGCGCGTCGTCATGCATTCGTGCGCGCCTTCGATCACCACGGCGACGCCGTGCGGCTCGAGCACGCTGTCGAGACAGGCCGCGATCTCGGCCGTGAGCCGCTCCTGCACCTGCAGGCGCCGCGCATAGGCGTCAACAAGGCGGATCAGCTTGGAGATGCCGACCACGCGATTGCGCGGCAGATAGGCGATGTGGGCGCGGCCGATGACGGGCGCCATGTGGTGCTCGCAATGGGAGATGAAGCGCACGTCGCGCAGCAGAACGATCTCGTCGTAACCCGCGATTTCCTCGAAAGTGCGCTTGAGATACTCGCTCGGGTCTTCGTCGTAGCCCTTGAACCATTCCTCGTAGGCGCGCACGACCCGCGACGGCGTTGCGACCAGCCCTTCGCGGTCCGGATCGTCGCCCGTCCAACGAATGAGCGTGCGCACCGCGGCTTCGGCCTCCGCGCGCGACGGCCGGCGGGCAGCCCTGCCGTTGGCCTTGCGCCGCTTTTTGGTGCTGCCCCGGCCCGATTTTGCGGCTTTGCCCATTTGAACCTCGTCACAAACCCTTTTGCGAACTTGTTTTGACGCACACCGCGGCGGAAGATTTCCGGTTCAGGGCGGCGGCCTCGAAATCGGCGCATCGACATAGCTCTTGTATTGCTGCGACTTCGGCTTCGCCTTGTCTTCTTCGTTGACGTAGGCGATCGAGCTTTTGCCGAGCAGCGCGCGCGGCAGAACCATCACGCGGATGAAACGCGTCGGACGATCCGCTCCCTGCGCGAAAACCGGCTCGGGTCCCGATTCGAACCAGGCGCCGCCCGGGCCGTAGGAGGTCGAGCGACCGTGCGTATCGATGCGGATACCGCCCTCGATCAGGCAGCGGATGCCGGGGCCCTGATGGGTGTGCCGGTAGGCGCAGCCGCCGGGCGGAAACGCCACGCTGTCGCCGCGCAGCAGGAGGTCGCCCGCCGGCAGGCGGTCGAGCGGGACCGAGAGCTTCTCATGCGAGACAACGCCCCTGCCCGCGGCATGGCCGGCGGCCGAGGAGGACGCGAGCTCGAAGCGCCAACACGTGACGCCCGCAGCGCCGGGTGTCATCGCAAGCGAGCCTTCGCCGAACCACGTCTCGCCGTCGCCGAATGTGCGGCCATCGATCGTCACCGCGCCGTGCACGACAAAGATCATGCGCGGCATCGCCGGCAGCGCCGCCTCTTGCGAGCCGGCGGCGGACAGGGTGTCTTCATGGAGACGAAGGATGGGGGGCATCGAATCTCACGCATGCAATCCAAAAGGGCCGCCAGCATAGCAAGGCGGCGGCGCCCGCATAACCTGCCTCGATCCCAGCCACCCGCAACGTGCTATGCTGACGCATGCCCCGGGGATCATCCACATGCCGCCCGCTCCATCGCGCCTGCTGCTCGCCGCCATGCTGATCGCGTTGATCGGCGCGACGCCGCTCGCAGCCCAGACGACGCCCAAGCGCCTCGACTCCGGCGTCGCACGGCCCGCATCCGCGATCTTCATCGGCAACAGCTTCTCCTATTACAACAATAGCCTGCACAATCACGTGCAGCGCCTGGTCCATGCCGCCGATCCCCATTACAAGATCCGCATCACTTCGGTGACGATCAGCGGCTCGGGCGAGAGCTGGCACGACGTGGACTCGTATTTCCGGCCCGGCGCGCTGGGACGTTACTCGTTCACGGGCGACAACCACGTCGTGCTCAACAAGCTCGACAACGACCACCTGTTCGACCTTGCGATCATGATGGATTGCAGCCAGTGCCCGGTCCATCCGCAACTGCAAGCCGAGTTCTTCGAATACAGCCGCAAGCACAGCGAAACCCTGCGCCGTCACAACGCGACACCGGTGTTCTTCATGTCATGGGCCTATGCGGACCGGCCCGAGATGACCCAGCGACTGGCCGACGCTTATACCAAGGCGGGTAACGACAACGACGCGCTGGTCATTCCGGCGGGGCTCGCGTTCGCCCGCGCGCACGCGCAGCGGCCGGCGCTCATCCTGCACGCCGCCGACAAGCGCCATCCGAGCATGGCCGGCACTTATCTGGCCGCCAGCACCGTCTATGCGGCGCTGTTCAAGAAATCGCCCGAGGGCCTCGACTACACGGCCGGGCTCGATGCGGATACCGCGAAATTCCTGCAGACGGTCGCGTGGCAGACCGTGCAGGATTATTACGGGCGCGTCAGCGCCGCGAAGTAACCCCGTAGATCAAGCGCCGACGATCTTTTCAAAGCACTTGCGCACCTTGACCTGCGTCTCAGCCACGTGCGCGTCGAGCGTGGCGAAATCCGGCACGTCGGCCACGCGGGTCAGCAGGCGCAGCAGTCCGGCGCCCGCGGTCTTCGGGTCGAACGGACCCGGCAGGCAGAGGCGCAGGAGTTGCGTAAGCGCGTGGTAGAGCCGCGTCGCCGGCCGCAGCACCTCGGCATCCTCCACCGAGAGCACGCCCAGGCGGGCGGCGTTGTCGAACACCGCTGCCGTCGAGGTATCGAGGATGCCGGGCAGCGACGCGGCGTGCACCAATTGCAGGTATTGCGCGATGAACTCGAGATCGACCAGGCCGCCAGCCGCATATTTGATGTCCCAGCGCACATTCTCTGGTTTCTCCTGCGCGATCGCCTGCCGCATCTCGCGCACGTCGCCGGCGATCAGCGCGGCGTTGCGCTCGGTGCACAGCACGGCATGGACCGCGGCGGCGAGCCGCGCCGCAAGCTCCGGCGGCCCCGAGACGACGCGCGCGCGCGTCAGCGCCATATGCTCCCAGGTCCATGCGTCCTCGCGCTGGTAGCTCTCGAATGACACGAACGAGGTCGCGACCGGCCCGGAGCGCCCCGATGGCCGCAGCCGCATGTCGATGTCGTAGAGCTTGCCGTAGTTGGTGTGCGCCGTCATGGCGTTGACCAGCCGCTGCGTCAGGCGGGCGAAATACTGGGCGCCGGGCAGGCGTCGCTCACCGTCCGAGTCGGGATACGCGGCGTCGAAATCGTAGACCAGGATCAGGTCGAGGTCGGATGTCGCCGTCATCTCGCGCCCGCCGAGCTTGCCGAGCGCGATCACGGCGCTCGCCTGCCCGCGCAAGCGGCCGTAGATTCCGGCGAACTCGCTTGTCACCGCCCCGTGCATGGCGCGGATGATCACGTCGGCGAGCCCGGCCAGCGCCGCGCCCACCTGGCGCGCCGAGGCGGTGCCGGAAAGGACGCGCGTGCCGATCAGGAACATGTGCTCCTGGCCGAACAGACGCACGCGGTCGAGAAAGTCCTCATAGGAGGCCGCCTGGCCGAGCGACTCGTTGAGCCGGAGCACGAGATGCTCGGCATCGGGCAGCGTACCGAAGAACGCCGGATCGAGCAGCGCGTCGATGACCTGCGGCTGCGACGCGAGCGTATCGGCGAGCCGCGGCGCGTTGCCGAGCACCAAGGCCACGAGCGAGAGCAGGCCGGGATTCTCCCGCAGCAGCGACAGGAGACGTACGCCGCCATGCAGGTTCGCCAGAAAGCGATCGAACGCCATCAGCGCCACGTCGGGATTGTCGGAGCGCGCGAACTGGTCGACCAGGAGCGGAACGAGCTCGGCGATGAGCCCGCGCGCGGTCTCGCCGCGCAGGCCGCGCGGCGTGCCGGCAAGCCAGCGGCGCACCGACCGGGATACCTCGATCGACCGGCGGAAGCCCATCAGAACGAGCTTCTCGAGCGTCTCGTTGTCGTCGGCGTCGTCGGGAAAGACGAGGCCGCGACGCACCGCGTCCTGGGCGGGCGCGTTCTCGAACAGCCCCGCATAATGACGCTGCACGAGCGCCAACTGTGCGAGCAGCGCCGCCGCGAACGCATCGCGATCCGTATATCCGAGGAAGTGCGCAAAACGCTCGACCCCGCCGCGGTCCGCCGGCAGCGTATGAGTCTGCTCATCGGCGACCATCTGCAGGCGGTGCTCGACCTCGCGCAGGAACCGATAGGCCGCATCGAGGTTCGCGCGCGCTTTCTCGTCGATGAACCCGCCCTCGGCCAGCAGGCGCAGGGTCGCGAGCGTCTCGCGTCCGCGCAGCACGGGATGACGGCCGCCCGCGATCAGCTGCTGGGTCTGGACGAAGAACTCGATCTCTCGGATGCCGCCGCGCCCGAGCTTGACGTTATGACCCTCGACCGCGATCTCGCCATGGCCGCGAAAGGCGTGGATCTGGCTCTTCATCGCGTGCACGTCGGCGACCGCCGCGTAGTCGAGATGCTTGCGCCAGACGAACGGCGCGAGCGCCTTGAGCAGCTCCTCGCCGGCCGCGCGATCGCCGGCGCAGGGCCGCGCCTTGATCATTGCGGCGCGCTCCCAGTTCTGGCCGGCGCGCTCGTAGTAATCGAGCGCCGCCGGCAGCGAGATGGCGATCTGGGTCGACGCCGGATCGGGCCGCAGCCGCACGTCGACGCGGAACACGTAGCCGTCGACGGTGCGCTGCTGCAGCAGGCGGATAAGGTCGCGGGTCGCCCGGATGAAGAGCGGACCGGGCTCGGCATCCGGCGGCAGCGCGGGCGCGGCCGGATCGTAGAAGACGATGAGGTCGATATCGCTGGAGTAGTTGAGCTCGTGCGCGCCCATCTTGCCCATGGCGAGCACGACATAGCCGGACCCGGCGGCCGGGCGCGCCGGATCAAGCGGCGCCAGCCGGCCGGCGCATGCGGCGCCGGCGAGCAGATAATCGACCGCAGTTCCGACGGCCGTATCGGCGACATCGGTAAGCGCGCGGATGACGCGCGTCACGTCCCAAACGCCACCGATGTCGGCGAGCGCGATCAGCAACGCGGCTTCTGCCTTCATCCGCCGCAGCAGTCGCATCGCGGCCTCGTCCGCGGCGGCGGCCGCCATGGCGTGCGCGGTGCCCGCGAGCAGTGCGGCGAGATGTTCGTCCGGATCGGCCTGCAGCATGGCTGCGAGCCGCGCGCCGTCGCGTTCCACGAGATCCCACAGATAGGACGAGCCGTCGGCGATGCCTTCGATCAGGGCGCGCACGGGCGCGAGGTCGGCAACCAGGGGCGCGACCGCGGCGCCCTGCGGCGACGTGAGCCAGTCCGCGACGCGAGCATGCGATGCCTGCGGATCGCCGAGCAAAGGCGCGCGCGTAAGCCGGCGCGCCAGCGCGCGCGGCTGCAAATCATGCCCCCTGGTCATCACGTCAACCTGTTACTTCAACCTGATATTTGCAGCCCGGCCCGCGGCAACAGGATCGTCGCCCTGAGACCGGGCTCATTATCCTCGAGCTTGAGCTCCCCGTGGTGAAGATGCGCGACCGCCGACACAAGGCTCAGGCCCAGCCCCGAGCCGGGCTGCGAACGGCTCTGCTCCAGGCGGACGAAGCGTTCGACCGCGTGCTCGCGCGCGTCGAACTGAATTCCCGGCCCATGGTCGGCGACCGTGAGGACAACGCGATCTCCGTCGTTGCGCGCCATCACCGTGATGGTTGGCCAGGGGTCCGCCTCGTCGGCAATCGCCGCGGCGGCCTCCGACGCCGCCACGTCCGCCGAGAGCGCAAACTTCGGCTGCGCGGGCGCCGGCGCGGCATATTTGATCGCGTTGTCGACCAGATTCGCCAGCGCCTGACTGATCAGCTCGCGATGCCCGTGCACGAGCGCGGGGCCCGGCGCGTCGACCATGAGATGGAGCCCCTTCTCCTCGGCGACCGGCTCGTAGAGCTCGCCGACCCCGCGCGCGATCTCGGCGGCGTCGAGCTCGAGCATGCCGTGCCCCGCCTCGCCCGACTCGGCGCGCGCAATCATCAGGAGCGCATCGAAGGTGCGGATCAACCCCTCGGATTCCTCGATCGTCGCATCGAGAGCTGCGCGATAGTCGGCGTCGCTCTTGGCATTGCGCAGGGCCGCCTCGCAGCGGTTGCGCAGCCGTGTCAGCGGGGTCTTGAGGTCGTGCGCGACATTGTCGGACACCTCCCTGAAGCCGCGCATGAGCGATTCGATGCGCTCCAGCATGTCGTTGAAGTTGAGCGCCAGCCTGTCGATCTCGTCGCCGGTGCCGGCGACCGGCAAGCGCCCCGACAGGTCACCGGCCGAGATCGTCTTCGCCTTCTCGGTGATCGCGTCGACACGGCTCAGGATATGGCGGCTGACGAAGAAGCCGCCGCCGATCCCGAGCACCACGACGGCGGCGATCGACCAGCGCCCCGCCGTAAGGATGATGTCGTAGATGCGCTGGCGTTCCTCGATGTCGCGGCCGACCAGAAGATGGAAGCCGTCCGGCAGTTCGGAGACGAGCACGAGCGCGCGATGCTCGCTCCCCTCGGGCGAATCGAGCCGCTGATACGACGTCTCGACCCAGCCGGCCTGCCGCAGGATGCCGGCATCGAGCGAGGCGACATTTCCGGCAAGCCCCTGGCCGAGCGGATTGGCGACGAGATAGAGGCTCGACCCCGGACGGCGCGAGCGGATCTCGACAACCGCGGCAACGCGGCTGATGCCGCCGCGCTCGTACTGGTCATGCAGGCCCGCGACCTCCGTCGTGACCGTCGTCGTGATCTGCTCGGTGATCAGGCGCCGCGCATTGAGCGCGAAGAAGAACAGCAGCAGCGCCGCGAACAGCGCGAACAACGCAAGGTAGACGAGCGTGAGGCGGAACGCCGTCGTGCGGAGAAGCTTACCGAGCGCCGTCACGGATCATGTACCCGGCGCCGCGGATGGTGTGCAGGAGCGGCTGCGTGAATCCCTTGTCGACTTTCGAGCGCAGACGCGAGATGTGCACGTCGATGACGTTGGTCTGCGGGTCGAAGTGATAGTCCCACACATTCTCGAGCAGCATCGTGCGGGTGACTACCTGGCCGGCATGCTTCATCAGGTATTCAAGCAGGCGAAATTCGCGCGGCTGCAGCGGGATCTCGTCCTTGCCGCGCGTCACGCGGTGGGAGAGGCGGTCGAGCTCCAAGTCTGCGACCCGGTAGACGGTTTCCTCGCGCCCGCCACGCCGGCGCGCCAGCACCTCGAGCCGTGCGAGCAGTTCGGCGAAAGAATACGGCTTGACCAGATAGTCGTCGCCGCCGGCGCGCAGGCCCTTCACCCGATCGTCGACTTGGCCGAGCGCCGACAGGATCAGCGCCGGCGTGGTGACGCCTTTGTCGCGCAGCTCGCCGATCACCGAGAGGCCATCACGCTTGGGCAGCATGCGGTCGACGATGAGCACGTCATAGGTGCCGTCGGAGGCGAGCGCAAATCCCTCCTCGCCGTCCCCCGCTTGCTCGGCCACATGGCCGACCTCGCGAAACGCCTTGACGAGATAGTCGGCTGCGTCGCGATCGTCTTCGATGATCAGCAGTCGCATGTTCATAAAGCCATTGCGCCGCGATCCGGTGCGGCCGCCATACCCAATATATAGCTGAATTCCGCCGTCCCGCAGCGGTGCTCCCAAACAGCCTGTCAAGCGAAAGGGGCGGCAGGAGGTCCTGCCGCCCCTTCGACCGCCTGGTCTCGGCGGGGGCGATGGATGCCGAGACCACGAGGTTCTTGACCGTCTGCGCGCTCCGGTCGCATCGCCGTCAGGCGCACCGCCGAATCGTCCGCGAATTACGGGGGACGGGCACAGGGCCCGTCCCCTTGGGGTACGCGCTGCCGGCGGGGGCGACGGAAGCCCGCAACACAACCCACTTCGTGTAGGGGAGCGGGGACGGGCCTTGCGACCCGTCCCCAGGGTTCGTTCCGCTGGCGGGGGCGACGGTTGCCAGCGGTACGCGCCCCATCTCGTTCAGAGCATCATCCCGGACAGCCGACGCCGGATGCCGGGAACCCGGATGCTCCTCGTCTCAAGCCTTTCCGACCGGGACCGCGACGTAGTGCGTTCCCTGCTCCGATTTCACGCGCATCAGCACGGTGTGCTTGCCGCCGGCGAGCGCTTCCTTCATCGCGCGACGCACATCGTCCGGTGCCTTCACGGTCTGGCCGCCGACGTCGAGGATGACGTCGCCGGTCTTGAAGCCATGGGCGGCCGCGGCGCCGTCCGGCTCCACATTGGTGACGACGACCCCCTCGTTGCCGGCGCCGCTCACATTGGCGGCCGGCGCGAGCGACAGGCCGAGGCGCGCAAGGCTGCTGCCCTGCTGGTCGTTGTCATGGGTCGAGGCGCGCGCCACGATTTCCTTCGGCAACTCGCCGAGCGTCATCGAGAGCTGCTCTTCCTTGCCGTTGCGGAAGACACCGATCTTGACCGCCGTGCCGGGCGTCATCGAGCTGATGCGACGCGCAAGCGTGCGCGCATCCGGAACCGGCGTGCCGTCGAGCGACACGATCACGTCGCCGGACTTGACGCCGGCCTTCGAGGCGGGGCTGTCCGCCTGCGGCTCGGCGACAAGCGCGCCATGCGCATTCTTCATGCCGAGGCTGTCTGCGATGTCGGCGGTGACCGGCTGGATCTGCACGCCGATCCAGCCGCGGGTGACCTTGCCCTTGTTCTGGAGCTGGCCGACGACCGATTTCACGGTCTCGGCGGGAATCGCGAACGCGATGCCGACCGAGCCGCCGGACGGCGAGAAGATCGCAGTGTTGACGCCGATCACGCGGCCATCGACATCGAAGGCGGGACCGCCCGAGTTGCCCTTGTTGACCGGGGCGTCGATCTGGATGAAGTCGTCGTACGGTCCGGCGCCGATATCGCGGCCGCGTGCCGAGACAATGCCGGCCGTCACGGTGCCGCCGAGGCCGAACGGATTGCCGACCGCCAGCACCCAGTCGCCGATGCGCGGCGCCTGATCGGCGAGCTGCACGAACGGAAAGTCGCTGCCCTCGACCTTGATCAGCGCCAAGTCCGTGCGCGGATCGGTGCCGATCACCTTCGCGTTGTGCGTCTTGCCGTCGTCGGTCGTGACCTGGACGCTCTCGGCCTTGTCGACCACGTGATTGTTGGTCACCGCATAGCCGTCGGCGGAGATGAAGAAGCCCGAGCCCTGGCCGGTCGCGAACTGATGGCGCGGATTCTGGCCGCGCAGCCCAGGAACCTGGTTCTCGCCAAAGCGGCGGAAGAAGAAGCGGAACGGCGAGTTCGGGCCGAACGGATCGCCGTCACCCATTACCGATGTCTGCGGGCCGACGTCCATCTTGACCCGGACCGAAATGACGGCCGGCTTGACCTTGGCGACGATGTCCGCGAATCCGACCGGCCGTTGGGCGGTCTGCGCATAGGCAGATGTCGTGAACGAGGCAACGACCGGGTCAAAGCCCGGGCCGACCAGCACAAGGGCGGCGCCGAGGCCGGCCGCACTCGCCAGCAAGGCGAGGCGACGTCCCGAAAGGAGGCGCCGAAAGGAAACACTCTGCATCAGCGGTGGCTCCGTTTGCAGCGGTGAGGCGCTCATGCGCGCCGTTTCGCCAAGCAAATTGGAAGCCCACGCCTTTCCGCATCATGTCCGGAAAATTAACAGTTGGTAAGCTTGAAAAATCCGAGAAAGCGATACGATTACAAATATCTGCGACGAACGGCTCCACCGAGACTTGACCTCAGGTCGGTTCCGCCCCGGTCAATTCCGCAAGGCGCGCCTGCTCGCTTTCGCTGAGCGGCGCCGGCGCATCGGGCCGCGTCGCCCGGCGCAGCCGCCGGCGGCGCACCGCGACCAGCAGCGTGGCCGCGCCGATGAGCAAAATGGCGATCGGCGCCAGCCACAACGGTGCGGTCTGCCATTCGAAACGCGGCTTGAGCAGCACGAACTCGCCATAGCGGGCGACTAAAAAGTCCAGCACCTGCTGGTTGGTGTCGCCGTCCTTGAGGCGCTCACGCACCAGCACGCGCAGGTCGTGCGCGAGCGGCGCCGCCGAATCGTCGATCGATTCGTTCTGGCAGACCATGCAGCGCAGCTCGTGCGAAAGCGCGCGGGCCCGCGCCTCGAGCTTGGGATCGGGCAGGATCTCGTCCGGCTGTACCGCGAAGCTCGGCGCGCAAGCGACGAGCGCCGCGGCGACCAGGAGGAGCCGACTGATGGTCGCGATCCGCATCGCCTACTCCGCGGGCTGCAGGGCGGGCTTGGTCTTGGCCTTGGCCCTCGCGGACTTGGGCGCGCCCACCCGCAGGCGGCGGTCGGAGAGCGAGAGCCCGCCGCCGAGCGCCATCACGACGGCGCCGAGCCAGATCAGGAGCACCAGCGGCTTGTGATAGATCCGCACCGCGACCGCGCCGTCCTTGCTGACATCGCCCAGCGAGACGTAGAGCTGGCTCACGCCGCGGGTCATCAATGCGGCCTCGGTCGTCGTCATGTCGCGCGTCGGAAAAGTGCGCTTCGCCGGCACCATCTCGCCGATCAGCTCGCCGTTGCGGCGTACCGCGAAATGCACCGCCAACTCGTTGTAGTTCGGCCCGTTGCGCGTCGACGTGCCTTCAAACGTGAAATCGTAGTGGCGGAGCGCCACCTTGTCGCCCTGGCGCAGCGAGACGATCTGCTCGCCGCCCCACTGGGTCTCGCCGACGATGCCGAGCAGCGTGACGCCGAGCCCGATGTGCGCAAACGCCGTGCCCCAGGCGGACCGTGGCAGGCCGACGGAGCGGCGGACCACGATCGGGAACGGCGCGCGCCACAGGCCGGTGCGCTCGATGAGGTCGGTCGCGGCGCCCGCGATCACGAAGGTCGCGATGCCGAGGCCGACGGCGGCCAATACCGGCCTGCCCTCGATTACGCACACGGCCAGAATGCCGATCAGCGCGAGCCCGAAGGCCGCCGTGAGCCGCTGGGTGACGCCTTTGAGGTCGCCGCGCTTCCACGCGAGCAGCGGTCCGAAAGGAACCGCGATCATGAGCACGATGAACAAGGGGCCGAAGGTCCAGTCGAAATACGGCGCGCCGACCGAGATCTTCGCGCCGTTCAGCGCCTCGAGCGCCAGGGGATAAAGCGTGCCGACGAACACGGTCCCGCATGCCGCGCTGAGAAAGAGGTTGTTGAGGACAAGCGCGCCCTCCCGCGAGATCGGCGCGAAGAGGCCGCCCTGCTTGAGCACGGGCGCGCGCCAAGCGTAGAGCGCGAGGCCGCCGCCGATGAAGAGCACCAGGATCGCGAGAATGAAGACCCCGCGCATCGGATCGGACGCAAAGGCATGCACCGAGGTGAGCACACCCGAGCGCACCAAAAAAGTGCCGATCAGCGACAGCGAGAAGGTCAGGATCGCAAGCAGGATCGTCCACACCTTGAGGGCCTCGCGCTTCTCCATGACCACCGCCGAATGGAGCAGCGCGGTACCGGCGATCCACGGCATGAACGAGGCGTTCTCGACCGGGTCCCAGTACCACCAGCCTCCCCAGCCGAGCGTGTAGTAGGCCCAGAACGAGCCCATCGCGATGCCGAGCGTCAGGCAGATCCACGCGATCAACGTCCATGGCCGCACCCAGCGCGCCCAGGCGGCGTCGATACGGCCCTCGATCAGTGCCGCGATCGCGAAGGCGAACGAGATCGAGAAGCCGACATAGCCGACGTAGAGCATCGGCGGATGCACCGCGAGGCCGAAGTCCTGCAGGATCGGGTTGAGGTCGCGGCCCTCGAATGGCGCCTGCGCCAGGCGCACGAACGGGTTCGAGGTGGCGAGAATGAAGATGTAGAACGCCGCCGCCACCCACGACTGCACGCTCAGCACCGTTGCCTTGAGCGATGCCGGAATATTGTTCCCGAAGGCTGCGACCAGCCCGCCGAATGCCGACAGGATGAGGACCCACAGCAGCATCGAGCCCTCGTGGTTCCCCCACACGCTGGTGAACTTGTAGAGAAGCGGCATGGCCGAGTGCGAATTCTCGAACACGGTCGCAACGGAGAAATCGGACGTGACGTAGCAGGTGACGAGCGCCGCGAACGACAGGGCGACGAAGCCGAACTGCGCGAGCGCGGCCGGCGCCGCGACGCCCATCAGCGCCGCGTCGCCGGTGCGTGCGCCGTAGAGCGGAACGGTCGACTGCACGAGCGCGATCGCGAGTGCCAATACCAGGGCGAAATGACCAAGCTCGGGAATCATGGCGTCCTCGTCGCTGCGCCGGTCTTGTTGGCGTAGTCGTCCTTCCAGTGGCCTTCCTTTTTCAAGGCCTCGGCCACTTCCTTCGGCATGTAGCGCTCGTCGTGCTTGGCGAGCACCGTGTCGGCACGGAAGATGCCGCCCGGATCGAGCACCCCTTCGGTCACCACGCCCTGCCCCTCGCGAAATAGGTCGGGCAGGATACCCTGATAGTCGACCGCGACCGCCTTGTTCCCGTCGGTGACCTTGAAATGGACGACGAGGTTCTGCCCCTTGACGATGCTGCCCGGAACCACGAGCCCGCCGAGGCGCACGCGCGTGCCGGGCGCGACATGCCTCTCGACCAGATCGCTGGGGGAGTTGAAGAAGACGATCGACCCGCGCAACGCAAACAGCACGAGCCCCACGGCGATCCCCAGGACGCCGATGCATGCCACGATCAGGCCCAGGCGGCGCTGCTTGCGGGTCATGTCCTGAGGTTCATCCTTCCGGGTCGATGGACGGCCATCCACCCCAATGGGCCGCGACGGCACAACGCTTGGCGGCGCAAAGCTGGGGGGCGTGTCCCACCATATAGGCGCAAGCAGACCTGTGCCACCCCATCGGCGCCGACACGCCGGCCGCGCCGGCGCGTCATCGCGACGCTGCGGCACCCACCGGCGGCAAGCCGTCAGTCGCGGAAAATCAGGCCTTGGCGGCGGCCTTGCGCTCGCTCGCGACCGCGACGTCGGCCGCCTTGATGAGCGTCTCGGCGTATTCCGGGCCAAAGATCTTGGCGCAGAAACGCACGGCCGCGTCGAACTGCGACTGCCGGTAGCTGCGATCGGCCTTGCCGGCGTTGCGCAATCCCTCGAGGAGTTGGTCGGTGTGGGTTTCCAGGTAGTTCTGCACCTCGGAGAACGCGCGCATGGTCATCTCGTTGATGGCGAGTTCGTTGGCGTAGCTGCGGCACAGGCCGACGAAGCCGATGAGCGCCTCGGTCTCGTCGACCTCGGTCGCGTCGAGGATCGAGCCCGGCACGATGTCCTTGCTGGGGCGCACACGCAGCATGCGACGAACCCGCCCCGGCGTCGATTCGATCTCCGGCCGCAGCGTGACGGCGAACTGGCCGCGGATCGCGGCCAGCATCCGCGACCATTGCGAGTCGCCGGAGAGGTCGACTTCGGTGCGCAGTCCGCGCGCCGCATCGTGAATGTCCCTGAGCAGCGACGGCTGCGCCATAGCCTCGCCGCGCCGCAGATCGATCTCGAGCTCGCGCACCATGCGCTCCAGGTCGGCGAGCACGATCGACACCGCAGGCGCATAGGGCGTCTCGGCGATCCGCGCCGGAAAATCGCTGTTGGCCGCCTTCACGCCGAAGCGAATGAGCTGCCAGGGCGACACGAGGCGGCCCATGACCATGACGAGCGCCATCACGTAGACCTCGCGATGGCGGCTCACAGTCGAGCCGACGAACTCGGCGACCGAGGCGATGAGCTCATCGGTCAGGTTGCGGATTTTCGGCGGCAGCTTGCCGGCGAGCACCGCGAGCACGTCGCGCGCTTTGAGCACCGCCGCGAGGTAGCGCACGTCGTCGAGGGCGCGCGGCGTTCCGATCTGCGTCGCGAGCTTGCGCCGCGCCTTGTCGTCGCGCGCGACCTCCGTCAGCGCTTTGTCGATCGCCTGGGCGACGCGCTCGTAAAACGCGGCGGCGGCCGGACTTGCCTTGGCGTCACCTCCCGGGATCAGCCGCGCCACCTCGCTCGCATAGGCCATGGACTCCGTCGGAATAAGATCGCGGCCGATCCATTCCCAGATCGGCGCCGCGGCGGCGCGCGAGATGCGTCCGGGGTGCAGGCTCTCGGGGACATCGTCGACGAAGAACGGCTCGAGAAACGTGAAAAAGAGGCGGACCGGCGCGTCGGGGTCGGATGGGCGTGCGGGCGGCTCGGCGGATGACGCCGGCCCGGCTGGCGCGGACGGCTGGGCCGTCGCAGATGGCGGCGCCGGCCGTGGCTGGGTCTGCCCGGCATTGCGCAACTCGCGTACGATCAGGTCGCTTCCCGGCAGCGGTTCGCCGCGCTGCTCGCCCCGCTCGAGCTCCGCCAGCAGCATGGCGCGCGCCCGCGGGGTGAGGTCCCGCAGGAATCCGCGCAATTTCTCGGCCGTGCGGCCGTCGATCGCCATGCGGCCACCAATCGGATGGAAGCGTACACCTCGTGATAGCTGCGTCCGCGTTAAGAACTCGTTGAGAATCGGGATGGATCGGCCGGTGGCGGCGGCCGGGCCGGCCCGGTTCCGTGCACGCACAACCATCTCTAAGATCGGCCCGCGGCCGCGCGCCGGCACGGGCCTCGCGCCGTTAATACTTTGATAGTCGCCGTCATGCCGCGGCACCTTCAGGAGATCAGGATGGACCGGTCCTTCGAGACGCTGCAGATCACCTCGCTCGACGGCGGCATCCTCCAGGTCCTGCTCGACCGCCCGGCGGCCGCGAATGCGATGAATACCCAGATGGGGCGCGATCTGCTGGCGCTGTTCGGACGGCTTGCCGCCGAGCCGGAAGAGACGCGGTGCATTGTCCTGTCGGCCGCTGGCGAGCGCGCCTTCTGCGCCGGCGCCGATCTGAAGGAGCGCAACGGCATGGCCGATGCGCAGTGGCAGGCGCAGCATCTCGTGTTCGAGCGGATGATCCGTGCATTGATCGATTGCCCGCTGCCGGTGGTCGCGGCCGTGAACGGCGCCGCCTATGGCGGCGGGTGCGAGATCGCGCTCGGCTGCGACTTCATCTACGCCGCGCGCACCGCGCGCTTCGCGCTGACCGAGGTGACGCTCGGCATCATGCCGGGCGCCGGCGGCACGCAGAACCTGCCCCGCGCGGTCGGCGAGCGGCACGCCAAGGAGCTGATCCTGAGCGGCGCCGCGTTCTCGGCCGAGGAGGCGCAGGCCTTCGGCCTCGTCAATCGCGTGTGCGAGCCCGACAAGCTCCTGGCCGAGACGATCGAGGCGGCGCGCCGTATCGCACGCAACGGCCCGCTCGCCGTGCGCCAGGCGAAACACGCGATCCACCACGGGCTGGAGCTCTCGCTCGCGAACGGCATGCTGTTCGAGATCGAGGCCTACAATCGGCTGGTGCCGACGGAGGATCGGCGCGAAGGTATTGCGGCCTTCAACGAGAAGCGCCCGCCTCAGTTCAAGGGGCGATAGCCCGGCAGGGCGGCGCAGCGTCGAATCCGTAGGGTGGGCAAAGCGATCCGCCTACGCTCGCTGGGCGAGCTAGGGCGGGTTTGGAATCCGCCGTAGCGCGGAGCGCGGAGGCGGAAGCGTGCCCACCAGTTTCCCGCGTGGGCACGGCGCGTTCCGCGCCTTTGCCCACCCTACTTCAGCCGCTTCGCGGCCTCCTGCACGATGCCGAGGTCGGAGAACTTCGCCACCTCGAAGCTCGCCTTGATGAAGCCGAGGTCGCGCATGAGGTCGACATTGTGCTGCAGCGCCGTGAGGTCCGGCGTCAGGCTGGGATCGCGGAAATAGTCCTTCGCCGTGTACGCCCAGGTGAACCGCTCGGGCGGCTGCTTGGTCAAGCGGGAGCAGATCGCCATGACCTCTTGCTGGTTCGCGGGGTCGAGG
>DASXCK010000056.1:0-7744 GCA_036491235.1 Xanthobacteraceae bacterium | reverse complement strand
TCGCCGTCACCGCCAACGCGCTCAAGGGCGAAGAGGAGCGCGCCATCACGGCCGGCATGGACGGCTACATTGCGAAGCCCGTCAACATCGACCGGCTGCGCGCCACGCTCGAGCGCTGGCTGCCGATGCACGGCGGCGCCGACAAGGGTACCGCCGCCGTGGGACCCTTGTCCGCCGACGCCGCCATCGACCGCAGCGTGCTCGCGGGTTGGCTCGGCGACGATACCGCCGCGATCGACGGGCTGTTCGCCCGCTTCCGCGAGACCGCGGTCGAGGGCGAGCGCGACATCGAGGCAGCGGCGCGCAGCGGCGACCTCGCGCGGCTCGCCGCCGCCGCGCACAAGCTCAAGGGCGCCGCCCAGGCGGTCGGCGCGCATGCGGTCGGCGCCGCCGCCGCGACGCTCGAACAGGCCGGCAAAGCCGGCGACCGCGCCCGCTGCCAGGACGGCCTCGGCCGCCTCGCCGCCGAGTTGCGCCGCGCGCTGGCGGAGCTCGCCAAGGGCGACGGCCCGCAGCCACGATGAATTGGTCGCGGTTTTTGATCTGCGATCTTGATTTAGGTTCGTTCGATTGGGTTCGTTCGGCCAAAACGGCCTCCGCGCGGGCGCCCAAATCGACCATTGAAATGATTGCTGTTATCCCAGTTAGGTCATTCCGCCAAAATTGGTCGGGCGGTCCGGTGCGCCGTCGCGGCTTGTAAAATACAGGCGATTTACAACGCCCACGGCCACGAGCCGCCGGCGCGCAGCGACCGCGCGCCAGGCGCCGCTGCGCGACGCGCGCACACGTTCCCGCGCGGCGCGGCGCGCAGCCGGCCGTGCATCGAGTCACGCATCCCATGCTGCGACCCTCGCGCCGATGAACGCAGCCGCCAAGAATATCTTCTACTTTTGATCCGATTTTTTCGGCGTCATGGCTCGTCGCCCTGAGGCGACCGCGCGCCCGATCGCGATCGAAACACCCCACGCTCACCTATGCCGGCAAGGGCTCCATGCCGATCTGCCGCTCGCAACGCGCGACCCAGGCGCGCACGTTCGGCCGTGGCGCCAAATCGAACCCGCCAAGCGGGGCTTGGCGCGTGTGGACCAGAATAGCGATGTCGGCGACCGTCATCGCCTCGCCGGCGAGCCAGTCGGTCCGACCGAGGTGATCTTCCAGGATGTCCAGGGCGCGATTGCCGCGCTCGACCCGCATGGGATCGCGCGTATCGCGCGTCTTGCCGAGAAAGGTCATGTGGGCGATGCAGCCGGCGACGAAGAACTCGTGATTGTTGGCTTCCCAGAACATCCATTCGTCGATCCTGGCGCGCGTCCATGGGTCGTCCGGCAGCAACGGCGTGCCGTTCGCGAGGTAGCGCATGATCGCGCCCGACTGGGCGAGGCAGCGGCCGTCCGGAAACGCGGCCACCGGCACCTGGCCCTGCGGATTGATCGTCAAAAATTCGGCCGTGCGCGTGCCGCCGCTGAGGATGTCGACATCGATCCAGTCGTAGGGAAGGCGCAGATGGTCGGCGACGAGGCGGACCTTGTCGCAATTGCCCGAGCGCGCGTCACCGTAGATCTTCATCTTCATGACGCGCCGTTCCAGATGACCATACCCAATCAATGCCTCTGAAATATTCTTCGGCCATTGCACCGTCACGGTGCCGGGGTGCAGCCCGGCACGTCAAACAGCGCCTGCAGTCCGCAAGCCGAGGTGAGCATCTTGTCTCCGTTGTGCGCGACGCCGGGCACATCCCACACACTGTGGTTTGGCGTGCCCCGGTCGCGCGCCCTCATGTAGTCCGCATAGGCGTGCCCGCGTGCAAAACGATAGGGCCCCTCGGCCTCGCCCTTGCAGCTTTTGTCGAGCGCCGGATGGTTGGGGTCGGTGTCGGCAGTGCCGAGCAGATAGATGACGCGGCGGGCCACGTAGCCTTTCTCGAGCGCCTGCGGCGCGCGACCCTCGAAGTAAGGTGGCAATTTGTCCATGCCGTATTTCCAGTCGTTGTACCCCGGGCATGACGCCGCGATCGCGGGCTCCGGCCGATCGAGGCTGAAATACGCATAAGACGAGGGATTGGCGACAACATAGCGAACCGCAATGCCGACCTGCTTGAGAGCCGGCTCGCCACGGGTGGCGATCGCATAGCGCTGCGCGACCTGCGCGCCGCCCGAATGCCCGGCGACGACGACCGTGGTGAGATGCGGAAACAGCGCGCGATCGGCGAGGCGCGCCAGAATCGCGTCCAGCACCTCGAACGAACTGACCGGCGCCGGCGCGAGCGCCGGCTCGCCGCCTTCCCAGCCGGTCAGGCTCCAGCGCAACGTGTCGGCCGGTAGATGCCAGGCGTCGACGTCGACCTGGGCGAGGAACTGCGGCACGATCATCAGGGTGGTGCGCCCGGCGCCGCCGGCAGCCGACTGGGCCCTTTCGGCGGATTTGAAATAGACGTCGGCATTGCGCAGGACTCCATGCAAGATGATGACGGCGCGGGTGATATCCGGCTGCGGCTTCGACCAGTCCGCCGACAGGTAGAGCACTCCGGTGCCGCGACCGCCGACCGAGATGCGCGCATCGCCGATTGCCCTCACGGCGCGACGATGCGGCCCGGCAGCCTCCTGGGCGATCGCTGATGGGCAGAGCAAGCCCGCGAGCAGCGCCGCCATGACGGCGCGCGGCCAGTAGCGCGACATGATCGCGGACTCCTGCGACGTCGAAATCGCCCGCCGTCGCCTTTTTACCGTGCTGTTCGGGCCGGCCTCAATCCTTCGGCGGCACGAACATGTAGCCGACGCCGCGCACGGTGCGAATGGCGTCGGGGTGGGCGGGATCGTGCTCGATCTTGCGGCGCAGGCGGGTGATGCGCAGGTCGATGGCACGGTCGAAGGCCTCCATCTCGCGATGGGCGGCGCTTTCCAGGAGCCAGTCGCGCTGGAGCGGGCGATTGGGGTTCTCGGCAAAGAGCTTGAGCAGGTCGAACTCGCTCGCCGTGAGCGGCTGCTCGCCGCTGTTGTTGGGATCGACCAGCACGCGCCGCTCGAGATCGAGCACCAGGCGCCCCATGCGCACGCGCGGCGCATTGGTCATGACCGCCGCGCCGGTCGCGCGGCGCAGCACGCTTTTGACCCGCGCGAGCAGCTCGCGCATCTCGACCGGTTTTGGAATGTAATCGTCGGCGCCGGTCTCGAGCCCGACCACACGATCGACCGTGTCGGTCGCGGCCGTCACCATGATGATGCCGATGCGCCCGCTCTTTTCGCGCAGCCAGCGCGCGAGCGCAAAACCGTCCTCGCCCGGCAGGCCGACGTCGAGCAGCACCAGCGCCGGCAGTTCGCGCTCGCACATTCGTCGGAGAGCGGTTCCGCCGTCGACGCCGCTCACGCGGAAATTCTGCCGACCGAGATAGTCGACCAGCAGCTGGCGCTGGGTCGCCTCGTCCTCGACCACCACGATATGCACAGGCTCAGCCATCGGATCGCCGCCGGCCGATATGGTTGCGGTCGGGCACACGCCCGCCGTAAGACGCAACAAACCGTCTTGATGTCTGCACTGAAATGCCGCCCCATGGCTTCACCGCCCCGTTGCCGTGCCGGTGAACCCAAGTGCATCCATACCACGCCGGCAACTTCCCGGCCATCGAGGGGCGATCTGGCAGCAATGCGGGGATGGGCTAGGATACCGGCCCGCCCCCTGATAACCGACGCAAATGGCTCCTGCCCCGCCCAGCATCAAGAACATTTATCGCTACCCGGTGAAGGGCTTATCGCCCGAGCGCCTGGATGGCGCCATGTTGGCGCCGGGTCAGACCCTGCCCGCCGATCGGCTCTACGCCATCGAGAACGGGCCGACCGGTTTCGATCCCGCCGCGCCCGCCTATTTTCCCAAGCAGCGGTTCCTCATGCTGATGCGCAACGAGCGGCTGGCGAGCCTCGACACGCGGCTCGACGAGGCGAGCCACGTGCTCACCATCCGGGAGGGCGGCCGCGAGGTCGCGCGCGGCGACCTGCGCACCCCCGAGGGGCGGCGGGCGATCGAGGCCTTCTTCGAGCGCTTCTCCGCCGCCGACCTGCGCGGGCCGCCAAAGGTTCTGTACGGCGCCGGACACAGCTTTTCCGACGTCGCCAAGAAGGTCGTGTCGATCGTCAACCTCGCCTCGGTCGCGGCGGTCGAGACCATGGTGGGCGTGCCGGTCGATCCGCTGCGCTTTCGCGCCAACCTCTATGTCGAGGGCTGGCAGCCGTGGCACGAGCTCGACCTGCTCGGCCGCGAGATAGCGATCGGCAACACGGCGCGGGTCAAGGTGGTGAAACGCATCGTGCGCTGCGCTGCCACCAACGTCGAGCCCGGCACCGGCATCCGCGACCTCGCGATCCCGGAGACGCTGCTGCGCGGGCTCGGCCACATGGACTGCGGCATCTATGCGGAGGTGATTGCGGGGGGTGCAATCGCAGACGGTGACCGCCTCGAGGTCGCATGACCCGGAAAAGCGGTGCCGGTTTTCTTCGCGTCATCGCCGGGCTTGTCCCGGCCATCCACGTCTTGCTCGCGGCAAAGACGTGGATGCCCGGCATTCGCCGGGCATGACGTATCAGAAACATGAAGTGGGCTAACGCATGCAAATCATGGTCATCGGCGCCGGCGTGGTCGGCCTCGCGATCGCGCGTGAGGCGGCCCAGCGCGGCCATGACGTGATCGTCGCCGAGGCCGCGGATGCGATCGGCACCGGCACGTCGTCGCGCAACAGCGAGGTGATCCATGCCGGCCTCTACTATCCGACCGGCAGCAAGCGCGCCCTGCACTGCCCGCGCGGCCGCCGCATGCTCTATGCCTACTGCACCTCGCACGGCATTCCGCACAAGAAGCTCGGCAAGCTGTTCATCATCACCAGGGACGCCGACATCGGCAAGCTCGAGACGATCTACGAGCAGGCGCTGATCAACGGCGTCGAGAACGTGACGATGATCGAGGCCGCGGAGGCGAAGCGCATGGAGCCGGCGCTCTCCTGCGTCGCGGCGTTCCATTCGGCCGAGACCGGCGTCGTGGACAGCCATCGCTTCATGCTGGCGCTCGAGGGCGACATCGAGGATCGCGGCGGCGTGATCGCATTCAACACGCCGATCGAACGCATCGCACGCGCAGACCCGGGTTTGGGCGCCGGCTGGCGCGTGACGTTCGGCGGCGCGGAGCCGGGCGAGATTGTGGTCGACGCGGTGGTGAACGCGGCCGGTCACGGCGCGCAACGAGTCGCAAACGCGACCGAGGGATTTCCGGCGGCGCGCGTGCCGAAGCATGTCCTCGCCAAGGGCAACTATTTCGGCTTTGCGGGCCGCGCGCCGTTCTCGCGGCTGATCTATCCGGCGCCGGTGCCGGGCGGGCTCGGCATCCACATCACGCTCGACCTCGCGGGCCGCATGCGGTTCGGGCCGGACGTGGAATGGATCGAGCGCGAGAACTACGACGTCGATCCGCGCCGCGGCGACAGCTTCTATGCGGCGATCCGCACCTACTGGCCGGCGCTGCCGGACAACTCGCTGTTTCCCGACTATGCCGGCATCCGGCCGAAGATCACCGGTCCCGGCGAGCCGGCGGCTGATTTCATGATCGCAGGGCCGGCGGAGCACGGCCTGCCGGGGCTGGTGCATCTGTTCGGCATCGAGTCGCCCGGCCTCACCAGCGCGCTGTCGCTCGCCGAGGAAGTGGTCGGGATGATCGCGGACGCATGATGCCGGGTTCTTCCCTCTCCCCGCAGGGGAGAGGTGGCTCGCAAAGCGAGCCGGGTGAGGGCATTCGGAGTCTCAATCGAAATTCCGAGAGCCCCTCACCCCGACCCTCTCCCCTGCGGGGAGAGGGAGCGCGAATGCCGTGCTCACCTGACTTGCCGTCGACTTATATGACGCAGTGGCCTCGCGCCGCCCGGGCCGTTAGGATGAAGCCACACAGAACATAATCCGCAAGGGAGGATTCAACGATGCTCAATCGCCGCACCATGCTCAAGACGGCCGCGCTCGGCGCAATTGCGGCGCCGTACGTGGCGCGCGAAGGCTTTGCACAGACGCCGGCGCATACGCTCAAGCTCACCTTCGCGGACACGCGCAACCATCCGCTCTACGAGGTGCTGCTGCGCTACGCCGACAACGTGAAGAAGAAGACCAACGGCGCGATCGAGGTGAAGGTCTATGCGACGGGCGAGCTCGGCAGCCAGCTCAACATCCTAACCGGCCTGCAGACCGGCATCATCGATCTGTGCGCGCACACGTCGGGCTACATCGACACGCTGGTCCCGCAGTTCCAGGTGATGGACCTGCCTTTCCTCTTCCCCGACCTCGCCAGCGCCGAAAAAGTGCTCGACGGCCCGACCGGCAAGAAGCTCGCCGACCTGCTCACGCCGAAGGGCATCTACGGCCTCTCCTACGGCTACTGGGGCTGGCGCGTGACCTCGACGATCAACCGCAAGGTCCCGAAGCCGGAGGACATGAAGGGGATCAAGATCCGCGTGCAGCCGGGCCCGATCTTCGCGGCGACGTTCCGCGCGCTCGGCGCCAACCCGATCGCGATCGACTACAGCGAGATCTATCTCGCGCTGTCGCAGCACACCATCGAGGCGATCGAGACGCCGATCATCGCGCTGCCGTCGGCCAAGCATTATGAGGTGGTGAACACCATCAACCTCACCAACCACGTCTACAACGCCGGCGTCATGATGGTGAGCAAGCGCAAGTTCGATTCACTGCCGAAGAACCTGCAGGACGACCTGCGCACCACGTCGCAAGAGCTCACCGGCGACTGGCGCAAGACCATGGTGGCGAAGACGGCCGAGACCTCGACCTTCCTCAAGGGCAAGGGCCTCACCATCAACGAGGTCGACCGCGACGCGTATCGCAAGGCGACCGCCGGCGTCTACAAGGACTTCCGCAACGTGATCGGCGGCGATCTGGTGGATGAGGTGATGAAGCAGGTGGGGAGCGCCTGAGATCAGGCCGGAAATGGTCCGGGGCCGTAGGGTGCGCAAAGCGAAGCGTGCGCACGTCGCATTCACGTGGGCACGGCGCTGCGCGCCTTTGCCCACCCTACGGATCAAACCCATCTTCCTGAGGCGGCCGCGCTCTCGCGCGGCCCTCGAAGGATGATCGGCCGATGCGGTGCAACACGTACAACAAGCGGCGGCGCACGGGCCTTCGAGGCCCGGCCTTCGGCCGGGCACCTCAGGGTGACGGATCGGTATGAGTAGCGAGAGCCAACCCATCACACACGGCGTGCCGATAGCCGCAGACCACGGCATCGCGGCGCACATCCGCTCCGCGCTCAATGCCCTCGACTGGATTGCCCGCGGCGTGGTGGTGGCGGCGCTGATCGGCGAGATCAGCGTGGTGCTCACCGACATCACGATCCGCGGCCTGTTCACGCTGTCGCTGTTATGGAGCGACGAGGCGTCGAAGCTCTGCCTGGTCACGCTCGCATTCATCGGCGGGGCCGCCTCGTACCGGGCGCGGCATCATACGGCAATTCAGTTCGTCACGCGCTTTTTTCCCGAACGGCTGCGCGCCGCGGTGGCGGCCGCGGTCGATGCGCTCATCTTCTGCGTCGCGCTCACCACCCTCGTCGTCTCGTTCGACCTGCTCGCGGTCGCCGAGACCTCGATGATGCCGATGCTGCAGATCAATTCGGCCTGGGCGGTGCTGCCGTTCACGGTCGGCATGACGCTGATCGCGCTGTTTGCGCTGGAGCGGCTCGTCTTCGAGCACCCGCGCGCGGTCGTCTTCGT
>DASXCK010000055.1:0-3776 GCA_036491235.1 Xanthobacteraceae bacterium | reverse complement strand
CCCTCCGCCTCGAGCGCGATCGAGACCGAGGTGAGGATGTTACGGTCGTCATCCACCAAAGCGATTGTCGGCATGAGCCCTGTCCCGTGACGGTTCCGATGTTCGTCTAAGCCCTTCAAGCGAGGCCGAAATGTGACCCCGGGCGCCTTTTGGGTACGCAATCACGTCATCGCGCAAATCACTGATTATGGCCGAATCTAGTACTTGGAAGGGCGGTTCGCCATAAAAACCGCCGGGTCGAGCTAAAATAGCTGGTTAACGTGGAACCCGCGGAGCGCATGTTCTGGCGAAAGCCTGCCTCGGACTTGATCCGGGACGGAAGCCGGTTCGCCGATAAGGACATGCGCCAACAGAGAAAGTGCAGCGTATCTTCCCAGGAAGGAAATACGCGCTAGGAGTTGCGCAGCCCATGAGCCCCACCGAACGCCCATTGCCCGGCACCATGCCGGACCGTCTGCCCGAGACGGCCGCGCCGCCGGCCGATTTCGCCCCGCAGCCGCTTGCCAAGGGTCTGTTGCGGAGCATCCGTGCCGGCACGCTGGCGACCCTCGACCGCAACACCGGCCATCCGTTCGCGTCGCTCGTCAATGTCGCGACGGACGCCAGCGGCGCGCCCCTCATCTTGGTCTCGCGGCTCTCGACTCATACCGCCAATATCGAGATCGACGGCCGCGCCTCGATCCTGCTCGCCGAGACCGGCAAGGGGGATCCGCTCGCGCACCCGCGGCTCACGGTGCTGGGCGGGATGGCGCAGGTTGCGCACGCAAGTGACGACGAGGCGCGCGTGCGCCGGCGCTTCCTCGCGCGTCACCCGAAGTCGGAGCTCTACGCCGGCTTTGGCGACTTTGCGTTCTGGCGCATGACGATCGTGTCGGCGCATCTCAATGGCGGCTTTGCCCGCGCTGCCGACCTCAAGGCCGCCGACGTCCTGACCGACATCGCGGATGCGGCCGCGCTCGTCGCTGCAGAGCCTGACGCCGTCGCGCACATGAATTCGGATCACGCCGAGGCATGCCGACTCTATGCGACGAAGCTGCTCGGCGAACCGGACGGCCCCTGGCGGATGACCGGCATCGATCCCGACGGCGCCGATCTTGCGTTCGGCGATCGCACCGCGCGGCTCGCCTTTCCGCAGCGCGTCACCGAGCCCGGGCAGTTGCGCCAGATTCTTATCGCGCTCGCCAGCCAGGCGCGCGCGACCTGAGGCGGCCATGCGAGGGCCCTATAGCTACCGCGACGATCCCGCAGTCCCTCGCTTCGCCGACGATCGGCCGGTCATCATCTTCGACGGCGAGTGCGTGCTGTGCTCGGGCAGCGCGCAATTCGTCATACGTCATGACGGGCGCAAGGTTTATCGTCTGCTGGCCGCGCAGACGCCGCTCGGTCGCGCGCTTTATGCGCATTTTGATCTCGATGCGCGGGATTACGAGACCATGATCGTGCTTGCCGACGGTGTTGCGCTGTTGAAGTCGGAAGCCGTGATCCGCATCGCAGAGGGACTCGGGCTGCCTTGGTCGGTTGCCGCCGTCTTTCGTGTCGTGCCGCGGTCATGGCGCGATCGTCTCTATGGTGTGCTCGCCCGCAACCGCCTGCGCCTGCTCGGCCGGCGCGAGCACTGCTACGTCCCGGCGCCGGGCGACGCGGATCGCTTTCTCGCATGAGCACACGCGTCCTTATCGTCGGCGGCTACGGCACCTTCGGCGGCCGGCTCGTGCAGCTTCTGGCCGACGAGCCGCGCCTCACGCTGATCATCGCGGGCCGCGCCCGCGAGCGTGCCGAAGCATTCTGCAAAAGTCTGCGCGGCGCGGCGACGTTCGAGGCGCTCGCCTTCGACCGCGAAGGCGATCTTGACGCCGCGCTCGCGGCCGCCCAGCCCGATGTCGTGGTCGATGCCTCAGGTCCGTTTCAGGCGTACCGCGGCGAACCCTACCGGCTGGTGCAGGCATGCATCGTGCGCGGCATCGACTATCTCGATCTCGCCGACGGCTCCGATTTCGTCGACGGCATTGCCCAATTCGATACGGCCGCGACGGCGCGCGGCGTGTGCGTCCTGTCGGGGGTGAGCAGCTTTCCGGTGCTGACAGCGGCGGTGGTTCGGCGGCTGTCGCAGGCGATGACACGGATCGATTCGGTGACCGGCGGCATCGCGCCGTCGCCCTACGCGGGCGTCGGCCCGAACGTGATCCGCGCGATTGCGAGCTATGCGGGCCGCCCCGTACGGCTCGTGCGCGACGGGCACGCCACGGTCGGGCTGGGCCTGGTCGAGACGCGCCGCTTCACGATCGCGCCGCCCGGGCGGCTTCCGCTGCGGCCCGTGCTGTTCTCGCTCGTTGATGTGCCCGATCTACAGGCGCTGCCAAAACTCTGGCCCGCGCTCAAATCGGTCTGGATGGGTGCGGGGCCGGTGCCGGAAATCCTGCATCGGTCGTTGAACGTGCTGGCCCGCGCGGTGCGGCTCAAACTCTTGCCCACCCTCGTGCCGCTCGCGCCGCTGATGCACGCGGCGATCAACGTGCTGCGCTGGGGCGAGCACCGCGGCGGCATGTTCGTCGCGGTGGAGGGCGCGGACCGCGGCGGCCGCAAAATGGAATCCTCCTGGCACATGATCGCCGAAGGCGACGACGGGCCGCTCATTCCGTCGATGGCGGCCGAAGCGATCATTCGCCAGCGGCTCGACGGACGGCGGCAGGCTCCGGGCGCGCGTGCCGCCCTGCGCGAGCTCGAGCTCGCCGACTACGAGGCGCTGTTCGCGCGCCGCCGGATTTTCTCCGGCGTGCGCGCGCCGATGGGGGAGCACGCGCCGCTCTACCGCCGGCTGCTGGGCGACGACGCCTATGCGACGCTGCCGACGCCGATCCAGGCGATGCATGACCTTACCGGCACGCTGGCGGCCGAAGGCCGTGCCACGGTCGAGCGCGGATCTGGAGTGCTGGCACGGGCGGCCGGCGCCATTTTCGGCTTTCCTCCCGCGGCACGCGACATCCCGGTCAGGGTCGACTTTTCGCTGCGCGACGGGCGCGAGGTCTGGCGGCGAGACTTTGCGGGCCGCACCTTCACCAGCACGCAGGAGGCGGGAAGGGGACGCTTCGATCGGCTGCTGTGCGAGCGGTTCGGGCCGTTCGCGTTCGGCATTGCGCTCGTTCGCACGGCCGATCGCCTCGATCTTCTGGTTCGCGACTGGCGCGTTCTGGGTATTCCGCTCCCGCGCGCGCTCGTGCCGCATGTCGCCGCCCACGAACGGGTCGAGGACGGTCGATTCCGCTTCCACGTCGAGATCAAGCTGCCCCTGATCGGGCTGATCGTGCGCTACCGGGGTTGGCTGGTGCCACTGCCTGTGCGACCCGCGGGGTAACCGTACCGGCAAACCATCCTTGGCATCGGTTTCGCCGTTGACTATAGGTCGCGCGCCCGCTCGGCGGGCGTTATACTAAAGACGGGCCGCCGTCGGCGGTCTGGAGGGGTTCCGGCCGGATAGGGCGGCGGCTGGGAGTGTTTGGAGGTCATCCGTGGAAGAGACAGGTCTGCGAAACAACGCGCATGGCGCGGACAAATTCGGCCTTACGGGGCTTGAGGCAGTTCATTGGAATTTGGGCGCCCCCCGGCTCTATGAGCACGCGGTCGAGAACCACGAGGGTTCGATCGTCCAGGGCGGCGCGTTCTGCGCCGAGACCGGCGTGCACACGGGCCGCAGCCCCAAGGACAAATTCGTCGTCTGCGACGAGGCGACCGAGAAGACCATCTGGTGGGCGAAGAACGGCAAGCTCACGCCGGCCCAG
>DASXCK010000054.1:0-13253 GCA_036491235.1 Xanthobacteraceae bacterium | reverse complement strand
TCGCGCACCATCTGCGCGCCCATGTTCTCGAACTTGTCCTCGAGCTCGATCTCCTTCGCGACCGTCACACCGTCCTTGGTGATGCGGGGCGCGCCGAAGCTCTTGTCGAGCACGACGTTGCGGCCCTTGGGGCCGAGCGTGACCCTCACGGCGTTGGCGAGAATCTCGACGCCGCGCAGCATCTTGTCGCGCGCGTCGGTCGAGAATTTGACGTCCTTGGCTGCCATTTCACTTCACTCCATGTGGCTGTGTTGTGTGCGAGAGGGCGCCCTTAGGCGGCCTTCTTCTTGGCGACCTCGGCGTCGAGGACGCCCATGATGTCGCTCTCTTTCATGATGAGGTAGTCGACCCCGTCGATCTTGACCTCGGTGCCCGACCACTTGCCGAACAGCACGCGGTCGCCGGTCTTCACGTCCAGCGGGATCAGCTTGCCGGACTCGTCGCGGCCGCCTGGGCCGACCGACACGATTTCACCCTGCGAGGGCTTTTCCTTCGCAGTGTCGGGAATGATGATGCCGCCGGCGGTCTTCTCTTCGGCGTCGAGGCGCTTGACGACGACGCGGTCGTGAAGCGGACGGAACTTCATGGGATCCTCCTTACGTGCATGATAACGCTGGGAAATTACGGAGACGGCGGCACGGCAGACCCCTCCGCCGCACCGCTCGATCGCCACATAAGTGGCATTGCAACAAGCCGCAAGACGGCTTACGGGATTTTTTAGCACTCATCTTTCGGGAGTGCCAGCAAAGCTTTCGAAAAGGTTAATCCGGACCGGTTCCCAGATCAGCAAGGGATATTTTCCTGGAACGTGAGGTCCAGGGTTCCGGTTTCCATGTTGCCTCTCGTGGGCCGAATGCCATCAAGGCGCCTGTCAGCAGTCCGTCGCGACTGCTGATAATGCTTTGATTTTAAACGCTTTATTCAAGCTTTCGGCTTGCAATGAGGCGTTCCGGCAATCGACACTTCGAATCGCACGGGGCAATGGAGGGCAGGATGACCTCACAGGTATCGAAAGACTTCCTCAAGCAGGTCGGGGGTTACGGGCTGACCACGGCGCACATTCTCTACCGTCTGCCGGATCACCCACGCTTCCTTCAGGCCTATGTCTGGCAGGATTACGACCTCTTCCCCAAATTCCCGGTCTTGCAGAAATTTCTCGATTTCTGGGCCGACCAGCTGGAAGGGCCGCTGCACTCGGTGACGGTGGCCCATTGCAAGCTGGTCAAGCCGGCCGAGCTGCGCGCGGTCGACGGGGTCTTCCGCCTGCACTGAGGCGCAGGTTCCGACACGCGGCGTTTGCGCTACGATTGCGCGGGGAGTACCGCGCGATCGGAGCCGCAGATGGTCGACGGATTGATCACGATCCCCAGCACGCATTCGGTCGACGAGACGATCGAGCGGCTGGAAGCCGAGGTGACGGCCAAGGGCCTCACGGTGTTTGCCCGCATCGATCACGCGAAGGGTGCGCACGACGCCGGCCTTGCGCTGCGGCCGACCGTGCTGCTCATTTTCGGCAATGCGCGCGGCGGCACGCCGCTGATGCAGGCACAGCAGACGATCGGCATCGACCTACCGCTCAAAGCGCTGGCCTGGGAGGATGACGCCGGCCACGTGCGGCTCGGCTACAATGTCCCGGACTGGATCGCGGCGCGCCACGCCATCGCGGCCGGCGGGCCGATTGCCGGCGCGATGGCGCAGATGCTCGCCGCCGTGACGAGGGCCGCGGCCGACTGACCATCGGGAGAGGCGCACGTGGTACGCATTCGTTTCGACTTTGGCACGCTCACGCTCGATGCCGAGCTTTTTGACACGCCGACCGCCAAGGCGATCGCCGCGAAGCTGCCGGTCATATCCTCGGCGCTGACCTGGGGCGAGGAGGTCTACTTCGAGGTGCCGGTCACGGTCGTGCGCGAGAAGGACGCGCGCGCCGTGGTGACGCCGGGCGAAATCGCCTACTGGCCCGATGGTCCTGCGATCGCCATCGGCTTCGGCCGCACGCCGATATCGAAAGGCGACGAGACCCGGCTCGCGAGCCCGTGCAATGTTTTTGCGAAGGCGCTCGGTGACGTGAAGGCGCTCGCGGCGGTGAAGGCCGGGACGAAGGTGAAGGTGACGGCGATCTCGTAGCTTTCGTAGGATGGGTTGAGCGGAAGCAAAACCCATCGCTTTGATCGCCAATTCATAGATGATGGGTTTCGGCCTTCGCCCTCAAACCCATCCTACGACTCTACGACTCACTGCTCCGGCTTTATCCCGGTCTGCTTCACCACGCCGGCGTATTTGTCGCTTTCTAGTCTGATGAACGCGTCGAACTCGGCGACCGACATCGGCACGATGTCGGCGCCGGCGTCGTCCATCCGCTTCTTGATGTCGGGCTGAGCCAGCACCTCGTTGATCGCCTTGTTGAGCATCGCCACCATGTCGGGCGGCGTGCCGTGCGGCGCGAAGAAGCCCGCCCACAGGCTGAAGTCGAAATCCTTGATGCCGGCGGCCTCGGCGACGGTCGGCACGTCGGGCGCCGAGGACGCACGCCGCGCGGTCGAGACGGCGAGCATCTTCATCTGGCCGGTTTTCACGAACGGCACCGCGGCCGGAAAGCCGGGGAAATAGAAGTCGACGTGGCTGCCGAGCAGATCGGCGAGCGCCGGACCGGCGCCCTTGTAGGGTACGTGCGTCATGTTGCCGTGGCTTGCGAGCTTGAGGAGCTCGCCGGCGAAGTGCCCGGGCGTGCCGGTGCCGGCGGACGCGAACAGGAGGCCCTTCGGGGTGTGCGACGCCTTGAGCATCTCGGGCAGCGTCGAGTAGGGCGCGCTCTTCGGCGCCACCAGTGCGAGCGGCACGACGCCGCCGAGCGCGATCGGTGCGAGATCGCGCGCGACGTCGAGCCCGCTGTTGAGGAACGTCGGATTGATCGCGATCTCGGGTGTCTGGCCGCACAGGATGGTGTAGCCGTCGGGCGCCGCCTTGGCGACCAGTTGCGCGCCGATCAGGCCGCTCGCGCCGCCGCGGTTCTCGACGATGACGGTGCGGCCGAATTTTTCGCTGAGCTTGTTCCCGATGAGCCGCGCGATGAAGTCGCCGGTGCCGCCGGGCGCGTAGCCGACGATGATCGTGACGGTGCGGGCAGGGTACGGTTGCGCGGCCGCGGGGAGCGTGAGGGCGAAGATGGCGAGGAGTGTGGTGAGCAGTCTCATGCGTTTTCTTCCGAGCGTTATCGAGGCTGTGCGTTTCGCTCCCTCTCCCCGCAGGGGAAAGGATGGGGCGAGGGGGCTTCGGAATTCCAGTTGAGACTCCGAGATGCCCTCACCCGGCGCGCTGCGCGCCACTCTCCTTGTCGGGAGAGGGTTAAGTCAGCCGCGCCCGACGAACGGCATCTGGTTCGCCATCACGGTCATGAACAGCACGTTGGTGTCGAGCGGCAGGCCCGCCATGTAGACGACCGCGTTTCCGACATGGTCCGCGTCCATGCGCGCCTCCTGCTTCAGGCTGCCGTCGGGCTGCATCACGCCCGCGCCCTGCACCATGCGGTCGGTGAGCGGCGTCGCGGCGTTGCCGATGTCGATCTGGCCGCAGCAGATGTCGAACTCGCGGCCGTCGAGCGCGGTCTGCTTGGTCAGTCCCGAGATTGCGTGCTTCGTCGAGGTATAGGCGGCGGCGCGCGGACGCGGCGTGTGTGCCGAGATCGAGCCGTTGTTGATGATGCGGCCGCCGCGCGGCGTCTGGCTCTTCATCATGCGGAAGGCCTCTTGCGTGCACAGGAACGGGCCCGTGAGATTGGTGTCCACCACCTTCTTCCAGGTCTCGACCGGGAGATCTTCGAGCGGCACCGCCGGCGCGCCGATGCCCGCATTGTTGAACAGCACGTCGAGCCGGCCGAAAGCCTCCTTGGTCTTGGCGAACAGCGCCTTGATCGAGGCGGGATCGGAAACGTCCGTCGGCACCGCGAGGCTCTGCCCGTTGGTCGCCTTGCCCTCGCGCGCGACCTCGTCGAGCTTGTCCTGGCGCCGTCCCGCGAGCACGACCGCATAGCCGACCCGCATCAGCGCCAGCGCCGCCGCGCGGCCGACCCCGGTGCCGGCGCCGGTGACGATCGCAACTTTTTGTCCGCTCATGGTGTCCTCCCGAAATTGTCCCGCATGGTGACTGAGCGCAGGGGCGTGCCGCAATGGCCTTGGGTGGGAAACAGGGTGCGGCGTTTGTGTCTGAGATTGATGGCAGTGCGTTTGGACTCTCTCCCCCGCATCCGCCTTCGCGCTTCGGGCTACGGCGGACAAGACCGGGGGCGAGGGCAGGCGCTGTGCCTGTGGTTCGTAACGTCGCCGTAAGCCCTCAATAAAATTCGCATTAAATTCAAGGCGATATCCGTAAAATCTCATCCTTTATCGCGCGTCGCCCGGTGACCCCTCGCGACTCTGACGCTAAGGCACGTCGCGGTGGGAATGGCAGCGGCGTCGGTTGCGCGCGATGCGGAATGAAGTGACAAGGCCGGAGCAAGCGGCGCCCGATGTGGCGGCGCTCTTTGCGGCGGCACGGCAGCAGCATCGAGCGGGGCAGTTCGCGGCCGCGCATGCGCTTTACCGGCAGGCGCTGGCGGCCGATCCAGGGCATCTCAGCAGTCTCTATTTTCTCGGCATCCTGGCGATCGAGACCGGCCGCCCGGCAGACGCGATCGACGTCCTGACGCGCGTCCTCGCGCGGCGCGACGCGCCCGACGCACACTATCACTTGGCGCTGGCGCTGCAGGCGGAGCGCCGCCTCGCCGAGGCGCAGGCGCACTACCGCAAGGCCATCGCGATCAAGCCGGACTATGCCGAGGCGCACATGAACCTCGGCAATGTGCTCGCCGACGCGGGGCAGCGCATCGAGGCCGCCGCCTGCTACGAGCATGTGCTCGCGCTCGATCCGCGCTCGCCCATCGCGCACTACAATCTCGCCAACATGCTCGCCGGCCTGATGCGGCTCGCCGACGCCGAAACGCATTTTCGCGCCGCCGTCGCCGCCCACCCCGGCTTTGTCGAGGCTTGGAGCAATCTCGGCAACGTGCTGCGCGCTCGCGGCCGCACGGCGGAGGCCACGGATGCCTATCGCCGCGCGCTCGCGCTCAGGCCCGACCATGCGGAAGCGCACAACAATCTGGGCGTGATGGCGGCGGCGTGCGGCGACCTGGCCGATGCGATCGCGCACTATCGCGGCGCCGTCGCGGCGCGCCCCAGTTTCGTCGAGGCGCACAACAATCTCGGGCTCGCCTTCGCGCGCGCCGGCGACGCCGAGTCGGCGGTCGCGTGCCTGCGCCATGCGCTCGCGCTCAGGCCCGGCGACCTCGACACCACGCATCATCTCGCGCGCGTGCTGTTCGCGCACGGCCGGGCCGCCGAGGCGGCCGCGCTCCTCACCGCCGCGATCGACCGCAACGGCAATGCGGAGACGCGCAGCCTGTTCGTGCTCTGCCTGCGCGGGCTCGGCGAGGAGCAGCTTGAGGGCGTGCGCACCTACGTGCTGCGCGCGCTCGCCGAGGGCTGGGCGCACAACGGCGAGCTCGAGGGCCCCGGCATCGCGCTGGTCAAGCGCGCGCGCGCCATGGCGGCGTGCATCGCGCTCGCCAACGCGGCCTTCGTCGCCGGCACCGTCGCGGATCTCGCGCAACTGTTGGCGTGATCATTGGCATGATCGTCTTGGCATGATCGGGCTCGCGTCGATCGCCGGCGATCCGCTGCTGCGCCGGCTCATGGTCGCAGGGCGGGTGAGCGATCCCGAGCTCGAGCGCGTGCTCACGGTGGCGCGCCACGCGCTGCTCGACTGGGCGTGCGGTACCAACCCGTCCGGCGCCGAGCTTGTCGACTTCTTCGGTGCGCTCGCCGAGCAGTGCTTCCTCAACGAATATGCGTTCGCGCAAAGCGACGACGAGTGCGCCGCGGTGGAGCGGATCGCGACGCAGTTGAGCGAGCGCGCCAGCGCGGGCGGCTATTGCGGCTACATTCCGCCCGCCTGGCTGATCGCGACCGCGGCCTACCGACCGCTGCACACGCTCGCGGGCACCGAGGCGCTGCTCGGCCGCGCCTGGCCGGCGGCGATCGAGCGCCTGCTCGTGCTGCAGGTGCGCGAACCGCTCGAGGAACGCGCGATTGCCACTGCGCTGCCCGCGCTCACGCCGATCGAGGATCGCGTGTCGCGCGCCGTGCAGGCGCAGTACGAGGCCAATCCCTATCCGCGCTGGGTCATGGCGGCGCCGGCCGCAACGCCGGTCGCGATCGGCGACGACATTCGCGGCAAGTTTCCGCTCGCGCCGTATCGTCCGCGCGGCGCCGCCGAGCACCTCGACATCCTGGTCGCGGGCTGCGGCACCGGCGCGCATCCGATCGAGACCTGCCGGCGTTACGCTGGCGCGCGCGTGCTCGCGGTCGATCTCAGCCGCGCCAGCCTCGCCTATGCGGCGCGCAAGACGCGCGCGCTCGGGCTGCCGATCGCGTACGCGCAGGCCGACATCCTGGCGCTCGGCGCACTCGACCGCCGCTTCGATCTGATCGAGGCATCGGGCTCGTTGCAGTGCCTCGCCGATCCGCGGGCCGGCTGGCGCGTGCTGCTCGGCCTGCTCGCGCCCGGCGGGCTGATGCAGGTCGGCCTCTACAGCAAGCTCGCCCGCACCGACATCAACGCGGCCCGCGCCTACATCAAAGGGCGCCGCTATGACGGCACGGCGGACGACATCCGCCGCTTTCGCCAGGAGGCACTGGCATGGCCGGACGGCACGCCCGGCCGCTCGGTCACACGGCTCGGCGATTTCTACTCGACCAGCGGCTGCCGCGATCTCCTGTTTCACGTGGAGGAGTATCAGCACGACCTGCCGGAGATCGCCGCCTTCATCGCGGAGGAGGGGCTGACGTTTCTCGGCTTCGATCTGGATATCCGCGTGCTGCATGCGTATGCGGCCGCGAACCCGGACGATCCGGCGATGACAAATCTTGCGCGGTGGCACCGCTTCGAGGTGGCCAATCCGGGGATCTTTGCCGCGATGTATCAGTTCTGGGTGCAGAAAACCTGAATTGCCCGCCACACACCGTCGTCGCCACCCTGAGGCTCGGCCGAAGGCCCAGCCTCGAAGGGCCTGCGCGGGGCCACTTGCGACCGCTGAAGCGTCACGGCCGATCATCCTTCGAGGACCGCCTTCGAGGGCCGCCTTCAGGATGATGGGTTTGGGTTGCCGTAAGGCGGCCGCGGGATCGCGACGTGGGCGGCGCGCAGCGCGCTCGACCAGCGCGAGCGCAGGTCCTGGAAATAGGGCTCGCCCGGCTCGATCCGGTAGGAGAGCTCGGCCGCACAGGTGTCGCGGCGGATGACGACGAGGTCGAGCGGCATGCCGACCGAGAGGTTCGACCGCATGGTCGAGTCGACCGAGATCAGTCCGATCTTGAGCGCATCATAGAGATCGGTGTCGTAGGTGACGGCGCGGTCGAGCACCGGCTTGCCGTACTTGTGCTCGCCGATCTGCAGGTAGGGCGTGTCGATGGTGCATTCGATGAAGTTGCCGGCCGAGTAGATCATGAACAGGCGCGGCCGTTCGCCCTTGATCTGCCCGCCGAACAGCAGCGAGATGTCGAACTTGACGTCGGCCGCCGTGAGCGCCTGATCGTCGGTGCCGTGGATGGTGCGCACGGCGCGGCCGATGCGCTGCGCCGCCTGGAAGAGGGTCGGCGCGTTGAGCAGCGTCTCGCGCTCGCCGGTCGCCTCGTTGGCGAAGCCTTCCTGCAGGATGCTCAGCACCGCCTGGCTGAGCGACAGGTTGCCGGCGGACGCGATCGCCAGGACGCGCTCGCCCGGCGTCGCGAAGGTGTGCAGCTTGCGGAAGATCGAGATGTTGTCGAGGCCCGCATTGGTGCGGGTGTCGGCGATCATCACGAGGCCGTCGCGCACGAGAATGCCGCAGCAGTAGGTCATGATAGGCCCCGAAACGGCGAATTGCGAATGGCGAGTAGCGAATAGCGATTTTCGCCGGCGCTCGCCACTCTATTCGCCATTCCGCATTAGCCATTCTCCCGGTTCAGTTCTGCATCTGCCGCTGCGCCTGATCGACCACGACGGCGACGGCGAGCGTCTCGGCGCCGCCGCCGTAGCGGGTGCCGCGCACCGGCGCGGCGCCGAGGTAGTCGAGCCCGACCGCGACCCGTACATGCGCGTCGGTCGCGCAGATGCCGTTCGTGGGATCGAACGCGACCCAGCCGAGGTCGGGCAGGTGGGCCTCGGCCCAGGCGTGGCCGGCCTCCTGGCGCACCACGCCGTCGGCGCGGTGGAAGTAGCCCGCGACATAGCGCGCCGGAAAGCCGAGCTCGCGCGCCGCCGCGATGAAGATGTGGCTCAGGTCCTGGCAGACGCCGCGCCGGAGAGCGAAAGCCTCGGCCGCGGTGGTCGAGGCTTCCGTCGGGTTGGTGTCGAAGGTCATCTCCGTGTGGATGCGCGACAGAAGCGCATGCAGGAGCGCGAGCGCATTGCCGTCATTGTCGCCTTGGCGCGCCCGTACGTCGTGCGCGCACGCGATGATCGCCGCGTCGGGCGCGGTGAGCGGCGTCGTGCGCAGGTAAAGGCTCGGCGGGAAACGTTCGATCGTGCCGCGCATCATGCCGTGGGTGTCCTGCGTCTCGATCTCGCCCTCGACCAGCAGGCGGAGCGTGTCGAGCGGACCGTCGGCGCTGAAGGTGTGGGTGATATTGCCGAACGCGTCTTCCTGGGCGTCGAGCCGGCAGTCCGCCGAGGCGTCGATGCGCCAGTCGACCACGTACTGGCCGTCGTGGTTGCGCGGCGTCATGCGCAGCGTCTGGATCACGCCCTTCGGCGGCTGGGCGTAGCTGTAGACGGTCTCGTGCGAGATTCGGATGCGCATGCGGGAGATGATGTCATGAGACCGTAGGCTGGGCAAAGCGAAGCGTGCCAACCATCCCGCATCGTTTTGCCGGGCATGGGCGCGGCGCATTCGCGCCTTTGCCCACCCTGCGGAGCTTGAAGCGAGGCATCACATCAAATACTGCTCCCCCACCGCCGCGCCCAGCGCGTTGTTGTCGGTGATGAACCCGCCGATGAACTCGTGCAGGCCGCTCTGGAAGATCTCGTCCATGCGGCGGTTCTGCAGGCGGGTGCGCACGGCGCGGGCCTTGCGCTGCGCCGGGCCCTGGCGGCCATAGGCGTGCGCGATGGCGTCGGAGAAGCGCACCAGGTTCTCGTAGCAGCTCGCGAGCGAGCGCGGCATCTGGTTGTTGAGGATCAGGAGGTCGGCGATGCGCCAGGGCTTGATGTTCTCGCGGTAGACCCAATGATAGGCGGTGAGCGCCGAGACGGTGCGCAGGATCGCGGCCCACTGGAAGTAGTCGAGAGAGCCGCCGATCGGCTCGTCGGCCGGCAGCAGCAGGTGATACTTCACGTCGAGGATGCGCGCCGTGTTGTCGGCGCGCTCGAGATAGACGCCGAGCCGGGTGAACCAGTAGGCGTCGTTGCGCAGCATGGTGCGGTAGGCCGAGCCGTCGAAGCGCAGCGAGGTCTCCTGCACGAAGCGCAGGAAGCGGAGCAGCTCGTCGCGCGAGCAGAGCCCGTTGCCGCAGCGTCTGAGCTCGAGCCAGCCGGAATTGATGACGTCCCACATCTCGACCGTCAGCGCCGTGCGAACGGCGCGGGCGTTGGTGCGCGCCATCTCGAAGCAGTTGCGGATCGAGGACGGGTTGGCGGTGGAGAACGCGAGGAAGTCGATCGCGCTCTCCGCGTCCGCTTCGCGATACTGCGCCGCGAAGGCCGTCGTGCTGCCGGCGGTCGCGACCGCCGACTCCCACTCGTTGGTGCCGCCCACATAGGCGAGCGGCATCGCGGTCAGCCGCTGCGTCGCCTCGAGGATGCGCGCGATGAACTCGGCGCGCTCGACGTAGCGCGCGAGCCAGTAGAGGTTCTCGGCGGTGCGGGAGAGCATCGGGCTAGCTCGGCGCCTGCGCTCCCTTTCCCCGCGTGCGGGAAGAGGGTCGGGGTGAGGGGGCGTTTCCGCGAACTGTTACGCGTGTTTTTGCGCGCCGCGATTCAGCGCCCCTCACCCCAACCCTCTCTCCGCAAGAACGGGGAGAGTGAGCGCAGATGCAGTGCGCGTGTCTCATGAATCCAGCACCCACGTATCCTTCGTGCCGCCGCCCTGGCTCGAATTGACCACCAGCGAGCCGTGCTCGAGCGCGACGCGGGTGAGGCCGCCGGGGACGATGCGGATGCGGTCGCGGCCGGTGAGCACGAAGGGGCGCAGGTCGACGTGGCGGGGCGCGACGCCCTCGGCGACGCAGGTCGGGCAGGTGGAGAGCGCGAGCGTCGGCTGGGCGATGAAATTCTTCGGGTCGGTCTTGAGCTTGGCGCGGAAGGCCGCGAGCGCGTTCTTGTCGGCCCTCGGCCCGATCAGCATGCCGTAGCCGCCGGAGCCGTGCACCTCCTTCACGACCAGCTCGTCGAGATGGTCGAGCACGTAGCCGAGATGCTCCGCCTCGCGGCAGCGCCAGGTCGGCACGTTCTTCAGGATCGGCTCCTCGCCGAGATAGAACCGCACGATCTCCGGCATGTAGCTGTAGACCGCCTTGTCGTCGGCGATCCCGGTACCGACCGCGTTCGCGAGCGTGACGTTGCCGGCCTGGTAGGCCGCCATGAGGCCCGGCACGCCGAGCGCGGAGTCGGGACGGAAGGCGAGGGGGTCGAGGAAATCGTCGTCGACGCGGCGGTAGATGACGTCGACGCGCTTGAGCCCTTCGGTGGTGCGCATGTAGACGACGCCCGCCTTGACGACGAGGTCGCGGCCCTCGACCAGCTCGACGCCGAGCTTGTCGGCGAGGAACGAGTGCTCGTAGTAGGCCGAGTTGTAGACGCCGGGCGTGAGCAGCACGACGGTCGGATCCGCCGACGCCGACGCGGGCGCGACCGATTTCAAGTTTGCGAGCAACTCGTCCGGGTAGTTCTCGACCGGCGCGACACGATGGCGCGCGAACAATTCCGGGAAGAGCCGCAGCATGATCTCGCGGTTCTCCAGCATGTAGGACACGCCGGAGGGCGTGCGCGCGTTGTCCTCGAGCACGTAGAAGCTGCCGGCGTCGACCCGCACGATGTCGATGCCGGCGATGTGCACATAGATGTCGTGCGGCACCGCCTGGCCGTTCATCTCGGGCCGAAACACCGGATTGCGGAAGATCAGCTCTTCCGGAACGATGCCGGCGCGGATGATCTCGCGGCGGTGGTAGACGTCGCGGATGTAGGCGTTGAGCGCGCGCACACGCTGCTCCAGGCCGCGCGCCAGCGCCTTCCATTCCTCGGCCGCGAGGATGCGCGGCAGAACGTCGAACGGGATCAGCCGCTCGGTCGATTCCGCCTCGCCGTAGACCGCGAACGTGATACCGATGCGGCGGAAGATCAGCTCGGCCTCGCGACGGCGATGCTCGAGCAGGTCGGGCGGCAGCGTGGCGAGCCAGGTGCCGAGCGCCGCATAGGCGGGCCGCACCTCGCCGTCGCTGCCGCGCATCTCGTCGAACGCGATCACCCCGGAACCCCACTGCGGTGGCTCGCTCGCATAGTGCAAGCTCTGCGCCAGGGATGAGAGTGCGGAAAAAACGGCGGCGTTTCAACGCAGGCGAGGAGGAATGCCTAGCCGTTGGGCGGCTTGTGAACAGGGAACAGGCGGGGGCGCCACTTGCGCATGAGCAAGCGTGGTCCCCCACGCCGGCCGCGTTCGCTTCGCTCACGCGGCCGACCCTCCCCGCCGCCAAACCCGGGCCTGCCCGGGTTTGGCGGATTATGATGCGCAGGTCGGGCAAGGCCGACTTGCGCGGGCGGGAGGGTCGCCGAGTGGCGCCGCCTCACAACACGATCACCTCATCGTCCGGCGCCTCCGCAAACACCCGCGCCACCTCGTCGGCCCGTCGCTCCAGGGCGAGGCGCTGGTTGATGTAGCCCTTGTCGGTGATCTCGTTGCCGTCGATCGACGGCAGGTCCGGCAGCAGCAGGGCGCGGGCGACGCGCTCGGAGGAGGCGGGGTGCGCGGCGTTCCAGTCGGCGAGAGCGCGCGCGAGGTGGGCGCGCACGACGGGATGGCGCGCGAGCTCGGCGTGGGTGGCGAGCGCGGCGTCGCCGGCAGGCGTCTCGCCGATCAGTTTGTGGCAGCCGGCGGCGTTGAGCCAGCACAGCAGCGCGACCGTGGCGCGGTCGGCGCCGGCGATCACGGCATCTTGCAAGGCGGGCGAAGTGGCGGCGAGCAGCGCGACGCGCAGCGCGCCCACATGCACCCAGGTGCCGGAGAGGAGCTTGAAGTCCTCGGCGAGGCGGCCGTCGAACACGACGCCCTTGTTCGGGTCGTCCGGATCGGCGAAGCGCACCGCGTCGCCCGGTTGGTAGAAGCCCTCGTCGTCGAACGCCGCCGCGGTGAGGTCGGGCCGCTTCCAGTAGCCGGGCGTGACGTTGGGCCCACGCACGCGAATCTCGAGCTTGTCGCCGCTCGGCACGAGCTTGATCTCGACGCCCGGCGCCGGCACGCCGATCGGGCCGGCGCGGTCGATCAGAAAGTGCGCGGCGGTCGCGAGCGGCGCGGTCTCGGTGGTGCCCCACGACGAGGTGAGCGGGATGCGCTCGCCGACCGTGCGCAGCGCCACCGCCTCGAGCCGCGTCCACATGTCCTGCGGCAGCGCGGCGCCCGCATAGAAAATGAAGCGCAGGTCGGCGAAGAAGCGGCGGGCAAGAACGTCGTCGCGCTCGAGCCGCGGCAGCAGCATGGCGTAGCCGGCCGGTACGTTGAAATAGACCGTGGGCGAGACCTCCGTGAGGTTGCGGATGGTCGCGTCGACGAGCTGCGGCAGCGGCCGGCCGCCGTCGATGTAGAGCGTGCCGGCGTGGCGCAGCACCATGTTGAAGTTGTGGTTGCCGCCGAACGTGTGGTTCCACGGCAGCCAGTCGACCAGCACGAACGGGCGTTCGGCGAGGAACGGCCAGATCTGCGCCGCTTGCTGCTGGTTGGCGGTGAGCATGCCGTGGGTGTTGATCACGCCCTTGGGATGCCCGGTCGAGCCGGAGGTGAAGAGAAACTTTGCGATCGTGTCCGGGCCGACCGCGGCGCACGCACGCTCGACCGCGGCGCCCGGACGGGTCGCGGCGAGCTGGTCGAATGATGTGACGCGATCGAGATTGGCGCCGTTGCGGTTGGCGACCAGCTCGGCGCCACCGAGATCGAGTGCCGTGAGCGCCTTGGCGAACGGCGCGGTGTCGGCGAC
>DASXCK010000053.1:0-28742 GCA_036491235.1 Xanthobacteraceae bacterium | reverse complement strand
GAAGCGTTCGTACCTCGATTACGCCATGAGCGTGATCGTGGCGCGCGCGCTGCCGGATGCGCGCGACGGGCTCAAGCCCGTGCATCGGCGCATCCTCTTTTCGATGCACGAGAACGCGCATCTGCCCGACCGCAAATACGTAAAATCGGCGCGCGTCGTCGGCGACGTCATGGGTAAATACCACCCGCACGGCGACAGCGCGATCTACGACGCGCTGGTGCGTATGGCGCAGGATTTCTCGATGCGCCTGCCGCTGATCGACGGGCAAGGCAACTTCGGCTCGGTCGACGGCGATCCGCCGGCGGCGATGCGCTACACCGAGTGCCGCCTCGCGCAGCCCGCGATGGCGCTGCTCGAGGACATCGACAAGGACACCGTCGATTTCCAGGCGAACTACGACGGCAACGAGAGCGAGCCGGCCGTCCTGCCGGCGCGCTTTCCGAACCTGCTGGTCAACGGCGCCGGCGGCATCGCGGTCGGCATGGCGACCAACATCCCTCCGCACAATCTCGGCGAGATCATCGACGCCTGCGTGGCGCTGATCGACGACCCGGCGCTCGGCATCGACGACCTGATCAACATCGTGCCCGGCCCCGATTTTCCCACCGGCGCCACGATACTCGGCCGCCAAGGCATCCGTGCCGCCTATCATCTCGGCCGCGGCTCGATCGTGATGCGCGGCAAGGCGGAGATCGAGACGCTGCGCCGCGAGCGCGAGGCGATCATCATCACCGAGATTCCCTACCAGGTGAACAAGGCGCACATGGTCGAGCGCATCGCCGAGCTCGTGCGCGAGAAGAAGATCGACGGCATCGCGGACATCCGCGACGAGTCCGACCGCACCGGCTACCGCGTCGTGGTCGAGCTCAAGCGCGACGCCATGCCGGACGTGGTGCTCAACCAGCTCTACCGTTTCACGCCGCTGCAATCGACCTTCGGCGCCAATATGGTTGCGCTCGACGGCGGCCGCCCGCTGGTGATGAACCTCAAGGACCTCCTTGCGGCGTTCGTCGCGTTCCGCGAGGAAGTCGTCCAGCGTCGCACCAAATTCCTGCTCAACAAGGCGCGCGACCGCGCCCACATCCTGGTTGGCCTCGCGCTTGCGGTCGCCAATATCGACGAGGTCATCCGCCTCATCCGCGCGGCACCCGATCCCGGCGCGGCGCGCGAGGCCTTGATGGCGCGCGAGTGGCCGGCCGCGACGGTTGCGGCGCTGATGGAGCTGATCGACGATCCGCGCCACCGTATGTTGCCGAACGGCACCGCCAAATTCTCCGCCGAGCAAGCCAAGGCGATCCTCGACCTGCGCCTGCAGCGCCTCACCGCGCTCGGCCGCGACGAGATCAAGGACGAGCTCGACAAGCTCGCGGCCGAGATCAGCGACTATCTCGACATCCTGCGGTCGCGCGCGCGCATCCAGAGCATCGTCAAGAACGAGCTCGCCGCCGTGAAGGAGCAGTTCGCGACCCCGCGCAGAACCATCATCATCGACCAGGAAGGCGAGATGGAGGACGAGGACCTGATCCAGCGCGAGGACATGGTCGTCACCTTCTCGCATCTCGGCTACGCCAAGCGCGTGCCGCTCTCGACCTATCGGTCGCAGAAGCGCGGCGGCAAGGGCCGCGCCGGCATGCAGACCCGCGAAGAGGATTTCGTCTCGCGCCTGTTCGTCGCGAATACGCATACGCCGGTGCTGTTCTTCTCGTCGCGCGGCCAAGTCTACAAGGAAAAGGTCTGGCGGCTGCCGGCAGCGGCGCCGCAGGCGCGCGGCAAGGCGCTGATCAACATTCTGCCGCTGGAGCAGGGCGAGACCATCACCACCATCATGCCGCTGCCCGAGGACGAGAAGACCTGGGCTGCGCTCGACGTGATGTTCGCGACCACCCGCGGCACCGTGCGGCGCAACAAGCTCTCCGATTTCGTCGACGTGCGCCGCTCCGGCATCATCGCGATGAAGCTCGACGAAGGCGACGCCATCGTCGACGTGCAGATTTGCACCGAGCGCGACGACGTGCTGCTCACCTCGGCGACCGGTCAATGCATCCGTTTCGCCGTAAACGACGTGCGCGTGTTCACGGGCCGCACCTCGATGGGCGTGCGCGGCATCAACCTCGCCGACGGCGACAAGGTGATCTCGCTCTCCATCCTGCGCCACGTCGAGGCGACCGCCGACGAGCGCATGGCCTATCTGCGGCGCGCCAGCGCGGTGCGCCGCAGCAACAATGGCAATGGCAATGGCGAGATCGAGGAGAACGGCGGTGCCGATGCCGAGGAAGCCTCCGGCGCGATCGAGCTCGGCCAGACGCGATATGCCGAGCTCTCCGCCGCCGAGGAGTTCGTGCTGACGATCACCGAGAACGGTTTTGGCAAGCGCACCTCGTCCTACGAGTACCGCACCACCGGCCGCGGCGGCAAAGGCATCGTCGCCATGAGCGTCACACCGCGCAACGGCCGCATCGTCGCCTCGTTCCCCATCGAGGAGCACGATCAGATCATGCTGGTGACCAATGGCGGCCAGCTCATCCGCTGCCCGGTCGACGGCATCCGTATTGCGGGCCGCTCGACCCAGGGTGTGATCGTGTTCGACACCGCCGAAGGCGAGCGGGTGGTCTCGGTGGAGCGGCTCTCCGAGGAGAGCGAGGGTACGAACGGGGACGCGTGATCCCGGAGGGATCCAGCTTGGCGCACGTTCTTGTCGGCGAACCGGCGTCCAACCCGGATCAGGGCCGGGGCAGGCTTTCGCCGGAACATGCGCCGAGGCCGGCGTGACCCTGACGCTCTATTTTGCTTCCGGCTCGAGCTCGATGGCCGTCCACATCGCGCTGTATGAAATCGGCGCGGCGTTCGAGGCGCGGCCGATCTCGCTGAGCAAGCGCGAGCAGCGGACCGCCGAATTCCTCGCCATCAATCCGGACGGCAAGGTGCCGACGCTCCTGATCGACGGGCGGCCGCTGACCGAAGTGGCCGGAATTCTGTTCTACCTCGCCAAGCGCTTTCCCGCGGCTGGCCTGCTGCCGGATGACATCGAAGGCGAAGCGCAGGCCGTGTCCTGGATGTCATTCATCGCCTCGACGCTGCATCCGGCGCGCGCTCGCGGGATCGACTATGCGACGCAGGTCTATACGATCGCCGACCGCCGGCTGGGCGGCCGGGATTGGGCGCTCGCACGCTACTCGATCGTCGACATCCACCTGTTTCGCCTCTATTGGCGCCTCGCCAACTCCTTGAAGCCGGCGCCCGGTACGTTTCCCCATCTTGACGCCCATTATCATCGGATGATGGGGCGTCCGGCCGTGCAGCGCACCTTGGAAATCGAGTCATCGGTCGGGTACGAGCTGCCGAAATAGCGAGGCAAGATCGCCCTTGCGATCGTGCCCGTGGCGGCGGCACATTGCTCCATCAACCATGGAGGCCCCACCATGATCGTCGCCATCGTGACATTCCGCCTTCCGAGGCCCGCAAACCTCGACGAGATCACAAAAACGTTCCAGTCGACCGCGACGCGCTACAAGGGCGTCGCTGGGCTGCTGCGCAAGAACTATTTCGTGAGCGAGGATGGCCGCCGCGCCGGCGGGATCTACGTGTGGGAGAGTCGCGCCGACGCCGAGCGGATCTATACGGCGGAGTGGGCAAAGCTCGTCGAGAGCAAATACGGGACGCCGCCGGAGATTGAGTACCTGCACTCGCCCGTGATGGTCGACAACCGCGACGGCTCGATCAGCGTCGCCGCGTGAGGGGCTAACACGCTTCGCCGTTATTGCGAGACGCGCGCAATGACGGGGTTAGATCAACCTCAGCTCACTCGCCTTGATCTGCAGCGCGAGATATTTCGAATAAATCCGGCATTGGGCGAAGCTGCCGGCGATGAACCACAGGCCGGGCTGCGGCGTTCGCACGAACATGTTGCGCAGCTCGAGCTCTTCGCCAAAGCCCCAGATCGGGCCGATGCGTGCCGCGACGTCGTCGCCGAGCAGCTTGCGCACGAGGACGTCCTGCCCCTTGTAGCCGGTTGCCAGCACGATCAGGTCCGCCTCGACGATCTCGCCGCCGCGCATGCGGGCCCCGCCCGCCACGAAGCCGTCGATTTCGGCAAACTGCATGAGGCCGATCTCGCCTTTGACGATCAGCTCGGAGCAGCCGACGTTGAAATAATACCCGCCGCCGCGCGTCAGGTACTTGAATTGCCAGCCGGTGCCGTCGTCGCCGAAATCGAGCCGGAATCCGACCCGTTCAAGCGCGTCGAGCAGATTTTGATCGAGCTTCTTCGCTTGCGCGGTGAGCATGATGTGGCTCTTGCGCGCCAGGGGGAGCGGGATCGAGGTGGTGACGAGATCGCAATCCTCCAACGGCGGCCCTTCGTCATAAAGCGCGTAGGGAAGCTGCGCGCTCGGCTCGACATTGACGATCATGGTCGAGCGTCGCTGCACGATCGTGACCGTGGCGCCGTTCGCGTGCAGATCCTGGGCGATGTCGTGCCCGCTGGTGCCGGTGCCGATGACGATCGCGCGCTTGCCGCGCCACGCCTCACCGTCCTGGTACTGGCTCGCGTGCAGCACAGTACCGGCGAAATTCTTCAGGCTCGGGATGTCGGGAAGATTCGGGATGCCGCTCGCGCCGGTCGCCATCACGATGTGCCGCGGATGCATCTCGCGCGTGGTTCCGTCGTCGCGCCGCAGCGTGACGGACCAGCGTCCGGTCGCCTCGTTATAGCGGCCGCCCTCGAACGCGGTCCCGGTCCAACAATTGAGCTCCATGGTCTCCGCATAGGACTCGAACCAACCCGCCAGCTTGTCCTTCGGGATGTATGCCGGCCACGTGGGCGGAAACGGCACGTAGGGAAGATGATTGACGTGCACCTGATTGTGCAGGACCAGGGCGTGATAGCGGCGGCGCCAGTTGTCGCCGACGCGCTTCTCACGATCGATCACGAGGGTATCGATTTGCAGCTGACCCAGACGGGCGGCCGCGGACAGCCCTGCCTGCCCGGCGCCAACGACCAGAACGGCGGGATCGCGATCCGCGTACGCGGTAGCCGCCGTCCTTACGTCGAGCCAATTGGGACCGTGAAAGTCGCGCGCATAGGCGGATCCGGAGGGCCGCGACCGCCCGAGACGCTCCTCGTGTCCCTTGATCTCGTCAAGCGCGGTGAGCAGCGTCCACGCTTTCATCGCGCCATCGGCGTCGGGCACAAGGCGCAGCACGCCGCTGCCGCGCCCGTGCGTCGTTTCGAAGCGGAAGATCGCCTCGTATGCTTCGGTGCCGGAACGCGTAACCCGGCGCGGCGCCGTTCGATCGGAGGCTAGCGTGAAGCCGCTTGAACATGCGCGGTGCGCGGCGGCACCCAGCTCACGCGCGATCACCGCCGCGCCCGCGACGGTCTGGATGCGCCAGGTGAGCGCGAGAAGGTCGCGCCAATAGCTGTCGGCTCCGAAAAGGCCGGCCAGGAGGACGTCGTCGCGGCCCGTAAGAGCGCGCTCGAACTGCTCGAGCCAGCCCTGCGCGGCGATGGCGGCGGCTTGCGGGCGCGTGAGGATGTTCATGGCGTCTACTCGATCCTGCGGTGTCGGCGTCGCGCCCCGTCAGGCACGCTCACCGGCTCACTCCAGTCGCACATGCGCAGCCTTCACGACCGCGGCCCATTTTGGGGTCTCTGTCGCGATCAACGCCGCGAAATCCTGCGGCGTTCCCGTCATCGCCGTGGCGCCGAGGCGGGCGAGGCGCGCCTGCGTGTCCGGCGCCGCGAGGGCGACATTCGCGGCGGCATTGAGCTTCGCGACGATATCGCCCGGCGTTCCGGCGGGCGCGACGATCCCGGTCCATGACACCGACGTGAAGCCCGCAAATCCACTTTCGATCATGGTCGGAACGTCGGGGAGCTCGGGCGAGCGGTTCGGACCCGTGACCGCAAGCGCGCGGAGCTTGCCGTCACGGATGTGCGCGAGCAGCACCGAGGTCGGCTCGAAGGTGAGGTCGGTCTGGCCGCCGAGCAGGTCGGTGATGGCGGTCGCGGCGCCCTTGTAGGGCACGTGCACGATGTCGATGGCTGCGGCGGTCTTGAACATCTCGGCCGTGAGATGCGGCAACGCGCCGGTCGGCGCACCGTAGTTGAGCTTGCCGGGGTGCGCTTTGGCATAAGCGACGAGTTCGGCGACGTTCTTCACCGGCAGCTTGGGCGAGACCGCGAGCGCGAAGGGCACGCTCGCGATCATCGCGACCGGCGTGAAGTTCTTGATCGGGTCGTAGCCGAGATTGGCGTAGAGCGACGGCGCCGCCGTGAGCGAGGTCGAGGAGCCGAGCAGCAGCGTGTAGCCGTCGGGTTCGGCGCCGGCGGCGAGCCGCGACCCGATGGTGCCGCCGGCGCCCGGCCGGTTGTCGACGATGGTGGTGCCGACGCTCTGCGAGAGCCTGTTGGCGATCAGCCGCGCCATCACGTCGACCGGTCCGCCGGCCGGGAAGGGGGCAATCAACCGGATCGGATGGGTCGGGTAGGGCTGGGCATCGGCGCGCCCGAGCGCACAGAGCGCAAGGAGGATCGCGATCAGAGCGTGCGTTCGGGCCACGGCAAAACCCCGTTCAAGCTGGCGCGCAGGTTGGCAAACGTCCGGGCTGGTGACAACATCGGTAAATCCACTTGTTGCGGGACGAAGGTCTATGCTCAGCGCCGAACAGAATGATCGCATCACCCTGACGGGCCCGCAGGCGCCCGCCGGCAAGCTCATGCGGCATTACTGGCAGCCGGCCGCCCTGGTCGACGAGCTCTCCGGCAACCGGCCGATCAAGCCGGTGCGGCTGATGGGTGAGGACCTCGTCCTCTTCCGCGACGAGCGCGGGCGCTACGGCCTCGTCGGCCGGTCATGCCCGCATCGCGGCACGGACTTGGCCTTCGGCCGCCTGGAGGACGGCGGCCTGCGTTGCGCCTTCCACGGCTGGCTGTTCGATGTGACGGGCCGCTGCCTGCAGACGCCCGCCGAGCCGGACGACTCCAACCTGCGCGCGCAGCTGCGCCACAAGGCCTATCCGGTGATCGAGCGCAGCGGCATCCTGTTCGCCTACATGGGGCCGGGCGGGCCGCCCGAGCTGCCGCACTTCGATTGCTTCGTCGCACCCGCCACGCACACGTTCGCGTTCAAGGGCATGATCGACTGCAACTGGTTGCAGTCGCTGGAGGTCGGCATCGACCCGGTGCACACCTCGTTCCTGCACCGCTTTTTCAACGATGAAGATCCGAAGCAAGGCTACGGCAAGCTTTTCCGCGACACCTCGATCGACTCCGAGATGCCGATGACGAAGATCATGCGCGAGTTCACCCGCCCGCGTATCGAAATCGAGGAGACCCTCTACGGGATGCGGGTCATCACGCTGCGCGAGATCAGCGAACAGAGCACGCATGTGCGTGTCACCAACCTGATGTTCCCGAACGCCTTCGTGATCCCGATGAGCCGCGAGATGACAATCACGCAATGGCACGTGCCGATCGACGACACGCGGCACTATTGGTACGCGATCTTCACCAGCTTCGGCGCGCCGGTCGATAAGGACGAGATGCGCCGCCAGCGACTGCAGCTCTACGAGCTGCCTGACTACATCCCGCGCAAGAACAAGAGCAACGGCTACGGTTTCGACCCGCACGAGCAGACGCACGACACCTTCACTGGCATGGGCGCCGACATCAACGTGCATGACCAGTGGGCGTGCGAGTCGATGGGCGCGATCCAGGACCGCACCAACGAGCATCTCGGCACCTCCGACAAGGCGATTATCGCGTATCGCAAGCTCTTGCGTACCGCGATCGACGAGACCGGCAAGGGCGGCCGGCCCCTGATGGTACTGGACGCCAAGGCCGCGCAGGGGCTCACGGGTCCGGCCGCGATCGACGGCATCGGCCCGACCGGCGACTGGCAGGCCTATTGGCAGCGCACCGAGACCGCCAAGCGCAAGGCCGCGAGCTGGGCGAACGGCCACTGATCGGCGATGACCAAGCAGCGCGCGTCCGCCAAAGACTTCGTCGAACGCCACGGCTTGTGGGACGACGCGCAGGCGGACGCGGCACGTGCGGTCGAGAAGGCGATCAAGCGCAAGGGCCTCGAGCAGGTGCGTTTCTCGTTCTGCGACCAGCACGGGACGTTGCGCGGCAAGACGCTGGTCGCCGCCGAGGCGGGGAACGCGCTGCACGGCGGCGTCACCATGACCAGCTCGCTGCTCGCCAAGGACACGTCGCACCGCACGGTGTTTCCAGTATTCAGCGCCGGAGCGGGCCTCGATTTGCCGGCCATGCAGGGCGTCGGCAACATCGTCATGGTGGCGGACCCCACGACCTTCCGTGTGCTGCCGTGGGCCGAGAAGACCGGCTGGGTGCTGTGCGACATCGTGTTCGACGACGGCGCGCCGGTTGCGCTGTCGACCCGCGCGCGCTATCGCGACGCGCTGGCGCGTCTCGCCAAGCTGGATTTCCAGTACGTGGCGGGGATCGAGGTCGAGTTTCACCTGTTCGGGATCGACGACGCCAAGCTCACGCCCGCAAGCCTGACCTATCCGGCGGAGCCGCCGGCCGTCAGTCACACGACGCACGGCTATCAGTATCTCACCGAGTCGCGGTTCGATCAGGTCGAACCGATCATGGAGGTGCTGCGCCGGACGATGGCGGCGCTCGACCTGCCGCTGCGCTCGATGGAGGTCGAGTTCGGACCGAGCCAGTACGAGTTCACCTTCGCGCCGCAAGACGGCATGGCGGCGGCCGACACGATGGTGCTGTTTCGCGGCGCCGTGAAGCAGGTGGCGCGCCGGCACGGATTTCTGGCGAGCCTGATGTGCCGGCCGAGCTTCCCGCACATGCTGCCAAGCGGCTGGCACCTGCATCAATCGTTGCGTGATGCGAAGACGCAGGCCAATGACTTCGCGTCGGCTGACCGGAAGGAACTGCTCTCGCCGATCGGACGCGCATTTCTGGCCGGGCTGCTCGCGAATGCGCGTGCAAGCGCGGCCTTCGCGACGCCGACGCTCAATGGCTATAAGCGCTATCACAGCATCAACTCGATGGCGCCGGTCCAGGCCGTGTGGGGGCGCGACAACCGCGGCGCCATGGTGCGCGTCATGGGCGCGCCGAGTGATCCCGCGACGCACCTCGAGAACCGGCTCGGCGAGCCGCTCGCCAATCCGTATCTCTACATGGCGTCGCAGATCCATGCCGGGCTCGACGGCATTGAGCGCAAGCTCGCGCTGCCGCCGCCGAGCAATGCGCCCTATGAGCTGACGGCGGAGCCCTTGCCGAAGACGCTCGCCGAGGCGATCGAGGCGCTGCGGCGCAACGCCTGCTTCCGCGCCGGCTTCGGCGATGCCTTCGTCGACTATTTTGCAGCCATCAAGCAGGCCGAGATCGCGCGCTGCGGCGCAAAGGTGGGCGATCCGCCCGACCAGGTCACGGACTGGGAGCAGCGCGAGTATTTCGATCTGGCGTGAGAGGTGGGGGACGATTCGGCCGTTCCTGCTGCGTCATTGCCCGCGAAAACGGGCAACCCAGGACTCACGAACGCGAGATTGGGAGGTTGGCAATGCCTTATCGATGCGCTGCGGCGTGCTGGATCATGCGTTCGCTTTCGCGGATGACGACGAAGGATTTTGTCGCTACTCCGCCTTCAATCCCGACAGCTTCGCCATCGCGGCCCATTTCGGGTTCTCGCCCGCCATGAAGGCGGCGAAATCGGTCGGCGTACCGGGCCGCGTGACGGCGGCAAGCTGCTTGAGCCGGGCCTGCAAGGTCGGCCGCCGGAGCCCCGCGTTGACGGCCGCATTGAGCTTGTCGACGATCGCGGCGGCTGTGCCGGCGGGCGCCATGATCCCGATCCACGAGCCGGCGACGAAATCCGGGATGCCGCTTTCGATCATGGTGGGCACGTCGGGCAGCTCCGGCAGGCGCTGCGGCGTCGCGACGCCGAGTGGGCGCATGCTGCCATCGCGCAGGTGCGCGAAGGTGACCGAGGTTGTCTCGAAGCCGAGCTCGACCTGGCCGCCGATCATGTCGGTGATCAGGCTGGCGGCGCCCTTGTAGGGGATGATCACGATGTCGGTCGCCGTGGCGCTCTTGAACCATGCCGCGATCATGTGCGGCGGCGCGCCATTGGGGACGCCGGCATTGAGCTTGCCGGGATGTGCCTTGGCGTAAGCGATGACGTCCGTCACGGTTTTCAGTGGCGTCGTCCGGCCGGTCACCATCACGTACGGGGTGGTCGAGAAAAACGCGACCGGCGCGAAGCTTTTTGCCGGATCGTAGCCGATGTTCTTATAGAGCGCGGGCCCGATCGCAGTCGTGGCCGCGCTCGCGAGCAGCAGCGTGTAGCCATCGGGCTCCGCGCGCGCGACCTCGCGGCCCGCGAGCGTGCTGCCGCCGCCCGGCCGGTTATCGACGATCACCTGTTGGCCGAGGACTTCGCTGATCGATTGGGCGGCGAGGCGGCCCATCACATCGGCCGGTCCGCCTGGCGGAAACGGCACGATCAGCCGGATGATGCGGTTAGGGTAAGTCTGCGCGTGCGCGGCACCCACGGCGCCCACTACGAGCGCCGCAATGAGCGCGAATGCAGCCGCCATGCGTCGCATGAGGGGCCTCCGCCGCGAACAAATGACCGGGCGGAATGATAGGTTGGAGATGCAGGGCTGTCAGCCGGCGGAAAAGCGATTTAGCGCACGCCGGCGAGGCGGTCGGTGCCGATGACGCGGACCACGCGCGCCTGGCGGATCGGCGAATTCGTATTGCGCAGGCACGAGGGTTCGAAGTAAGGCCACGCCCGCTCGGAGCAGGCCGTGCCGTAGGCATGGACGTCGAGCCGATCGCCCTTGATGGAATACATGTGGGCTTGCACGACGGGGGTCATGCCAGGGATGAGAACGAGGGCGCCGGCCAGCACCGCGACTCCGCAAACGGCTGCGATCACCTTGAGCATGGCGGCCACCCCTGTGTTGCGCCCGTGAACCGTTACGCCGGTCCATCCGCTACCATCCGCTGATAGGTCGCGCGAAGGCGGCCGCAGGTTCACGTTTCGGCGAGTATTTTTGCGCCGGACCTTAACGGAGGGGGGTGTGGGCGGCCTTGCGGCAGGGGGGAGGCCGGGGTAGACCCGCCGCATGCCTCGGGTCGCGCTTTACGCCGGGTCGTTCGATCCGGTCACCAATGGCCATATCGACGTGGTGCGGCAGGCCGTGCGGCTGGTCGACCGGCTGGTGCTCGCCATTGGCGTGCATCCCGGCAAGGCCCCGCTGTTCTCCGCTGAGGAGCGCCTCGCCATGCTGGAGGAGACCTGCGGCCCGCTCGCCAGGGCGGCCGGCTGCGAACTCGCCTGCGTGACCTTCGACGATCTCGCAGTATCGGCGGCGTCGCGCGTCGGCGCCGCCATGCTCATCCGCGGCCTGCGCGACGGCACCGACCTCGACTACGAAATGCAGATGGCCGGCATGAACGGCAGCATGGCGCCGCAGATACAGACCGTCTTCCTGCCGGCGTCCCCGCCGGTCCGCCCGATCACGGCCACTTTGGTGCGCCAGATTGCCGGCATGGGCGGCGACGTCTCGACCTTCGTGCCGGCCTCGGTTGCGGTCCGGCTCAAGGCCCAGCAAGCGAAGCGGCCCGGCAGGTCCGGCGCCTGACGTTTTCCCACAAGCGTCCAAACCGGGAGCTTTCATGGTCCGTATTCTCGCTGTCCTCATTGCGCTCGTTGGCGTCGCGCCCGCGCTCGCGGCGCCGCCCAAGCTGCCGGCCGGGGTCGATCCGCAAAACGCGATCGTCATCGACACCAGCAAGGGGCAGATCATCATCAAGCTGCGCACCGACCTTGCGCCCAAGCATGCCGAGCGCATCAAGCAGCTCGCGCGCGACGGCTTCTACAACAACGTGCCGTTTCATCGTGTGATTCCTAAGTTCATGGCGCAGACCGGCGACGGCCAGAACCACGACGGCACCGGCGGCTCCAAGTATCCGAACCTCACGGCCGAGTTCTCCAACGTGCCGTTCAAGCGCGGCACCGTCGGCATGGCGCGGCGCGGCGGCGACAACAATTCCGCCAACAGCCAGTTCTTCATCATGTACGGCGAGGCCCCCGGCCTCAACGGCCAGTACACCGTGATCGGCGAGGTCGTGTCGGGCATGGACGTGGTCAACAAGCTCAAGAAGGGCAGCGAGTCGGATAACGGCAAGGTCGTCAGCCCCGACAAGATGCTCAAGGTGCAGGTCGCCGCCGACATGAAGTGAGCGAGAGCAAGCGATGAGGCGATGAAACGGGTCGGACGATACGCGATCCTCGGCGGGGCGGCCTGCACCTGCGCCGCCCTCATCCTGGCCGAGACGAGCACCATCGCCGAGGCCCAGTTCGGCGGCATTACGTGCAGCGTACTCAGCCGTCATCCCTGCCTGCCGACGGTGTGCAGCCCGCTGCGCCACGGGCCATGCCTGCCGCAATATCCGTTTCCGCTCGGCGAGAACCTGCAACTGACGATCAACAGCAAAGCGAAACAGCACGGCAAATCCGTCGACCCGGACCATAAGGTCGACAACATCCGTTCGATGTTCGCGGCGCTGCGCGCCTGTTGGCAACCGCCCGAGGCCGACAAGGCGCACGACGGCATGCAGATGTCGGTGCGCTTCGCCTTCAACCGCGACGGCGGCATCATCGCCGAACCGCGCGTGACCTACGCGACGCCCGGCATCGATGACGATACGCGCAAGACCTACCGCGACGCCATCAAGGAGGCGCTCGATCGCTGCACGCCGCTGCCGTTCAGCCATGGCATGAGCGGCGCGATCGCGGGCCGCCCGATCGCGGTGCGCTTCGTCGACAACCGCAAGCATCGGGCCGAGGACAGGACCAACGACAGCGTTCACGACAGGACTGAGGACAAAACCGGAGACAAGGCCAGCGACAAGGCGCCGGATAAGGCGGAAGACAAGCCGCAAGAGCCGCATCCATGATCGCGGCGCGTCCCATCGCGTGGCTGGTTGCGCTCGGCGTTGTCGTCGCCGCGGCGCTCGTCCCGGGTGCCGGGGGGAGCGAGGCTTCCGCGAGCTCGCGCGGGGGCCTGTGGCGCGTGCAGGGGCCGAGTCCTGCACCCAGCCCGGCGCCGCGTCGGCTGCGTTTCCGTGCACTCGACACCCTGACCGATGTCGCGCGCGCCCTGGAGGCCTGCTGGGAGGCGAACGAGCCGCCTCTCGCGCAGGCGAGGCCGGGCATGAACGTGACCGTGATGCTGAGCTTCACGCGCACGGGGGCGATTTTGGGCGAGCCGCGTTTCACCTACATAACCCGCGAGGCGAAGCCCGAGACTCGGGCGCTCTACCAGCGCGCCGTGGTCGCGGCTCTTGACGCCTGCGTTCCGCTACCGTTCTCGCCGGCGCTGGGCAATGCGCTCGCGGGAACTCCGAAAGTCATGCCGTTCATCGATCGGCGCAACGAGAAGGGAATTTGATACCATGAGCGATAATACGCTGGTCCTCGACACCACCCAGGGCGAGATCGTCATCGAGATGCGTCCGGACCTCGCGCCGGGCCATGTGGCGCGCATCAAGGAATTGGTGCGCGACGGCTTCTACGACGGCATCGTTTTTCACCGCGTGATCGACGGCTTCATGGCGCAGACCGGCTGCCCGCACGGCACCGGTACGGGCGGCTCGGGCCAGAAGCTCAAGGCCGAGTTCAACCGCGAGCCGCATGTGCGCGGCACCGTCTCGATGGCGCGGGCACAGAGCCCGGATTCGGGCGACAGCCAGTTCTTCATCTGCTTCGACGAGGCCCGCTTCCTCGACGGCAAGTACACGGTGTGGGGCAACGTCACGTCCGGCATGGACAATGTCGACAAGATCAAGCGCGGCGAGCCGGTGAGCAATCCCGACAAGATCGTCAAGGCGCACATGCAGGCGGATGCGGCCTAGTCGCCATTAAGGCAAACTCCGTCATGCGCGGGCTTGTCGCGGCCATCCACGTCTTGCTTCAAAGGAAGACGTGGATGGCCGGGACATAGGCGAGCGAAGCGACGCCGTTCTTCGAACGGCCATGCCCGGCCATGACGCCTGTGGGCTCCGATGCGCACCGATCTCTTCGACTTCGACCTCCCGCCCGACCGCATCGCGCTGCGGCCCGCGAGCCCGCGCGACGCGGCACGCCTCCTGGTGGTGCGGCCCGGTCAAAGTCCCGAGCAGGAGGATCGCGTCATCCGCGACCTGCCCGACCTGTTGCGGCCCGGCGACCAGATCGTGGTCAACGACACCAAGGTGATTCCGGCGGCGCTGCACGGGCGACGGATCGGGCAGGCGACGCAGCCAAGAATCGAGGCGACCCTCATCCGCCGGCTTGACGGTTCACGCTGGCGCGCGCTGGTCAAGCCGGCGAAGAAGCTCGCCGTCGGAGACGTGGTGCGCTTCGGCGACGAGGGTAAGGTCTGCTTCCTGGGTCAGCTCGACGCGACAGTCGAGCACAAGGGCGAGCGCGGCGAGGTCACGCTCGCATTCGCGTTCCATGGTCCGGTGCTCGACCAGGCGATCGAGGAGCGCGGCGACATGCCGTTGCCCCCCTACATCGCGGCGCGCCGGCCCGCCGACGAGCACGACCGCACTGACTACCAGACGCGGTTCGCGCGACAGGAAGGGGCGGTCGCGGCGCCAACGGCCGGGCTGCACTTCACCGACACGCTGATGGCGGCGCTTGCGGCGCGCGACATCGGCGTCCACACCGTGACGCTGCATGTCGGCGCCGGCACATTTCTGCCGGTCACGGCGGAGGACACGAGTGGGCACAGGATGCATGCGGAGTGGGGCGAGGTGAGTGCCGCGACGGCCGACACACTCAACGCGGCGCGCGCCCGGGGGGGCCGCGTTCTTGCCGTCGGCTCGACCTCACTGCGGCTCCTCGAGAGCGCGGCGCGCGAGGATGGCACCATCGCGCCGTTCTCGGCCGAAACCTCGATCTTCATCACGCCCGGCTATCGCTTCCGCGCCGTGGACTTGATGCTGACCAATTTCCACCTGCCGCGCTCGACGCTGTTCATGCTGGTCACGGCTTTCAGCGGGCTCGAGGCGATGCAAGGTGCCTATGCGCACGCGATCGCAACGGGCTACCGGTTCTATTCCTATGGCGACGCCTGCCTGTTGTTTCGCGCCGCGAGCTGACCCGTGACGACCGACGCCTTCTCGTTCGAATTGCTGCATGCCGACGGCGCGGCGCGCGCCGGCCTCATCCGTACGCCGCGCGGCACGCTGCGCACGCCCGCCTTCATGCCGGTCGGCACCCAGGGTGCGCTCAAGGCGGTGCACTGGCACGAAGTGCGCGAAGCCGGCGCCGACATCGTGCTCGGCAACACGTATCACCTGATGCTGCGGCCTGGCGCCGAACGGATCGCGGCGCTCGGCGGCCTGCATCGCTTCATCAATTGGCCGCATCCGATCCTGACCGACTCGGGCGGCTTCCAGGTGATGTCGCTCGCCGAGTTGCGCAAGGTCGACGAGAGCGGAGTCACCTTCCGCTCGCACCTCGACGGCGCGATCGTGGTGCTGACGCCTGAGCGCGCGATCGAGATCCAGACATTGCTCGGCTCCGACATCGCGATGCAGCTCGACGAATGCCTGCGTCTGCCGGCCGAGCGGGCCGAGATCGCGCGGGCGAGCGAGTTGTCGCTGCGCTGGGCAGAGCGCTGCAAGCGCGCTTTTGCGGGCGCGCCGCCGGGACGCGCGCTGTTTGGCATCGTGCAGGGCGGTGACGACAGGCGGCTGCGCGCCGACAGCGCCCGCGCGCTGGTCGGCCTCGGCTTCGATGGCTATGCGATCGGCGGCCTGGCGGTCGGGGAGTCGCAGGACGTGATGCTGGCGATGGTCGAGGAGGTCGTGCCGCATCTGCCGGCGGAGCGGCCCCGCTACCTCATGGGCGTCGGCACACCGGACGACCTGCTGCAAGCCGTCGGCCGCGGCATCGACATGTTCGACTGCGTGCTGCCGACCCGCAACGGCCGGCACGGTTTCGCGTTCACACGATTCGGCGCGATCAATCTCAAGAACGCGCGGCACGCCGACGACCCGCGGCCGCTCGATACGGAAAGCCGCTGCCCGGCGGCGCGCGACTATTCGCGCGCCTATCTGCATCACCTCGTGAAGGCAAACGAGTCGATGGCCGGCATGCTGCTCAGCCTCGTCAACCTCTTCTATTACCAGGACCTCATGCAGGGCGCCCGCGCTGCCATCGCGGCCGGGAACTTCGTCGACTATCGCGATATGGTTCGAGCTGGCTGGGCGCGAGGCGACATCCCGGCCTTGTGAGGCATTCGTTTGAGCATGATCCTTGCCGAAATCCGGCATCTACTTGACGGGATCATGCTCCAGGGCCTCGACCGGCGCAGCGGCCTGCCGCAGAATACGCCGACCGACGACGGCCGGGCGTCGGCGACGAACGACAGGAGCCCGCATGACCATCAGTCTCAAGGTGAACGGCGCGACGCACAGCGTTCCGGCCGAGCCCGATACGCCGCTGCTCTATGTGTTGCGCAACGATCTCGAGCTCAACGGTGCGAAATTCGGCTGCGGGCTCTCTCAGTGCGGCGCCTGCACGGTGCTGATGGATGGTCAACCGATCCGTTCCTGCGTGACGCCCATCGAAACGGTGGCGCAGTCCGAGATCACCACCATCGAGGGGCTCGGCACCGTCGACCGGCCGCATCCGCTGCAGCAGGCTTTTATCGACGAGCAGGCGGCGCAATGCGGCTACTGCATCAATGGCATGCTGATGACCGCGAAGGCCCTGTTGGCAAATACGCCGCATCCGACCGACGCGCAGGTGCGCGAGGGGCTCGCGCTCAACCTCTGTCGCTGCGGCACCCATAACCGGATCGTGCGCGCCGTGTTGCGCGCTGCCGACGTCATGGGGAGGAGCTGACATGAACGCCCCGATCATCTCGCGCCGCGCATTTACGGCCGGAGCCGGCGCCATCGTGCTCGCCTTCTCGCTCGAGCTGCGCCATTCGCTCGCCGATGCCGCCAAGCTGCCCGGCGATCTGCAGACCAATCGCATGCTGGATGCCTGGATCCGCATCGACGCGGAGGGCACCGCGACCGTGTTCGTCGGCAAGGTCGAGCTGGGGCAGGGCATCGTCACGGCGCTCGCGCAGATCGCCGCCGAGGAGCTCGACCTGCCGCTCGAGCGCGTACACATGATCTCGGGCGATACGGCGCGCACGCCGAACGAAGGCGTCACCGCCGGCAGCCAGTCGATCGACCACAGCGGCACGGCGCTGCGCTTTGCGGGTGCCGAGGTGCGCGCCATCCTGCTCGATGCGGCGGCGAAGAAGCTCGGCGTCGCGCCCGACACGCTGACGGTCGCGGCCGGCACGATCAGCGCCGCCGACGGCCGCAAGGCGACCTATGGTGAGCTTGCCGGCGCGGTCGACCTCAAGCGCGAGGCGACGGCAAAGTTTCCGCCCAAGCCCGCCAAAGCGCACACGATCGTCGGCACCCCGGCCAAGCGCTTCGATATCCCGGCCAAGGTGACGGGCGGCGTCGCCTACGTGCAGGACATGCGGCCGCCCGGCATGCTGCATGGCCGCGTGGTGCGGCCGCCGCGCTACGGTTCGAAGCTCGACAGCGTCGATGAGGCCGCCGCCAAGGCGATGCCCGGCGTCGTCGCGGTCGTGCGCGACGGCAGCTTTCTCGGCATCGTCGCGGCGCGCGAGGAGCAGGCGATCACGGCACGCGCCGCGCTGATCGAAAGCGCCAAATGGACGCTCGGTCCGGCGCTGCCCGATCCGGCAACGATCTACGACCATCTGCTGAAGCTGCCGACCGAGGACAAGGTCATCAGCGAGAAGCGCTCGCCGACGCTTGCCAGCGCACCCGCAGGCGCGCAGGTCATGGAGGCGACCTATCGCCGGCCCTACATGGCGCACGCGTCGATCGGGCCGTCATGTGCGCTGGCCCATTTGGCCGACGGCAAGCTCACGGTGTGGAACCACTCACAAGGTGTGTTTCCCAACCGCGCGCGGCTAGCCGAGGCGCTCGGCATGAAGGTGGGCGATATCCGCGAAATCCACGCCGACGGCTCCGGCTGCTATGGCCACAACGGGGCCGATGACGTGGTGCTCGATGCGGCGCTGCTTGCCCGCGCGGTGCCGGGCAAGCCGGTGCGCCTGCAATGGATGCGCGACGACGAGTTCGGCTGGGAGCCGTACGGCGCCGCCATGGTGATGAAAGCGAGGGCGACGCTGAACGCGGGCCGCATCGTCGACTGGAATTTTGATGTCTGGAGCAACACCCATTCGACGCGGCCGAGCGAACCGGGCGGCGTCAACCTGCTGGCGGCGTGGTACCTCGCGGAGCCCAAGCAACCGGCGCCGCCGCGCAATGTCCCGCAGCCGGCCGGCGGCGGCGACCGTAACGCGGTTCCGCTCTACGACTTTCCGCGCCAGCGCATCACCAATCATCTGATCACCGAAATGCCGCTGCGCGTCTCGGCGCTGCGCACGCTCGGCGCCTACGCGAACGTGTTCGCGCTCGAGTCCTTCATGGACGAGCTTGCGCTCGCGGCCGGCGCCGATCCGGTCGCGTTCCGGCTGGCCCATCTCACCGAGCCGCGTGGGCGCGCCGTGATCGAGGCGGCGGCCCGCAAGGCGCGCTGGAAGCCCGGCGAGCCGGGCGGCAACGGCCGCGGACGCGGCATTGCGTTTGCGAAGTACAAGAACCTCGCGAGCTATGTCGCGGTCGTTGCCGACGTGGAGGTCGACCACGCCTCCGGCGCGGTGCGTGTCCCACGCGCGTTTGCGGCTGTCGACTCCGGGCAGATCATCAATCCGGACGGTCTTACCAACCAAGTCGAGGGCGGCATCATCCAGTCGACCAGCTGGACGCTGAAGGAAGAGGTGCGCTTCACGCCGGACGGCATTGCGTCGCACGATTGGGAGACCTATCCGATCCTTGCGATGCCGGAGGTTCCACACGTGACGGTCGAGCTGATCGACCGGCCGACCGAGCCTTCCCTCGGCGCCGGCGAATGCGCGCACGGACCGATGGTGGCGGCGATCGCCAACGGTTTCGCGCACGCAACCGGGCGGCGGTTGCGCGACCTGCCGCTCACACCCGCCCGCGTCAAAGCGGCGCTTGGATAAGCGCGCCATTTTGCTTTAAGCCAGATTGATCGATCCGCCGCGCCTTCGGGCCTGCGCGGCGGCGGGGGGCGGCGTCCCGTCGATACGCAGCGAGTGGGGTGGAAGATGGCATTCGCCGGTAGGGCCGAGTTTGTGGCCCGGGTCGCGGCCGGGCACTTGCTGGCGGTACTCGTTGCGGTTGCCATCGAGATGATTGCGCCGCGTCCCGCGGATGCACAGGCAAAATTTCCCGAGCGGCCGGTTCGGATCATTGTTCCGGTGGGGACGGGCGGCGTCGCCGACGTCACGACCCGCCTGGTCGGCGAAAAGCTTGGCGCCAAGCTGGGCCAGCGCTTCGTCGTCGACAACATGCCGGGCCCCGGCGGGGTCGCGGCGGCGCGCGCCACGCTCGCGGCCCCGGCGGACGGCTACACGATCACGCTGCTCACCAGCGCCACCGCGATCAGCGTGCCGTTGTTCAAGCACCTGCCGTTCGACCCGCTCAAGGATTTCGTGCCGATCTCGAGCGTCGGCTACTCCGATTGCGTGTTCGTGACCAGCACGGCGTCGCCATTCAAGACGCTGGGTGATTTTTTGGCGGGGGCGCACGCCAAGCCGGGTACGCTCAATATCGGCACCATCAATATGGGCAGCACGCAGAACCTCGCCGCCGAACTCCTGAGGTCGCTCGCCGGCGCGAACTTCGTCATCATTCCGTTCCGCACGTCGCCGGAGGCCCTCGCGGCCCTCATGCGCAACGACGTGCAGATGGTGGTCGACTTTCCGGCGGCGCTCAGATCGGGGCTCGTGGATCACAAGCTCCGTCCGGTCGCGGCGAGCGGGCCGGTGAGCGCCAAGTCGATGGCCATACCGACGGTCGCCGAGGCGGGCGTTGCAGGCTACGAAGCGAAATCCTGGAACGCGCTTTACGCCCCGGCCGGGACGCCGCAGCCCGACGTCGATGTGCTCAATGCAGCGCTGCGCGAGGTGCTGGCCGACCCCGATCTCAAGAGAAGAGCCGGAGCCCTCGGCATCGACACGCGGGCGGGCAGCGCCGCCGAGATGGATATGCAGATGCGCGGCGATATCCAGAAGTGGAGCAAGGTGATCGAGCAGGCGAAGATACCGAAGCAGTAACCTCTTACGTGGCGGTTTGTTTCTCAATGGCGTCGCCACGGCGACATGTGATCAACCAGGTCGCCAGAAGAAACGCAAAGCCGATCGTCACGAGCATGAAGATGACGATCAGGCGCTGCGGCCACGGCCCGAGGGCCGCGACCGCGGCGGGGACCGCAAGATCGGCCGGCGGATTTCCGACGAAGCCATAGTCGGCGCGCAGCAGAAGGTCGACACTCAGAACCACGGCGGCCCAGATCAGGGTCGCGAGCAGGGCATGCGCGTAGTCGCGCCAGTCCGGCCGGAAGCCGAGCACGACGAGATCGTAGATCGCGCACGCGAGAATGAGCGTGTGTGCGCCCCAGAACGCCCAAAACAGCAGACAGGCGGGGCCGACCGTCAGGGTCGGCTGGATATAAGCCTGCGTCGCGAAGCCAAACGCCCAGAAGTACAGCACGGCGCGCAGCGGGCGGCTCGCCGTGAGCAACGCAACCGGCGCGACGAGGCCGCTCACGTCGCAGGCCTGCAGCGGCAGGCCCGTGCGCAGGTCGACCCCATGCCAGTTCCACCACGTGTTGTAGGCAATCCAGTACGCGAGGGCGGCGACCGCGAGTGCAATGCGGGCGTGCGGTTCGCCGCGCGTGCCACGCAGGTCGCGCCCGAACCAGGCGAGAGCGGCGAGCAACGCAACGCAAGTACCCGCCGTGGCGAGGTGCAGGGCGCTGAACGGCGTGAAGACGTGCAGCGTATCGGACGCGGAGGATGATGCTACGGCGTCCATGATCAGTGCCTCGAGGAACCAGCGAAACCCGCCATCCCGAGGTGCGAGCCCTCGGGGGCGGGCCTTCGACCGGCTCCACGGATCAATTCCGCAAGCCTCGAAGGATGATCGGCCGAGATGGTCCAACAAGCGAGTACGGGGGACTGCGCAGGTCTTTCGAGGCTCGGCATTGCGCGCCGAGCACCTCCGGGTGACGAGTCGCCTTGTCACATGCTCATATGACGACGGCGCGTCACTGCAGGTGTCGCGTTATCAAAGTATCTGGCTGAGAAACTGGCGCGTGCGCGGATCGCGGCTGTTGGTGAAGAATTCCGCCGGCGGACCGTGCTCGACCACGACGCCGCGATCGGTAAAATAGACCTGGTTGGCGACCTCGCGGGCGAACCCCATCTCGTGGGTGACGATCAGGCAGGTCATGCCTTCCTCGGCGAGCTCGCGGATGGTGACCAGGACCTCTTTCACGGTCTCGGGATCGAGCGCGGCCGTAACCTCGTCGAACAGCATCACGTCGGGCTGCATCGCGAGGCTGCGCGCGATGGCGACGCGCTGCTGCTGGCCGCCCGATAGCTCGCCCGGATAGAAGCCTTCCTTGCCCTCAAGTCGTACTTTGCGCATCAGCGCGCGTGCCAGTGCCTCGACCTCGTGGCGGTCGCGTTTGAGGACGTGCCGCGGCGCCATCATGATGTTGTCGAGCGCGGTGCGGTGGGGAAACAGATTGTATTGCTGAAACACCATCCCGACCTTGCGGCGCAGTGCGAGCTTGTCGAGCTTGGGGGCGTGCACCTCCTGGCCTTCGACCAGGATGGACCCGCGGTCGATCGGCACCAGCGCGTTGATACAGCGCAACAGCGTCGACTTGCCGGCGCCCGACGGACCGATCAGGCAGATCACCTCGCCCTTCATGACGTCAAACGTGACGCCGCCAAGGACGACGGTCGGGCCGAACGCCTTGTGCACGTCGCGGATGCGAACCAACGGCTGGTCGGGCGTCCAGGCGACAGGCGTAGAGGCGGCGGAGGGCAGGGGGGTGGAGGCCATGGCGTTGCGGTGTCAACGAACCTGGAAGCGCCGCTCGAGCGCAGTGGTCGCGAGTGCGATCGGGTAACAATAGGCGAAGAACCAGAGCAGCAGGTAGAGATACATCGGCACCAGGAGGTCGCTGCGGCCCTCGGCCGAGAGAATATCGCCGGTCAGCGTCATGGACTCGCTCACGCCGACGATCGAAGTCAGCGGCATCGCGGCCACAAGGATCGAATAGAGGTTCATCCAGGGCGGCGTCATGCGCTTGACGCACTGCGGCAGGATCACCATGCGCAGAGTCTGCCAGCGCGTGAAGGCGAGCGCCTCGCTCGCCTCCCACTGGCCGAACGGGATCGAGCGCACGGCGCCGCGCACCAGCTCGGCAACGTTCGCCATCACGGGCAGCGCGAGGCCGAGGGTAGCCTTGAGCCAGTCGGGCAGCGGCACCGTGACGCCGCCGATGTGCACCTCGAACGGCAGCAGCAGCATGCAGTAGAACAACATCACCAGCCACGGCGCATTGCGAAAGAGTTGCGTGACAATCCATGCCAGGCCGCGCACCGGCGCGCGCAACGAAATGAGGCCGAGGCCGACCGCGACGCCCGCCGCGGTCCCGACGGCCATGGCGAGGAAGCTCATGGCGAGATCGAGCGCGAACCCGCGCGCGAGCAACGGCGTCCACTTGATGAGCGTCGCCAGGATCGACGCCGCCGCCGCGGGCCCGGCCTGTGCGTCGCCGATACCGACCGAGAGACAAAGCGCGATGGCAAGGAATGCGCCGTGGCGCGCGCTGAGGCGGAAGGCGGGCAGGGAAGTTCTCAGGCGAAACGGCTTGAGGACCGGGAGGGTGCCGTCGCGGGCCGGGATCACGGCATGTAGCCGGGCACGCGCAGCGCCCGTTCCCAGCGGCCCATGGCGTAGACCAGCACACCCACCAGAAACAGGTAGATGACCAGCAGCACGTTCATCATTTCGGGCACGTTCAGCTCGTCCGACCAGATCTGGTTCGCGACATAGAGCATCTCGGGCACCGCGATCGCGTACGCGATGGTCGTGGTCTTGATCAGGTTGACGAGGTTATTGTTCAGCGCCGGCAGGCTGATGCGCAGTGCCAGCGGCAGGATGATGTGCGCGTAGGCCTTGAGGCGGGTGTAGCCGAGGGCCTCCGCGGCCTCGATCGTCTCGCGCGGCACCGCCTCGATGCCGGCACGGAAGATCTCAACGTTGAACGAGCCCGCATAGAGCGAGAGGCCGATGACCGCCCACATGAAACCGGAGACGATCGGAACCTGCAGGCCGTTAGGCGCGGTCATCCGCAGGTAGGAGCCGAGGGCGAAATAGAGGAAGTAGAGTTGGACGAGCGGCGGGGTGTTGCGGAAGAACTCGACGTAAGCCTGGGTGATCGCGCGCACGAGCCGGATGCGCGATCCCTGCAGCCATGCGCCGATCACGCCGATCGCGAGGCTCGCCACCAGCGACAGCGCCATCAGGCGGAGCGAGGTGAGGAAGCCGTTGAAGAAGCGGGCGCGGTCGAACGCGTCGTAGAAGATCGTGAGATTGATTCCGGTCGTCTCGTGGAGCGTCCGGAACCAATCCCAGATCGGCGAAAGATCGATCATGGCGAGCCGCGTTGGCTATTCGAGCGCGGTCGCGCGCACGCTCTTCTTTACGATCCCTTGGCCTCGGCGTGCATCTTCTTCAGGAATTCCGACGGCGGAATCTTCCACTTCTTCTCCAGCTCGATCAGTTTGCCGGTCTTGTGCCAGTCCTTCACGACCTGCGCCATGAACTGGCCCCACGGCCCATTGAGCTCTTCGAGCTTGACCGCCAGGCCCCACGGCTGGACCAGGATGCTCTGCAGCGGCATCTCGTAAGCCGCCCATTTCGGGTCGTTCAGGCGATCGACGAAGAACGTGTCGTCATAGACCCAGCCGATGCAGCTGCCTTGCTGCAGGGCGGAGTCGGCCTCGGTCGTGCCCTTGAAGGCGACGATGTCGGCGCCGTACTTCTCGGCAATCGGCTTGTTGTACCAGGCGCCCTGGATGGCGCAGACCTTCTGGCCTTTGAGCTGCTCCCAGCTCTTCACGTTGGCCTTCTTGTTCACGAAGATGTTCACGCCGGATGCGTAGTAGTCGGGCGACACGATGCCGACGATCTTCTTGCGCTCGTCGGTCGTATTCATGGTCGCGATCATCAGGTCGATCTTGCCCTGCTGCAGGAACTGCATGCGATTCGACGACACGACCGGCTCGAGTTGGAGCTTGACGTGGAGGCGATCCGCGACGTCGCGGGCGAGATCGGGCTCGAAACCGACGATCGCCCCGCTCGTGTCGCGGAACCCGAACGGCTTGTAGTCGGCCTTGGTGCCGACGATGAGAACGCCATCTTTCTTGATCTTGTCGAGCGTCTGCGCCGGTGCCGCACTGGAGGCGGCGACAAGGCCGATGGCGGCCATTCCAGCCAGTATGAAGCGGTGCAACATGGTCCCTCTCTATCGGCTTGCGGATATGCGATCCTGCTCGCAATGGTACATGCTTGCGGCGCCGGTGTCCCGAGGCATCCTGGTCGCAGTTGCGTGATGCACGGCAGCTTGTCGCACAAGCTTTCGTTGCCGAATGGCGGAAATGCACGCACTACCCGATCATAGCCGCCGGCCGCAGCGGCAATGCGGCCGCATCTGCGCGTGTGCGGCGGCTTGGCGCAGCGCAAGACTGTCCGGTACAATCGACCCATGAGGGAAATCTTCGTCGCGCACGAGCACGAGATCGCAGACGGCGGGCGCAAGATCGTCATCGACGACAATGTCGAGATCGGGGTCTTCCGGGTCGACGGCGCGTTCTATGCTTGGCGCAACGAGTGCCCGCATCAAGGTGGCCCGGTCTGCCAGGGCAAGCTGATGCAGGGCACCGAGGAGCGGCTCGATGCGGACCGCCGCAGCCTGGGCATCCACTACGAGGCCGGCTCCCTGAACATCATCTGTCCCTGGCACGGCTTCGAATTCGACGTGCGCACCGGCCGGCATTTCGGCCACGCCAAAATGCGTCTCGCCAGCTATCCGGTCTCGGTCCGCGACGGCGGCGTCTATATCGTCGCCAAATGACCGGCCACGCACGAAGGGTCTGAGAATGTCGGACAACCGCACCAAGCCGCCGGAACTGTCGGTCATCACCGACGTCACCGACTCCTACGAGATCCTGGCGCGAGCGACCCGCCAGGCGGCGGAGCGCGGGCTCGACAAGTATTTCATCGTCGACGCCGACTCGCACATCGGCGACGGCCTCGCATGGGCCGAGGTGCTCAAATACGTCGAGAACGAGACGGTGCGCGACGCCGCGATGTTTTTCGGCGGCGGCACCGGTCGCAGCGCCTTCCTCAACGACACGCCCGGCCTGCAGCATCAGCATGCGGGCGGGCGCATCCCGCACGGCGCGCATCTGCGCGAGCCGATCGCCGACAAGAGCGTGCCGCGCGAGGTCGCGCTGTCGCGCAAGGCGATGGACTGCATGGCACTCGACTACCAGATCTTCTTTCCGAGCGCGCTCTTGTTCCTCGGCATGCATCCGCAGCGCGAGATCGAGGCGGAGCTCGCGACCGCGTACAATCGCTGGATCGTCGAGCACGTGCTGCCGCACGAGCCGCGCATGAAGGCGATGCTCTACCTGCCGTTCAACACGCCCGAGGCCGCCGAGGCGACGGTCAAGCGCTTCCTCGGAGCGCCGGGCGTGGTCGGTTTCCTGGTGACCAGCACGCGCTACCAGCCGGTGCATGCCAACGAGTACATGCGGCTCTATGCGATGCTCGAGGAAGCCGACATGCCGATCGGCTTTCATGCGCACCACAATTGGAACAACGAGTACACGCGCTCGCTCAACCGCTTCCTCTCCATGCACGCGATCTCGTTCGTGATGAGCAACATCGTGCACCTGACCAATTGGGTGATCAACGGCCTGCCGGTGCGCTTCCCGCGCCTCAAGGTGATGTGGATCGAGAGCGGTCTCGCGTGGCTGCCGTTCCTGATGCAGCGGCTCGACCACGAGTACCTGATGCGCGTCTCGGAGGCGCCGCTGCTCAAGCGGCTGCCGAGCGAGTACATCAGCGAGATGTTCTACACGATGCAGCCGATGGAGGCGACGAACCTGAAGCTCTTGGAGGGGACGTTCGAGGCGATCCGCGCCGATACGCAGCTCCTCTACGCGTCGGACTGGCCGCATTGGGATTTCGACGTGCCCGCAAAAGTGTTCGACCTGCCGTTCCTCGATGAGCGGGCGCGGCGCAATATCCTCGGACTCAACGCCGCACGGGTGTTCAACCTGCCGGTCTCGGCGCGCTACCGGCAGAGCGTCGCGGCCGAGTAACGGGTTCGGCACTGCGGTTGCGCTCCCTCTCCCCAACGGTGAAGAGGGAAGAGGCGCTATTCGACCTTGATGCCGGTCAGGCGAACGATCTCGTCGTACTTCGCCGTATCGTCTGCGAGTTTTGCACCGAAGGCCTGCACGCTCATCGATCGTGCCTCGATGCCGAGCTTGGTCAGGCCGACGCGAAATGTCTCCGATTGCATCGCCTTGTTGACGGCGGCGTTGAGCTTCTCGACCGCGGCATCGGGCGTGCCGGCCGGGGCGAGGAGTCCGTAGATGATATCGGTCGGGAAGCCCGAAAAACCGGCCTCCTGCATGGTCGGTACGTCCGGCAGCTCGGTCCAGCGCTTGTCGGCCACGACGGCGAGCGGGCGCAGCTTGTGATCCTGGATCAGCGCCAGCAGCACCGCCTTGTTGTTGAACAGCATGTCGATCTGGTGCCCGAGCACGTCGGTGATCGCCGGCGCGCCGCCGCGATAGGGGATGAACGGCACGTCGATGCCGGCGCGGTATTTTAGGAGCTCGCCGGCAAGGTGCGACGCGATGCCCGGTGCCGAGCCGTATTTGAGCTTCCCGGGTTGCGCTTTGGCCTGGGCGACGAACTCGCCCACGGTGTTGGCCGGAACGGAAGGGTTGACCACCATCACCATGCCGTCGCTCGCAATCGATGCGACAGGCGTGAACGATTTGATGGGATCGTAGTCGAGGTTCTTGTAGATGGCCGGGATGATCGAATTGAGGTTGGTGCCGCCCAATAGCAACGTGTAGCCGTCGGGCGCGGCGCGCGCGACGTAGCGCGAGCCGGTGCGGCCGCCGGCGCCGTTCTGGTTCTCGATGATGACATTCTGCCCCAGTGCCTCGGACAGCGGCTGGACGATCAGCCGGGCCGCGACGTCTGTCGGCCCGCCTGGCGGGAACGGCACGATGATGCGAATCAACCGGCTGGGAAACGATTGCGCGTCCGCGCCCTCGCCGGCCAGCGCCAGAAAGCAGCAGACCAGTGCGGTCATCCATACGCGGATGGTCATGATGGGTGTCCCCCGGATCGTGTTCTGGCGGAAGTATGAGCCGAATTCGTCGGCGCTCCAACCCGGAGGCACGCCGACAGGGGCTTGCGCGACGGCCTTCGACAGTCTCATGTCCAATGAGTAGACTGCGGCGCCTGAACGGTGCGCCAACCGATACGCGCCGCACAAGGACCATCCGGGAGGGCTGAATGGCGACCAATTTCGAGATCAACGGCAAGGCGACGCATTCGGATGCGCCGCGCGCGACGCCGCTATTGTGGGTGATCCGCGAGGAGCTCAAGCTCACGGGCACGAAGTTCGGCTGCGGCACCGGCCTGTGCGGCGCCTGCATGGTGCATGTCGACGGCAAGCGCGCCTTCTCGTGCCTCACCCAGGTCGGCGAGGTCGCGGGCAAGAAGGTCACCACGATCGAAGGTCTTTCGGCCGACTCGTCGCACCCGGTGCAGAAAGCGTGGCTCGCCGAGAAGGTGCCGCAATGCGGCTACTGTCAGTCCGGCCAGATCATGAGCGCCGCCGATCTCCTGGCGCAAAATCCGCGGCCCGACCGCGCGCAGATCGTCGAGCACATGAGCACCAATATCTGTCGCTGCGGCACCTATCCGCGCATTGTCCGCGCCATCGAGCGCGCCGCGAAGGAGGCCTGACAATGACGCTTGCGATCCGCAACACCGAGATCAACCGCCGCCACTTCATGGTCGGCGCCGCCGGCATGACCTTTGCGGTCGCGTCCGGCCTGCGCGCCGATGCCGCCGTTCGCAACGACGTGGCCATCAATCCATGGGTAACGATCTCGACCGACGACACGGTCGCGATCATGTCGCCGGCCGCCGAGATGGGGCAGGGGTCGCTGACCTCGTTGCCGCTTATCCTCGCCGAGGAGCTCGACGCCGATTGGAGCAAGGTCAAGGTCGTGGTCGCTCCGCCGAACGACGACCTCTACAAGAATCCGGGCTTTGGCTACATGTACACGGCCGGCAGCAACGCGGTGACGTCGTACTTCAAGCCGCTGCGCATGTTCGGCGCGCAGGTACGCAAGGTGCTTCTGGCGAACGCCGCGACCCATCTCGGCGTCCCGATTGGCGAGCTGACCACCGGTCCGAGCGTCGTCATCCACGAGAAATCAGGCCGCAAGCTCTCGTATGGAGAGATCGCGGCATTCGCCGAGGTTCCCGCCAAGGCGCCCGATGTGGCGGAGAGCGAGCTCAAGAGCGCCGATAAATTCCGCCTGATCGGCCATGACGTGATGCGCGTCGAGCTGCCCAGCAAGGTCAACGGCACGGCCCAATACTCTATCGACGTGCAGGTGCCCGGCATGCTGTACGGCGCAATTCTGCGTGCTCCGGT
>DASXCK010000052.1:0-7213 GCA_036491235.1 Xanthobacteraceae bacterium | reverse complement strand
GGCGACGTTTTTCCCGGCCGGCGTCGCCGGCGATTTCCGCTACGCGCTGTGGGCGGTGCTGGCGGGGCTCGCCGGGGCCGTGGCGCTGCTGGTGCGTGACAGGACGCCGTCTGCGGTCTGACCGGCTGCTGACCTCGCACTTGTGTCGGGGCGCGATATGGTCGAACCTGTTGGCGCGGGGGATGCCGATGAGTGCGCCTGAGGCCATTTTGCTCGGTCTTGCGCTTTACGCAGCGGCGGGTACCGTCACGGCGATCGCCTTCGTCTCTTTCGGCTTCTCGCAGGTCCTGCCGCATCCCGTGCCGGCAACGCTCGGCGCCCGCATTCTGCTGTTGCCGGGCTCGATCGCGCTGTGGCCTTACATCCTTCTGCGCTGGCGCAAGGCGCGGGGGCGGGCATGACGCGCACGCACCGCTCGCTGCATCGGATCATCTGGCCAATTCTCGCGCTGTTGGTTGTGTTCGGCGTCGCGCTGGCGCTGTGGCGGCGGCCGCCGCCGGAGCACGTGGGCATCGTGCCGTCGGCTGGCGCGCAGGAGCACGCCGCATGAGCGTCGGCCTGCGCGCGGTGCAGTGGAATCGCGACAAGGTGGTCTACGACGCCGCCTTGATCGCGGGCGTCGTGCTCTATATCGGCGGCTATCTCGCGATCGCCTGGCGCACGGATCCGCCCAAGACATCGCCGGACGCGATCGACCTGTGGATACGGGCGACCGGAAGCTGCGCGCTCGTGATGCTCACCATCATCCTGTCGATCGGCCCGCTGGCGCGGCTCGACCGACGTTTCCTCAAGCTCCTCTACAACCGCCGCCATTTCGGCGTGCTGACCTTCCTGGTCGCCTGCGTCCATTTCGCCTGGCTGCTCGACTGGTACGTCTCGCTCCACGCCTTGCCCAATCTCGCGGCCGAGCTGACGAAATGGGGCGATTACGCAAAATTCATCGGCTTCCCGTTCAAGGCGCTCGGCCTCGCGGCGCTCGCGATCCTTTTCTTGCTGGCGGCCACGAGCCACGATTTCTGGCTGATGTTCCTGACCCCGCGCGTATGGAAATTCCTTCACATGCTGCTCTACGCCGGCTACGGCCTCGTCGTGATGCATGTCGCGCTCGGCCACATGCAGGACGAACGCTCCCCGCTCGTGCCGATTATCCTCTTGGCAAGCTTCGCGGCCGTTGCGGCGCTGCACCTCGTCGCCGGCTGGCGCGAGTGCAAGACCGATCGCGCGCCGGCGACCGGCAGCTGGCTCACGGTGGGCGTGCCTACCGCGATCCCCGATGGCGGCGCGTGCATCGTCACGGCGCCGGACGGCGAGCGCATCGCGGTGTTTCGCGACCGCAATCAGGTCGGGGCCGTCAGCAACCTGTGCGCCCACCAGAATGGGCCGCTCGGTGAAGGGCGCATCATCGACGGCTGCATCACCTGCCCGTGGCACGGCTACCAGTATCGCCTGGCCGACGGCCGCGCGCCGCCGCCGTTCATCGAGAAGCTCGTGACCTATCAGGTGCGCGTCGAGCGCGGCATCATCGAGGTCGATCCGACGCCGCTCGCGCCGGGCACCCCGGCCGCGATCGTGATCGCGTAGAGAGGAGCAGTAGCGCCATGCCCGAGAACTGGGTCGACGTCGGTGCCGCCGCCGACTTGAGCGCAACGCCGCTGCGGCGCATCAGCGTGCGGAATCGCGACATCGCGCTGTCGTTTCGCGACGGAAAATTCGGCGCGCTCGCCAATGCGTGCAACCACGTCGGTGGGCCGCTCGGCGAGGGGCGGCTCGATGGCGACTACGTCACGTGCCCGTGGCACCACTGGAAATTTCATCGCGCGACCGGCAAGGGTGAGCCGGGCTTCGAGGAGGACTGCGTTCCGGCCTATCCGGTGAAGGTCGAGAACGGGCGCGTCCTCGTCGACCTCGCCAATGCGAGCCGGCGCAACAAGAAGCCGCATCCGCCGCATCCGCTCGAGCGCGAGGTCAAGCGCGCACCGGGGCCGCTGCGCGTCTGCGGCATCTCGACCACCGCGATGGACGGCGCCAATCCGCGTTTCTCCGGCTCCGACCACTTGCTCGACCACGCGCTCGCGGCCGCGGCGCACGACGGCGCCGAGACGAGGCTGATCTGCCTCAACGCGTTGAAATTCCGCGCCTGCGAGGGCTACTACTCGAAGGCCGCGCATGCCTGCACCTGGCCGTGCTCGATCACCCAGATGGACGCGAGCGACCAGATGGATCGGGTTTACGAGGCGATGGTGCACTGGGCCGACGCCATCATCATCGCGTCGCCGATCCGCTGGGGCGCGGCATCATCCCTCTATTTCAAGATGGCCGAGCGGCTCAACTGCGTGCAGAATGCGATCACGATCAATGACAAGGTGCTGATCCGCAACAAGGTTGCGGGCTTCATCATCGTCGGCGGGCAGGACAACATCCAGGCGGTCGCCGGGCAGATGCTCGGCTTCTTCGCCGAGCTCGGTTTCATCTTTCCGCAGTTCCCCTACATCGCCCACTCGCGCGGGTGGTCGCACGAGGACATGGAGGTCAATGTCGAAATTGTGCGCAACTCGACGGAGCTCGCCGAAGGCGCCGCCATGCTGGCGATGCGCTGCATGGCGCTCGCAAAATACTTGACCGCGCACGACGAGGCGCCGGTCACGATCGAGCGCGGCGGGCGCAAGGCGCACGCCGTTTAGGCGCTGCTCGCTGAAAAGGAGAGCGAAAGCGAGACCCGTCACACATACGCGACGCAGTGATGGGTCTCGCCTCGCTCAATCCATACCTACGGAAAGCGAGGGTACCTGGATCACACCTTCTGCCCCTCGCTGAGCGGAATGTCGCGCAAGGTGCTCGGCGCGAAGAGTTCCTCCAGCTTCACCCGGCGCTTGGTCAGGCCCTGCTCGTGCGTGTATTGCAGCAATGCCTCGATGGTCGGGCGATTCTGCTCGATTCCGTAGGGGTACCAGTCGTGACCGATGATCGCCTGCTCCTCCTCGATCAGCGGCTGCAGCCAGGCGAACGAGGCCTTGGGTGAGCCGGTCTCGCTCAAGAGATTGTAGCAATGCTCCTTGGCCTGGCAGAGCGACTTGTAGAGGTTGAGCGCGACCCACGGATCGCGCTCGTAGATGTCGCGGCGGATCACGACCGTGTGCATGATCGGATAGATTTTCGTACGGCGAAAATAATCCTTCTCGGCCTCCGCGTAGTTCGGGAAGAGCCGCCGCACCGTCTTGGCGCCGCGCCGGAACGACAACGGGTTGTTGGCGGTGATGATGAAGTCGAGCTCGCCGCGCTCGAGCAGGTCGCCGAGCTCGGTCCCGACCGGCGCCTGGGTGAGCTTGACGTCGGACGGCAGCTGGCGGCCGAGGCGGTCGGTGCGGCCCTGCACCCATTCGACATCGCTCGGCTTGACGCCGAACTCGTGCTGCATTAGCCCGCGCATGTAGACCGCGGCGGTCATGCTGTATTCCGGCACGCCGCCGCGCTTGCCCTTGAGGTCCGCGCCCTTCTCGATGCCCTTGGTGGTGTTGATGAAGAAATAGCCGTGGCGAAACACGCGCGATGGAAACACCGGGATCGCGATGAACGGCGAGTTACCGTCGCTCACCAGGCTCGTGTAATTCGACAACGACATCTCGGAGGCGTGGAATTCCTGGTACTGGAGCATCCGCCAGAAGATCTCCGCCGGCTGCAGCGTGATGTAGTTGAGATCGATGCCATCCGGCTTGATCGACCCGTCGCGCAGCGCGTTGGTGCGGTCATAAGGGCCGCAGGCGAAGTTGAGACGCAGATTGGCCATGAGCGTTTTTCCGGCTTGAGATGCGCCGGCAAACTGTCGGGGGCGCGCCGGACTGTCAAGCCGCGTCCGTGCCTGCGCGCTACGCGCGTAAGATGCGTTACGGTCGCACACTCAATGGCGAGCGAAAAAAGAGGGCCGCCGGTCGCCCGGCGGCCCCCGCTTTGCAAACCTACCTTTATTCGGTCAGGCGATCTGCGTCTCCGGCGTGCCGGCTTTCTGCTCGTTCGCCTTTTCCTTGTCGGGATCGACCGGCAGCTGCAACACTGTCGCGAGCTGGCCTTCGCACAGCCGCGTCACCAGAACGACCTGGCCGCTCGGGAATTCGAGCGCGTCGTGGTGGTCGTGCGGATTCTGCAGGTTGATCTCGCGGAAGCGAGCCACCCTTTCGGCGATCCGCCGGCTCGGCAGCAGGCCGAGCGCATGCACGCAGGTGACGTCCTGCTCGAATGCCAGCTCGGTGCCGGGCATCAGGCAAACGGCGACATTGGGCTCGCCGATCGCCGTAAAGCCGCGGGTGATCGAGTTGGTGAATTTGGTGGAGACTAGCTTGTCGCCGACCTTGGCCGGACGGCTCGCGAGGTGCTCCAGACTATAGTCGCACATGGCGCAGCTCCTGTGAATTGAACAGCCGTAACGGATGTTCTGGCCTGACGGGATTGCGGCAGCCTGCTCCTTGTCGCGGGGTATCACGATGCCCGGGCCTCAGCACGGCCCGGCGCAGGACCGTCGCACCGCTAAAAAGCAAAAGGTGAAAGCGGGGGGTTGGTTCCGCGTCGGACGATAATTTTACGTGCTGCGTCTTTGCGTCACCAAACGGGACAACAAAGACGGCTGCGAGTGTGGCAAATCCGGCCGATCAAAAGGGTCGCGGATTTGCCGGATTTGCAGGCGATAACCTGCACGTCGGCTACGCCCGCGAACGGGGCGGCGGCACGCCGAGCGTCTGCGCAATTTCGTTGAGCTCGCGCCAGAGCTCGGGCGCGATGGGAATTCCGTTGTGCCGCCGTAGTTGGGCTTCGCGGCCGCCGCGTTCGCCCGGCAGCAGCAGCTCCTCGAAGCCCTCGCGGCGCGGCAAATCCTTCACGACCGCGATCAGTTGCTCGATGTTGTGCCGATAATCGTCGAGCGGCCGGAAGTTGGCGATATTGAAGACGATCACCATCGCATTCTGCAACGGAACGCGCGATCCCGTGAGGCCAGCGATGGTGGTGATGATCGGCGTACCGGCCATGATGCCGGTGAGGCATTCGAACAGCAGCGATAGGCCCGAACCTTTCGGCCCGCCGAGCGGCAGCAGCGTTGCGGCTTTGGCGGCGTCCGTCGTGGGCTTGCCGTCGGTATCGATCGCAAGGCCTTCGGCAATCGGCCGACCTTCAGCGGCGGCCTGGCGGATGCGGCCCGCGGCGGTGACGCTGGTCGCCATGTCGAGGACGAGCGGGTCGCCTTCCTTGGGGCCCGGAATGCCGATTGCGATGGGAGCCGTTGCCAGCGTGGTCGCTTTGGCGCCGTGATAGGCCATGAACGGGGGCCCGGCGACCATCACCAAGGCCGCGTAGCCGCGCTCCGCGATCCAGTGGGCATAGCGGCCGACCGCGCCGGTGTGGGCGGTGTCGCTGACGAGTCCGACGCCGACGCCGAATTGCTGCGCGAGCTCGATAGCGCGCGCGGCCGCTTGCATCATGCACACCGGCCCGGCCGCACGCGCGCAGTCGAGGATGAACGTCGCCGGCATCAGCGGTCGCATGGTCGGCTGCGCGGTCGGATCGAACGTGCCCCTCTTGATCTGGTTGAGATAGTCCGGCACGCGCATCGCGCCGTGCGAGTCGACGCCGCGCAGATTGGCCCACACCAGCATCTCGGCGAGCGTGTCGGCATCGGCAGGGCGCATACCCTTGGCGGCAAAGACGGCCACGAAGAAACGAAACAGCTCGGCGTGGTCGACACGAATGTCGGACATTGAAACTCCTTCGGGAGGAATCGGGAGAGCCGTGAGACGGTCACTATCCGGATTGGATGCTGGAGTTCAAGGCGGTCCGGCAGGATGAAGTCGGAGCGCGAAGGCGCGGCAGCCTCCGCCGTCGCGTGGAAGCAGGAAAAGTCGGTCAGCGGGTGGCCGGGCTCGCGATGGCCGGCTGCTCGTCGTCCGGTGCGGTCCGCACTTCCGGCTCGGCGAGCGATGGCGGCGCCGCCGGGTCATGCCTGTCGAAGTCATGGCTGCTGGCGCTGACGTTCGCGGCGGGTACGACGGCGCGGTCCATCTCCCCGGACGGCGCGGCGGCCAGGAACAGGGAGTGCAGATTCGCGACCTGGTTCGCGACCGTGTCGATGCGCGTCCGCATCGAGGCGCTCTCGGCCCGCTCGCTTGCCTGCGAATTTCCTGCCTGTCGCCGCAGCTCGCGCAGCTCCGCCTGCAGTTGCAGGCGCTCCTGCCTAAGCTGGCCCACCTCGACCTCCAGCACTGCCTTCGCGGCGAGGGCCACCTTCCCCTCGCTGAGATGCCGCTCCTCGACTTGGGCAAACTCGTAGCGAAGCGCGGCCTCGGCGCGGTGTGCACCTTCGAGAGCGACGCGCAGGCGGTCGCCGTCATATTCGCGCGCGGCGAGAATCCGCGCCTGTTCGCCGATACGCTCGGCGGTTACCTTGGCGAGCGCCTCGGCTTCGTTGCGCTGGGCGATCAGCTCGATCTCGATATCTGCCAGCCGGCGGCCGAGATTCTCGACCTTGCCCCGCTCCTGCGCGAGGTCGTGGGTCGCCCGCTCGCTGTCCTCGCGCGCCTGGGTGAGCCGCGCGTTCAGCCCTTGGACGTCGTCGTTGAGCTCCTCGACGGTCATCTTGAGGGCCTCGACATTGAGCCGCGCCTTTGCGAGCTCGAAGCCCTGGTGGTCCGCGATGGCGTCGCGATCGTCGACGGTCGATGCGAATCGCGCGAGCTCGACTTCCTTGTTCGAAAGCACGCGCCGCGCGTCGTCGAGGTCGATCGACTTCGATGCGTGCTCGTGCGCGGTTTTCCGCAGCTGATCCTTGAGCGCCGTCTCACGCGCCTCGAGATCCGCGATCGTCTGCGTCTTCGCGCGTAGCTCGGTCTTCAGCGTGGTGACAACGGTGCTCTGCCGGCCGATTTCGGCGCGCTGCGACGTGGTCTTGGCCTGCATCTCGGTGAGCGTGCTCTGCAGGCGGGTGGTAGAAACGGCGAATTCGGAACGCAACAGGTCCTTTTCGGCGCGCAGCTCGTCCATCGATAGCGGCAGATGCGAATCGAGGCGGCGGCTGGTGAGCCGCACGGCGCGTCGGTGAATTGCGGCCATGAACGGCAGCGACAGCAGCGCCGCGAGCAGGAACCCGATGGCGAAATACATCCCGGGTTCGAGCAGCCACGAAAACAGCGAACTCATCATCGGCCTCTAATGGCGGCGCGGGCCGGGAACCGCC
>DASXCK010000051.1:0-8484 GCA_036491235.1 Xanthobacteraceae bacterium | reverse complement strand
TGGTGAGAGGCCGCGCACTATAACGGGCAGGCTTGCGCTGGCAACGAGAATGCGGCCGCGCAAGTTCCGGGCGGACTGATAGCTTGCCGGCGCCCGACCGGCTACATTCGGGGCCGGAGGCCGCACTCTTTCATGTCATTTGCCCGCGATGTCACCACGGTCGGCACCGCGACGCTGCTTTCGCGCCTGCTCGGCTTCTTTCGCGACATGGGTATTGCGGCCGTGCTCGGCGCCGGCGTGCTCTCCGACGCTTATTTCGCGGCGCTGCAGATTCCCAACCTGTTTCGCCGGCTGCTTGCCGAGGGCGCGCTCAATGCCGCGTTCGTGCCGACCTGGCTGCGCATTCGTGAGGAGCGCGGAGCGGACGGGGCGCGCCGCTTCGGCGAACAAGTGCTCGGCACCATGGCGCTCGCGCTCGGCGCAATCGCGCTCGCCTGCGTCCTGCTCGCGCCAATCGTCGTGCGCCTGCTGGTGCCCGGCTTCGCGCCCGGCAGCGAGCGTTTTGTCTCCGCGGTCGATTTCGTGCGCCTGTCGGTTCCCTATATCGCGATCGCCGGCTTCGTCGCGGTCGCGGCGTCGATGCTCAACGCGCAGGGACGGGTCGCCGCCGCCGCCTTCGCGCTGGTCGTCTTCAACGGCGTGTTCGTCGCGGCGCTGGTCGTGATCATCGGGCTCGGCGGCAGGGCGTCGTACTTCGCGGGCGCGGCGCTCTCGGTCTCGATCGTGGTCGCCGGCCTCGCCCAGCTCGCGACGGTCGGCACCGCGCTGATGCGCGAGGAAGTGCGGCCGCGGCGCCTGTCGGTACGCGCCTCACCCGAGGTGCGGCGCTTCTTCGCGCGGGCGATCCCGGGCGTGGTGGCCGGCGGCATCCCGCAGCTCAAGCTCATGGCCGGCGCCATGGTCGCATCCTCGTCGCCGGCGGCCGTGTCCTGGCTCTACTACGCGAACCGCCTCTACGAGCTGCCGCTCGGCGTCGTCTCGGTCGCGGTCGCCGCCGTGATCGTGCCGGCGATCGCGGCGAGCGTGCGCAAAGGCGAGACGGCGGCCATCGCGAGCGCCCAGTCGCGCGCGTTCGAGATCGCGCTCGGCCTCGCATTGCCGTCCGCGGCCGCGTTCGCGGTGCTGGCGACGCCGATCGCCGGTGGCCTGTTCGAGCGCGGCGCGTTCGGGCCGCACGACACCGCGATGGTCGCAGCCGCGCTTGCGGCCATATCGGCCGGCCTGCCCGGCCACGTGCTGGAAAAGGTTCTCGGCGCCGTCTCGTTCGCGCACGAAGACACGCGCACACCCATGCTCACGGCGCTCGGCGGACTCACGGCCGCGATTATCGGCGCGTTGATCCTGTTTCCGCGCTATGGCCACGTCGGCGTCGCGGCGGCCATCGCGGTCTCGGGCTGGGTCGGCGCGACGACGCTCGCGATCGTGCTGTGGCGGCGCGGGTGGCTCGCGCTCGACCCCGCGGCACGCCGCCGGGTGCCGCGGATCGCGCTTGCGACCGTGGTCATGACGGTCGCGATCTTCGGCGGCCGCGACCTGATCGCCGCCTTTGCGGCGTCCGACACCGCGCTCGTGCGGGTTCTCACGCTCGCTGTCCTGGTCGCGGCCGGGCTTGCGGTCTATCTCGCCGCGATCGAGATCCTGGGCATCGCGCGCATCGCCGAATTGCGCGCAGCGATGCGCGGCAGGTCGTAGCGAGCGATCACACCGCCCTTTCCGCTCGTTTACCCCGGTTCCCCTTGCGCGGCGCGGGGCCGCCGTGGCATGGGACGCGCGCATCGGAGCATGGATATCCGTCTTCGGATCATGCTCAAAAAATGCGGGTGCAAGGAGCCGACGCGATGGCCTTCAAGCAACGGGTGTTTTCCGGTGTCCAGCCGACCGGCAACCTGCATCTCGGCAACTACCTCGGCGCCATCGCGCGCTTCGTGGAGCTGCAGGCAACCCACGACTGCATCTACTGCGTGGTCGACATGCACGCGATCACGGTGTGGCAGGACCCAGCCGAGCTCCCGAAGGCGACGCGCGAGGTGACGGCGGCCTATCTGGCGTGCGGCATCGATCCGAAGAAGCACATCGTGTTCAACCAGAGCCAGGTCTCCGGGCACGCCGAGCTTGCCTGGGTGTTCAACTGCGTGGCGCGCCTCGGCTGGCTCAACCGCATGACCCAGTTCACGGAGAAGGCCGGCAAGGACCGCGAGAACGCTTCGGTCGGTCTCTATGTCTATCCGAACCTGATGGCGGCCGACATTCTGCTCTATCGCGCCACCCATGTGCCGGTCGGCGAGGACCAGAAGCAGCACCTCGAGCTCGCGCGCGACATCGCGCAGAAGTTCAACAACGATTTCGGCGACGCGATCGGCGCGCACGGCCACGGCGAGATGTTCTTCCCCTTGCCGGAGCCGCTGATCCAGGGGCCGGCGACGCGCGTGATGTCGCTGCGCGACGGCACCAAGAAGATGTCGAAGTCGGATCCCTCCGACCAGTCGCGCATCAATCTCACCGACGATGCCGACGCGATCGCGCTCAAGATCCGTCGCGCCAAGACCGATCCGCACCCGCTGCCGCAGGACGTGAAGGAGCTCGAGGCGCGGCCGGAGGCGGACAACCTGGTCGGCATCTTCGCGGCGACGAAGGGCGCCAGCAAAGCCGACGTGCTCAAGGAATTCGGCGGCGCGCAGTTCTCCGCCTTCAAGAACGCGATGGTAGAGTTGCTCGTCGCCAGGCTCAGCCCGATCACCGCGGAGATGCGGCGGCTCACGGCCGATCCCGCCTATATCGACGCGGTGCTCGCCGACGGCTCCGCCCGGGCGCAGGCGATCGCGGACGAAAACATGCGCCACGTCAAGGACATCGTCGGCTTCGTCCGGCGCTGACGCGGATCTGGGGTCGGCCGCTTTGCAGTTGACCGGGCGCCCGGGAAGACCCAAATAAGTGCTGTTCCGCGCGGGCCTTGAACCCGCGACGCGAAGGAGACTGTCCATGTTCATCCAGACCGAGACCACGCCCAACCCCGCCACCCTCAAGTTCCTGCCCGGTCGCGCAGTGCTGCCGGAGGGCACCCTCGACATGCGCGACAAGACGCAGGCGCTGCAGTCGCCGCTCGCTACGCGGCTGTTCGAGGTCGACGGTATCGGCGGCGTCTTCTTCGGCGCCGATTTCATTGCGGTGACCAAGACTGATGGCGACTGGCAGCAGCTCAAGCCCGTGCTGCTCGGCGCGATCATGGAGCACTTCATGTCGGACGTGCCGATCGTGAATGCGGAGACCGCGACCGATGGCGCGAGCGACGACGAGTTCTTCGAGGAGAAGGACGCCGACACCGTGGCGCAGATCAAGGACCTGATCGAGACGCGCGTGCGCCCGGCGGTCGCGAACGACGGCGGCGACATCACGTTTCGCGGCTTCAAGGACGGCGTCGTCTATCTCGACATGAAGGGCGCGTGCTCGGGCTGCCCATCCTCGACCGCGACGCTGCGGCACGGGATCCAGAATCTGCTGCGCCATTTCGTGCCGGACGTGGTGGAAGTCCGCCCCAACTGACTGTGGCGTCCCGGCCGGCGGCGCGTTAACCTGATGCCGAATAGCTTGCACGAGGTGCGCGTGCCCACGGCTGCGGCTGGCGGGCACGCGTGCTAGCACTTGTGTATGTCCTTGCCGGGGGGCCGGGACATGTGCTGAACAGCCGGGCTCCATTTCCATTCGAACATGATGCGCGTCCTTGCGATCGATACCGCCCTCGAGGCGTGCTCCGCCGCGGTGCTCGACACCGATCAGGGCGGCATCCTGGCGAGCCAGTCGATCCCGATGGTGCGCGGGCATGCCGAAGCACTGATGCCGCTCGTCGCGAACGTGATGAGCCAGGCGATGCTCGAGTTCCTCGAGCTCGACCGCATCGCGGTGACGGTCGGGCCCGGCAGCTTCACGGGATTGCGGGTCGGCGTCGCGGCGGCGCGCGGCATCGCGGTTGCGGCCGGCAAGCCGGCGGTCGGCTTGACCACGCTTGCGGCCTTCGCGGCGCCCTATATCGCGGCCGACGACGTGACGCCGCTGCTCACCGCCGTCGATGCCCGCAACGACCAGGTCTACATGCAGCTCTACGGCCCCGGCGGCCGCACGCTGATCCAGCCGCGGCTTGCGTCCATCCGCGATGCCTTGCGCGCCGCCGCGACCGGCCCGGCGCGGCTCGTCGGATCGGGCGCCGCCCTGATCGCTGCGGCGTGGCCCGCAAACGAGCGCCCGCCGGTCGTCGTCGATCCCGCTCGCGCGCCGATCATCGACTGGGTCGCCCAACTCGGCGCCGCCGCCGCCCAGGCGATCGCCCTGCCGAAGCCGCTCTACCTGCGTGCGCCTGACGCGAAGCCGCAGGACGCGGCTCACCTGCCGCGCCGATGATCGGCCTGCTGCGCAAGCTGACGCGGCCCGAGCCCGTCCTGTCGGAGGCGTCCGCACGCGACGCCGCGGCGCTGGCGGCGCTACACGCCGCCGCGTTCCGACGCGGCTGGAGCGAGGATGAGTTCGAGCAGCTCCTCGCCGACCGCAGCGTGATCGGCCACCGCGCCATCGTCGGTACCTTGGCGGGCCGCACGCTCGCCGGCTTCATCCTGTCGCGGCTCGCCGCGAGCGAGGCCGAAATCCTGTCGGTCGCGGTGGCGCCGGCGCGCCGCAGCCGCGGGCTCGCCGGCAAGCTGCTCGACCTGCATCTGCGCCGGCTTGCCGGCCTCGGCGTCACGACGGTCTTCCTCGAGGTGGACGAGGATAATGCGCCGGCGCGCCGGCTCTATGAACGCGCCCGCTTCCGCGACGTCGGCCGCCGTCCCGCTTACTACGCGCGCCCCGAAGGCGCGCCCGCGAACGCCCTGGTGCTGCGTCGCGATCTCGCCTAGAGCACGCGGCGGGGGCGATCGATGCGCTTATGAAATGGTCGCCGCGATCCGGCCGACGTAACATACGGCCACAGAGAACCGCTCCGCCTGCCATGAACCGCCGCTGATGCTCCGTGCCTATTTCGTCATTGCCGCGATCAGCGTGATCACGCTCGCGCTGTTGCCGTTCCAGGTGGTCGCGGTCGCGCTCGAGCTTCCGCTGCGACGGCGGATTCCGTCGTTCTATCACCGCATGATCTGCGCGCTCCTCGGCGTGCGCATCCACGTGCGCGGCCGGCGCATGCCCGAGCATCCGCTGCTGATCATCGCCAATCACTCGTCATGGCTCGACATCACGGTGATCACCGCGGTGGCGCCGGTGGTATTCGTGGCCAAGCAGGAGATCGCGGGCTGGCCGGTGTTCGGCACGCTCGCCAAGCTGCAGCGCACGGTCTTCGTCGACCGCGCGCGCCGGCAGAAGACCGGCGACGTCAATGCCGAGATCGCGCGGCGCCTCGCCGAAGGCGATCCGGTCCTGCTGTTCGGCGAGGGCAGCGCGAGCGACGGCAATCGCGTGCTCGCCTTCCGCACGGCGCTGATCGGCGCGGCGCGCGACGCTCTCGCCGAGGCCGAGCACACCGGGCGTGTGTGGATCCAGCCGCTGTCGATCGCCTACACGCGATTATGGGGCCTGCCGATCGAGCGCCGCGATCGGCCGTGCGTCGCCTGGTACGGCCGGCGCCCGCTGCCGCCGCATCTCATGGGCGTCGCGCGCACCGGCGCGATCGACGTGACCGTGACCTGGGGCGAGCCGATCGCGTTCGACGAGCAGTCGGACCGCAAGGCGGTCGCCCGCGCGCTCGAGGCAGAGGTCCGCCGCTGCGTCACGCAGGCAAGGCGCGGACGCGGCGACGCCGTCAAGCCGGCGTGAGGCAACGCCAGCCCCAGGTCGGGCTACACCGGACCGGCGCATTTCATTTTCAGCCGAAACCCGTTATGACGGGGGTGACGCCGGGACGTCCCGGCCGTCCGGCGCTTTCGCCGGAAAATCAACTGTTTAGAGGGGCATCGCGAGTCGTTGCCCATGGGCCCAGGTAGGCAAACCTCGACCGCATGAGCGGAACCCGCAAGCTGCATATCAAGTCGTTCGGCTGCCAGATGAACGTCTACGACTCGCAGCGTATGACGGACACCATGGCGCGCGAGGGCTTCGTCGAGGCGGCGGCGCCGGACGACGCCGACCTGATCGTGCTCAACACCTGCCACATCCGCGAGAAGGCGGCCGAAAAGGTCTATTCCGAGCTTGGCCGCATCCGCCGGCTCAAGGAGGATGCCGCACGCGAGGGCCGCAAGGTCGTCGTCGCGGTCGCGGGCTGCGTCGCCCAAGCCGAGGGCGAGGAAATCATCCGCCGCGCGCCCGTGGTCGATCTCGTGTTCGGCCCGCAGAACTATCATCGCCTGCCCGACCTCGTGGCGCGCGTCGCGCGCGACGGCAAGGTGGTGGACACCGAATTCCCGGTCGAGGACAAGTTCGCGCACCTCGCACCCGCAAGCCGCACCGCAACCCGCGCACGCGGCGTCACCGCCTTCGTCACCGTGCAGGAGGGTTGCGACAAATTCTGCACCTTCTGCGTCGTGCCCTACACGCGCGGCGCGGAAGTGTCGCGGCCGGTCGCGCAGATCGTCGACGAAGTCGCGCGGCTCGCCGATGCCGGCGTGCGCGAGGTCACGCTGATCGGCCAGAACGTCAACGCCTATCACGGCGCCGGCCCGGGCGGCGCCTGGTCGCTCGCCCGCCTGCTTCATCGCGCTGGCGAGATTCCGGGCATCGCCCGCCTGCGCTATGCCACCAGCCACCCACGCGACATGAGCGACGAGTTGATCGCGACGCATCGCGACCTCAAGGCGCTCATGCCGCAGCTCCATCTGCCGGTACAGTCCGGCTCGGACCGTATTCTGGCTGTCATGAATCGCCGGCATACGCGCGCCGATTACCTCGACGTCATCGCCCGCCTGAAGGACGCGCGACGCGACATGGCATTCACCTCCGATTTCATCGTCGGCTCGCCGGGCGAGAGCGAGGCGGATTTCGCCGCGACGCTGTCGATCGTCGGCGAGGTCGGCTATGCGGGCGCGTTCTCATTCAAGTATTCGCCGCGCCCCGGCACGCCGGCCGCCGAGCGCGACGACCAGGTCGACGACGCCGTCAAGGTCGAGCGCCTGGCGCGCCTGCAGGCGGAGATCGACCGCCACCAGGCGGTCCACAACGCTCAGTGCGTCGGCCGCACGCTCGACGTGCTGTTCGAGAAGCACGGCCGCTTGCCAGGCCAGCTGGTCGGCCGTTCGCCTTATCTGCAGCCCGTCAACGTAATGGCGCCGGCCTCGCTCATCGGCGAGCTTGCCGCCGTGACGGTCACCCGCGCAGGCCCCAATAGTCTGTTCGGCGAGCTCGCGTATCCGGCGCCACGTCGCGCCCCTTCCGCGGAGCTTGCAAATCTCGCGACAAGTCTGGAGTCGAGCCTGGAGACCTAGGGCATTGCGAACGCGCGGATCCGACAACAGCTCGCTCATCCCTGCGCCGGCCGCGGCCGGCGACAATGCCGCGACCCAGGTCGTGCTCGCCTTCGACGACAATCGGCTCGCGTCCGTGCTGTTCGGGCAATACGGGCAAAACCTCGCGCTGATCGAGCGGCGGCTCGGTGTCGTCGCTGACTCGCGCGGCAATCACGTCACCCTCGAGGGCTCGCGCGATGCCTGCGAGCAGGCGCGGCGCGTACTCGAAGGGCTCTACGAGCGGCTCAAGCGCGGCGACGAGCTTGCGCAGGGGGACGTCGAGGGCGCCATCCGGCTCGCCATCGCGCAAGGCTCGCTGTTCGATTTCGATCCGACCGGCGCGCGCCAGAGCTTCGAAGAGATCAACCTGCGCAAGCGCCCGGTGCGGGCGCGCACGCCGGCGCAAGATGCTTATATCCGCGCGTTGCGCCGTCATTCGCTGGTGTTCGGCACCGGGCCGGCCGGCACCGGCAAGACCTGGCTCGCGGTCGCACACGCAATCGCGCTGTTCGAGCGCAAGGAGGTCGACCGCATCATCCTGACGCGGCCGGCCGTCGAAGCGGGCGAGCGGCTGGGCTTCTTGCCCGGCGACATGCGCGAGAAGGTCGACCCCTACCTGCGGCCGATCTACGACGCGCTCGGCGACCTGATGGACGCCCGCATCGTCGAACGCGCGTTGCAGACCGACGAGATCGAGATCGCGCCGCTCGCCTTCATGCGCGGCCGCACGCTGACCAACGCGGCGATCATCCTCGACGAGGCGCAGAACACGACGACCATGCAAATGAAGATGTTCCTCACCCGCCTGGGCGAGAACAGCCGCATGATCGTCACCGGCGACCCGAGCCAGGTCGACCTGCCGCCCGGCCAGGCGTCGGGGCTTTCCGAGGCCGTGCGCCTGCTCGCCAACGTCGAGGGCGTCGGCCACACGGCGTTCTCGGCCGCCGACGTGATCCGCCACGAGCTCGTCGCGCGCATCGTCGCCGCCTATGACAAGGCCGCGGCGCGCAAGCGCGATGCCCAGGAGCCCAGGGAAGCCAAGGAATGAAGAAGCCGTCGCGGCGGCGCG
>DASXCK010000050.1:0-6760 GCA_036491235.1 Xanthobacteraceae bacterium | reverse complement strand
GAAGATCTGCTGGAAGATGTCCATGAAGCGGCCGTCGTATTGCTTCACGATGGTGTTCTTGGTGGAGAGATACAGCGGGAAACCGCGGCCGAGCGCGTAGTTCATCGAGGCGCGCGCGAAGTCGATGATCGACTGGTCGAGGTTGTACATCGCCATGGCGACGCCGGCGCCGGGGTACTTGAACACTTCGCGTTCGATCTTCTCGCCGTCGTCGCCGACGAAAGTCATCGTCAGCGTACCCTTGCCGGGCACCTTGAAATCGGTCGCGCGGTACTGGTCGCCAAAAGCGTGGCGGCCGATGATGATCGGCTTGGTCCAGCCCGGTACCAGGCGCGGCACGTTCCGGCAGATGATCGGTTCGCGGAAGATGACGCCGCCGAGGATGTTGCGGATGGTGCCGTTCGGCGACTTCCACATCTCCTTGAGGCCGAATTCCTTCACGCGGCCGGCGTCCGGCGTGATGGTGGCGCACTTGACCGCGACGCCCACGTCCTTGGTCTTGTTGGCGGCGTCGATGGTGATCTGGTCGTCGGTCTCGTCCCGCTTCTGGACGCTGAGGTCGTAATAGAGGAGCTGGAGATCGAGGTAGGGATGGATCAGCTTGTCCTTGATGAGCTGCCAGATGATGCGGGTCATTTCATCGCCGTCCATCTCGACGACGGGGTTCGTCACCTTGATCTTCGCCATCGTAAGGAGCCACCTCTTGGGCGCAGGTCCGCAACAGCCTTCGGGCCGGCGGAAGACTGGGCGCTCGCGTCATTCACGCAGACGCCCGCAATCGTGCTGGCTCTATAGCATCGGCCTTCTTGGTCGTGAAAGTGGCGCGTGAAGACGCAGCGGCCCGCCCGATGCGTCTGTCATCGAGCGGGCCGAGGTCTTGAATGCGGCGAGACGGCCGCGCCGGACTTCGCGTCAGAGCGCCGCGATCGCGGCGTTCAGCGTCGCGCTCGGCCGCATCGCGGCCGACGCCTTGGCGTCATCGGGCAGATAGTAACCGCCGAGATCGACCGGCTTGCCTTGCGCGCCGATCAGTTCGCCGTTGATCTTCGCCTCGTTCGTGCCGAGCGTCTCGGCCAGCGGCTTGAAGCGGGCCTGCAGCTCCTTGTCCTTGGTCTGCGCGGCGAGCGCCTGCGCCCAGTACAGGGCGAGGTAGAAATGGCTGCCGCGATTGTCGAGTTCGCCCACCTTGCGCGCCGGATTGCGGTTGAATTTGAGGAACTGGCCGATGGCCGTGTCCAGCGTCTCGGCGAGGACCTGCGCCTTCGCGTTCTTGTAGGTCTGCCCCAGATGCTCGAGCGAGGCGCCAAGGGCAAGGAACTCGCCGAGCGAATCCCAGCGCAGATAGCCCTCCTGCTGGAATTGCTCGACGTGCTTGGGCGCCGAGCCGCCGGCGCCGGTCTCGAACATGCCGCCGCCCGCGAGGAGCGGAACGATCGACAGCATCTTGGCCGAGGTGCCGAGCTCCATGATCGGAAAGAGATCGGTCAGATAATCGCGCAGCACGTTGCCGGTGACGGAGATCGTGTCCTGCCCCTTGCGGATGCGCTCGAGCGAGAACTTGATCGCGTCGACCGGCGCCAGAATGCGAATGTCGAGACCCTTGGTGTCGTGGTCCTTCAGATACTTCTCGACCTTGGCGATTTCCTGCGCGTCGTGCGCGCGATTCTTGTCGAGCCAGAACACGGCGGGCGTGTTGGTCAGGCGCGCGCGGCGTACGCCGAGCTTGACCCAATCCCGGATCGGCTCGTCCTTGGTCTGGCACATGCGGAAGATGTCGCCGGTCTCGACCGGGCGCTCCAGCAGCACCTTGCCGTCATCGGCGACGACGCGGACCGTCCCGCTCGCGGGCACTTCGAAGGTCTTGTCGTGCGAGCCGTACTCCTCCGCTTTCTGCGCCATCAGCCCGACATTGGAAACCGAGCCCATGGTCTTGGGATCGAACCCGCCGTGCGCCTTGCAGTCCTCGATGACCGCCTGGAACAGCCGCGCGTAGGAGCGATCCGGGATCGCGGCCAAGGTGTCGTGCAGCTTGCCGTCGGGTCCCCACATCTTGCCGCCTTCGCGGATCATCGCCGGCACCGAGGCGTCGATGATGAAGTCGCTGGGCACATGCAGGCCGGTAATCCCCTTGTCCGAGTTGACCATGGCGAGGGCCGGCCGTTTCGCGTACTCGGCCGCGATGTCTTCCTTGATCGTCTTTTTCTCGGCTTCCGGCAGCGTCTCGATCTTGGCCAGCAGATCGCCGAAGCCGTTGTTGAGATTGACGCCGAGCTTCTTGAGCGTAGCGTCATGCTTCTTGATCACGTCGGCGAAGAATTCGGAAACGGCGTGGCCGAAGATGATGGGATCGGCGATCTTCATCATGGTCGCCTTGACGTGCAGCGAAAACAGAACGCCGTCCTTCTTGGCGGCTTCGATCTGCTCGGCGAAGAAGGCGCGCAGGGCCTTGCGGCTGAGCACCGCCGCGTCGATGATCTCCCCCGCGATAAGCGGCGTCTTCGCCTTCAGCACCGTCACTTTGCCGCCGGCTTCGACCAGCTCGATACGGGCGTTGGTTGCCGAAGCGATCGTGGTCGAGATTTCCGAGCCGAAATAATCGCCGTTTGGCATATAGGCCACATGCGTCTTGGACTCCTTGCTCCAGGTGCCCATCTTGTGCGGGTTGTCGCGGGCGTATTGCTTGACGGCGCCGGCGGCGCGGCGGTCGGAATTGCCTTCGCGCAGGATCGGGTTGACGACGCTGCCGAACACCTTGCCGTAGCGGGCCTTGATGTCCTTCTCGGCTTGCGTCGTCGGATTGTCCGGATAGTCGGGAACGGCGTAGCCCTTGCCCTGCAGCTCCTTGATCGCGGCCCGGAGCTGCGGGATCGACGCGGAGATGTTCGGCAGCTTCATGATGTTGGCTTCGGGCTTCAACGTGAGATCGCCGAGCTCGGTGAGTTCGTCGTTGATCCGTTGCGCGGGCGTGAGCTTCTCGGGGAAGGTGGCGATGATGCGGCCCGCCAGCGAGATGTCCTTCTGCGTGGCCGACACGCCCGCCGTGGCCACGAAGGCTTTGACGATCGGCAGCAGCGAATAGGTCGCGAGCGCCGGGGCTTCATCGACCTTCGTCCACATGATTTCGAGCTTTGACATGCTGGCACCTCTAGTCGCCGTGCGTGTTTGGTCCGACCGGAAACTGACCATCGATGGGTGTGGGGATGGCCTTTCCCCCCGCCCTCGGATGAATTGTTCTCGGCACGGAGACCGCCAACCGGGGATCCGGTTGACGGGAATTCGGCGCGCCCCATCTGGGGCCGCGCATCGGGCGGCGCCCGTATATCACCGGCCATGGCGGCGGCAAAGGTTGCTCGGGGCGCAATCGACGGGCATTGCTGCCGCGCCCGCCGGACCCCCAAGATGACGGATGGCCTTACGGCAAGTCGAGCCACCAATGCCGCGCGCAGGCCCCTGCAATTTGCGGCAATCCCGCTATAAGGACGCATCTTTTCATCTGGCGCACAGGAGCCGCATGCCCGGGTCGGGGACCGACAGCAGCAAGCCGTGGACCGATGTCGGCGGGCCGATCGTCGTACTGGTCGAGCCGCAGCTCGGGCAGAACATCGGCACGACGGCGCGCGCCATGGCGAATTTCGGGCTCTCGCGTCTGCGCCTCGTCAACCCACGCGACGGCTGGCCCGACATCCAGGCGGTGCGCGCCGCCTCGGGCGCCGATCACGTGCTCGATGGCGTCGAGCTCTTCGATACGCTGCCGGCCGCGATCGCCGATTGCCAATTCGTGCTGGCGACCACCGCGCGCGCGCACGGCCAGGCGAAGCCCGTGGTCGGGCCGCAAGCGGCCGCGCGCGAGATCGCGCCGCGCGTCGCGGCCGGCGAGACGGTTGCGTTGGTGTTCGGCCGCGAGCGCTGGGGGCTGATGAACGACGAGGTCGGCCTCGCCGATGCCATCGTGACCTATCCGGTCAACCCGGCCTTCGCGTCGCTCAACCTCGCGCAGGCCGTGCTGGTGATCGCCTACGAATATTTCACGCTCGTGGGCGGCGGCGCGCTGCCATTCGAGATGCCGGTGCGCTCGCCGCCGGCCGGCAAGGAGCAGCTTTTCGCCTTCTTCGCCGATATCGAGGCCGAGCTCGACAAGGTCGAGTTCTTCCGCCCGCCGGAAAAGCGCCCGACCATGACCATCAACCTGCGCAACATTTTCGCGCGCATGCAGCCGACGCAGCAGGACATTCAGACGCTGCACGGCGTGATCATGGCGATCGCCGAAGGGCGCAAAGGCCCGGCGCGCGGCGGCGTCCTCGACGGCCGCGAGGCGGGCCAGCTGCGCGCGCTGCTCGCCGAGCATGGCGGCGGCCGCGTGCCGAACGAGCGCGGCCCGGTGCGCGGGCTCTCGCGCCTCCTGCGCCGCAACCCGACCGACGCCGAGCGAACCTTGTGGGATACGCTGGTCAAGGATCGCCGCTTCGCCGGGCAGGGTTTCAAGCGCCAGGTGCCGGTCGGCCCGCACATCACCGACCTCGTGTCGTTTCCGCTGCGCACCGTGATCGATCTCGTGCCGGCCGATGAGACCGAAGCAGCCGCGCGGGCGCGTGCCGAAAAGCAGGCGTGGCTCGCGGCGCGCGAGTATCGCGTGCTGCCGCTGCGGCTCGCCGATATCGAGGCGGATGTAGGGAAGGTGCTGGACGACCTGGCGGCGGCGATCGGGGCGTAGGGTGGGCAAAGGCGGCCGGATTGCGTGTGTGTCCCGCTGCATTGATCCGCCGTGCCCGCGCGGACATGCTTCACCGCGTGGGCACGGCGGATCGGACAGCGTGCTGACGGCCGAGAAGCTTCGGCCGCCTTTGCCCACCCTACGAATTACGCCTTCAATATCTTCAGTTGCGCGGCGGCGCCCATGCGCAGGAACGTGAGATCGCTGCCGACCGCGAGGAAGCGGAAGCCGCGCTTGGCCGCGAACACGGCGCGATCGGCATTGGCGCAGTAGAGGCCGGCCACCTTGTTGGCCTTCTTCGCGGCCGCGATCACGCGGTCGAGCTCGCGCTCGACCAGGGCCGAGTGCGGCTCGACCTCCTTGCCGTCGGTGAGCGCGATCGAAAGATCGGACGGGCCGACGAACAGCACGTCGATGCCCTCGGTACCCGCGATGGCGTCGAGATTGTCGAGCGCGGTCTGCGTCTCGATCATTGCGACCGCAACCGTCTGCGCGTTGGCGTCGCGCAGATATTCCTTCTGATCGGTCATGCCGGTGAGCATCATGACGCGCGTCGGTCCCCAACTGCGCTCGCCGACCGGCGGATATTTTGCCACCTCGACGAAGGCGCGGGCATCCTCGACCGTGTTGATCATCGGCGCGATCACGCCTTCGGCGCCAAGGTCGAGCACGCGGCTCGCGACCGCAAAGCCGCCGACCGGAATACGCACGATCGGCGCGGCGCCGCCCTGGCGGACCGCCGCGAGCCCGGTGACGGTCGCGCCCATGTCCCACAGGCCGTGCTGCTGGTCGAGCGTGACGGCCGGAAAGCCTTCACGCGCAAGCGTTTCGGCGACGATAGGATAGGGCAGAGGACACCAGCCGGTGTGCACGGTCTCGCCCGCCTTGAGGCGGCGGGCCAGCGAAAACGGCGCCGTCATCGCACCCTCCGTGTCGGCCCGTGCCTCGGTCCTGGCCGAGGCCGCGCCGATTTCATTTGCCGGCTTTGATCTCGATGATCGCGCGCGCCAAGAACTCGGCCATGACGCGGCGGATTTGCTCATCCGATTGCGTGACGCCCTTGGCGTCGAAGTCCGCGCGCACCTTGCCGAACGGATCGTGCGTCTCGATGTCGGCGATCACCATCGATTTCGCATAGACATCGGCTTCAGCGCCGGTAATTCCGAGCTTCTCGGCGGCCCACTGCCCGAGCAGGCGATCGCGGCGCGCGGTCGCCTTGAATTTCAGCTCTTCGTCGTGCGCGAACTGTTTCTCGAAGCCTTCTTCGCGCTTGTCGAACGTGGTCATGTGTCGCGCCTCGGACGTTGCATGCCAACTGATCGTTCATCACCGCCAGTGCGGCGTCCTCGCGCCGACTTGCATATCGACTGGTAAGGGTCAAGGCAACTGACGCGCGGACGGCCAAAGTCATCATTGCGCCGATCGCGCCGCGGGTCTATGTCGATTGTACTCCGCAACGCGTTCGGGTAGCTTTCCAGTTGCGGAGGAGCCGGCCGCCGCCGTGATGAGTAGCAGGCCCGCTCCAAGTTCCGCCGCCGCGGACACTGATACTTACGGGAGCCACGGCAACATGGATTTTCTCAAGCCACGGTACACTCCGATGAGCCGCCGTCGCCGCATCTACGAGGGCAAGGCGAAGGTCCTCTATGAGGGACCGGAGCCCGGAACACTGATCCAGCATTTCAAGGACGATGCCACCGCCTTCAACGCCAAGAAGCATCAGGTGATCGAAGGCAAGGGCGTGCTCAACAACCGAATCTCCGAGTACGTCTTCCAGCATCTCAACGACATCGGCGTGCCGACGCACTTCATTCGCCGGCTCAACATGCGCGAGCAGCTGATTCGCGAGGTCGAGATCGTGCCGCTCGAGGTTGTCGTGCGCAATGTCGCGGCGGGCTCGCTTGCGACGCGCCTCGGCATCGAGGAGGGCACGCAGCTGCCGCGCTCGATCATCGAGTTCTATTACAAGAACGACGCGCTCAACGATCCGATGGTCTCCGAGGAGCACATCACGGCGTTCGGCTGGGCGACGCCGCAGGAGATCGACGA
>DASXCK010000049.1:0-2118 GCA_036491235.1 Xanthobacteraceae bacterium | reverse complement strand
CATCTGGTCGAACCACAGCGCATAGTCGAGCGTGAACATGCGGGTGAGCCAGTTCTCGTTCGCGTTGTAATAGTTGAGGCGGCATTGCAGGCACGCGGTGTGCGGCGGCGAGCGGCGGAAGGTCGCGACGACCTTGCGCAGCTGATCGGCCTCCGGCCGGTCCTCGGCGTCGTAGATCACGAGATATTCGCCGCGCGCGAAGCGCAGGGCGAAGTTGCACGCTTTCGGCTTGGTCTGCGGCTGCGACGGCGGCACCACGATGATTTCGAATACGCCCTCGAGACCGAGCGAGCGCGCCGCCTCTATGGTCTCGTGGTCACCCGCCTCGAGCACGATCTTGATGTCGAGCTTGCCCAGCGGATAGTCGAGATTGCGCAGCGCCTGCGCGAGCCCGGGCAGCATCGCGGCCTCGCGGAACATCGGCACCAACACGGTGAAAACCGGCAGCTCCTCGACCCGCAGGGCGCGCGCCTCAATGGCGATGCGCTGATCCGCGTCGGCCGAGCGGGCTCCCCCGATCGACATCAGGACGCCCTTGAATACGAAGCCGCCGAAATAGAAGAGACTGACGAATGCATTGAGCACGATCAGCGTCATGATCGGCGCGAACGCGACGCCGACGAGCAACGCGCTGAGCAGGCCGTAGCCGAGGATGACCTGCAGCGGGCTCGCAACCTGACGCGCGGACATCGCGGGATCGCGGGCGACGAGCTCGAACACGGCCGCCTCCGACAACGAGTCGGCGCAGGCGGTCTGGATCGCGTAGATCACGTCGAACTTGGTGGCGACGACGAACTCGATCGCGCTTCCCCAGCGCTGACGCGCGAACAGTACGGTCTCGGGCCCCGGCTCGGCGGTTGCGATCGCAATGCCGCCGTCACGCATGCGCCAGGGCAACGTCAGCCGCCGCGCGCAGGCGTCGGCATCATCCGGCGATATCAGGCCGGGATCAGGCGGCTCGGCGACGAGATCGACAAAGGGCAGATCGAAATGCCGCGCATAGGTCTCGTAGTAGAGGCGTGAATCCATCCAGTTGCGCGAGAGCAGCGCGTCGCCGAGCCGGACGTCCCAGGTCTCGGCGAGCGCCACGGCCTCATCGAGCTGCGGCAGCGTGATGACGCGGCGCCCGACCAGGAGATCGCCAAGGGCGCGATCGGAAGGTGACAATGGCATGGCAGGTGCCGATCTATTCGTCGGCGCCGGCCGGGCGGCGGCGGAACATGCGCTGGAGCACGAGGAGGAAGCCGGCGGTGACGAACAGCCACAGCCCGCCGATGATCCACGAGCGGAAGCGTTCCGCGACGGTGAGCCACGACACCTGGTCCGGATAGGCGATGCGCACCAGCGTATCGCGCTCGGTCGACATCGCGAGCGCGACCCCGGTGTGATCGAGGAAGGCGACGTCGCCGTGATCGATATTGAGGTCGCGTGGTGTCGGCAGGGCGCCGCTCGGCGCAAGCGAGCGGATCCACAAGCCTGGCTGGTCGCCGGCGGTGACGAGCTCGGCTACCGCACCGCTGGCGTAGCCGCCGAGGTCGAGCAGCGTGCGGCTCGATTTGTCGACTACGGTGACGCGGCCGCGATCGAAGCGGGCGCGCAAGGTCGCGCCGGCGGGCGGCCGGTCACTGATGGCGAGGAAGGGCCGCGACGGCGACACCTCACGGCCCGGCACCACGAACCGCACGTCGATCGGCGCGGTGTCGGCGGACAGCCGGTTGATGACCTCTGCCATGAGGCCGAGCAGCTCGGTCGGATGTTCGCCCGCGGCAGCCGGCACGAACACCTCGATGCCGCTCGCCCAGCGCGGCGCTAGGTCGGAGAAATCGTGCAGACCACCATCGGCGGGCGTGAGCACGAGCGCGCTCGAGCCCAGGATCTGCGTCGGATAGCCGAGCGGTTCAAAGCGGCAATCGCCCTGCGCACTGCGGCGCTGGACGACGGCGCGGATATTGGCGCTGGTCCCGACAAGTCCGGGCGGCAGCGCGAGGTCGAGATGAGTGGTCTCGCCGGCGGTTGCGACCGTGCTGCCGAGCAGCCGCTCGTTGACGTAAACGCTGAGCACCGCCTTCTCGCCGTCGGCGTCGGCCGCGACCATCACGTCGAGCATGAGGCGCGCGA
>DASXCK010000048.1:0-5174 GCA_036491235.1 Xanthobacteraceae bacterium | reverse complement strand
ACATAGACCAGGTAGCCGCCGGTCGTGTGCAGCACGCCCTTCGGCTTGCCGGTCGAGCCCGAGGTGTAGAGGATGAACAGCGGATCCTCGGCGTTCATCGGCTCGCACGGGCAGTCGGCCGGCACCGTCTTCGCGATCTCGTCGTAATAGACGTCGCGGCCCGCCTTCATGTTCACGGCGCCCTTGGTGTGGCGCACAACGATCATGGTGGTGACGCCGCCGGCCTTGTCGGCCGCCGCGTCGGCGTTGGCCTTGAGCGGAATCTTGCGGCCGCCGCGGACGCCCTCGTCGGCCGTGATCACGATCGGCGACGTGCAGTCCTCGATGCGGCCGGCGAGCGAATCGGGCGAGAAGCCGCCGAACACCACCGAATGGACCGCGCCGATGCGCGCGCAGGCGAGCATCGCGTAGGCCGCCTCGACGATCATCGGCATGTAGATGGTGACGCGGTCGCCCTTCTTGACGCCGCGCGCCTTGAGCACGTTGGCGAAGCGGCAGACTTCCGCGTGCAGCTGCTTGAACGTGATCTTCTTGTCGTCCTTCGGATCGTCGCCTTCCCAGATGATCGCGACCTGGTCGCCGCGCTTGGCGAGATGCCGATCGATGCAGTTCGCCGCGACGTTGAGGACGCCGTCCTCGTACCATTTGATCGAAACGTTGTTCGGATCGTACGAGGCGTTCTTCACCTTGGTGTACGGCTTGATCCAGTCGAGCCGCTTGCCGTGCTCGCCCCAGAACTTGCCGGGATCGCGGATCGAGGCGTCGTACATCGCCTTGTACTTCGCGTCGTCCACATAGGCGCGCTTCGACCAATCGGCGGGTACGTCGTGAATGGCCTCGGCCATGATCTAAATCCTCCACGCTGCGGCGGCGCGATGCCGTCATTCCGCGAGTGTTCTGTATGGGCGCCATTATGCGCCGCCGCCGTCGGCAGCGACAAGGCTCCGGTTGTCACACTTTGGTCGGGCGCTTTGCGAGAAAACGGTGTGAGGTGAGCAGGGCGCCCGCGCTTCCCTCTCCCTGCGGGGAGAGGGAAGTACAAACAAGCGCAGCCCTCCGCACCGCCTACGGCGCCTTGAATTCCTGATTGGGGAAGCTCGAAGCGTCCGGCGCCTTGATTACCACGAAGGCATGATTGAGCGCCGTGTGGCACGCGTTGCAGCCGTCGGTGAGATCGGCGAACGCCGCCGTGGCGCGTTTCGCGTCGCGCGCACGGATCGCGTCGTCGAGATTGCGCATCGGCTCGCCGGTCATCGACTCGATCATCTCGGAAACGGTGAGATTCTTGAACTTCGGCTGCACGGTCGCGACCGTGCGGAACGCCTGCGCGAGCTCCTGGTCCGCATAGGCGGCGAGGTCCCAGTTGCCGGCCTTGAGCGCGAGCCCGAGCTTGGCGTGGCGCGGCTGCACCAGGAGGTTCATCAGGTCGCCGACGCCCGGCACGTAGTTGAGCGCCGTGCTCGCCGGCCCGCCGTGGGTGTGCGCCGCCGGCGGCATCTGCATTGTCTGCGCGCCGGCACCGACCGCGAGGGCCGCCAACATGATCGGCAGGATGAGCTTGCTTCGCATGCCATTCGCTCCATGACGGCGCGTAACGCGCGGGATGGGTAGAGCGAAGCGAAACCGTCATTTCAACAGCAAATTCATAGTTGATGGGTTTCGCTGCGCTCAACCCATCCTACATCGCCGGTGCTCCTAATCCAGCGGCTCCAGCCTGAGGATGCTGGCGTGATGATTGTTGCCGGCCCAGAATGTCGGCGGCGTCGTCGTGTCGTCGATGAAGATGCGGCGGATGTTGGTCGGGTGCGGCAGCAGGTACTCGATCGACTGCCTGCTCGCGGGATCGAAGCGCAGCACGCGGTCGCTCGACATGCCGGCGCTCCATAGCGTGCCGGTACGGTCGAGATAGACGTCGTACGGATAGGTGTGCGGCGTCGGCACGTCCCATTCCTTGAAGTTTTCGGTCTTGGTGTCGAACATCGCGACCTTGTTGGCGGCGAACTCGGCGAACCAAAGATGCCCGGCGTCGTCCATCATGCAGCGGCGCGGGCGCGAGCGTGGCGTCGGCGTCGGAAAGAGCGTGGTGGCGAGCGTCTTGGCGTCGACGCGCCCGACGCTCTCGTCGCCGAAATCCATGAAATAGAGATCGTTCTGCGCATCCGCCGCCATGCCGTAGGGCGAATGCAGCCGTCCCTTCGGCAGCCCGCGGAACGGATCGATGCGCTCGTAGTGGCCGCTCGCGACGTCGAGGCGCAGGATCTCGTGGGTCGAGACGTCGTTCGTCCACACCTTGCCGTCGACGTGCGCGCGGCCGGGCATCAGCAGCGATTGCTGGCTTGCGTCGGTGAGCATGTCGGACGGGAGCGGGAAGTAGCGGAATTTTTCCGTGCGTGGATCGAAACGCATCAGCCCGCTCTGGAACATCAGCGAGAGCCACCAGTTGCCGTCCTGGTCGGGCTCGAGCGCGAGCGCGCCGGCGGGAAAATTCGGCCGCGGCAGGTCGTAGCGGAATTCCTTGTGCGCCCCGGTCTTCGGATCGAGCCGGCCGAGATAAGGCTCGACGAAGTTCGAGTACCAGACGAAGCCTTGCGCATCGCGGCGCACGTCGTGCGGCGCGATGGTCGGCCGCGGCAACGCATATTCGGTGATGATGACGTGCGTCGCGCGGCCGCGCGGGCGCGGCAGCGTCTCGAGCGGATAGCTCCAGGTTTGGCGTCCCGACAGGTTGATGGTGGCGACGTAATCGGCGAGCGCGCGCGCCTGCTTCTCCGACATCACGCGTTTGACGACGCGCAGCTGCGGATGCTGCGTGGTCGAGTTGTTGGCGTAGTTCTCCATGCGGGCGAGCACGCCCATGAACTGGTCAGCCGTGTAGGTCGAGCGCACGACCCGTTCGAGTGTGTGGCAGCTCATGCACTCGATCAGCGGCCGCTTCTGCTCGGCGGTGCCCGGCATGCTGATCAGCCATTCGGTGCTGGTGAGCTGCACCGCGAGATCGGCCGCCGGCGCGAGCCGCAGGTCCGCGGTCGCGGCATGTCCAACCGTAACGGTCGCGGTGACAGGCGCCGCGAGCGCGTAGCCGACCGCGCGGATCGCGAGCGCATAGCGTCCGGCCGCCAGGCGGTCCGCCGGGAACGCGTAATGGCCATGCGCGTCGCTCGCCACCGTTATGGTGAGCGGCGAGCCATCGGCGTGCGCGCTCACCAGCACGCCCTCCATCGCGCCTTCCTGCGCTGACGTGACCTCGCCCGTCAGGGCAGGCGTTTGCGCAACGGCGGCAACGGTGGTGCCGGTGAGCAGCGCGAACCAGAGGACGAGAGCGCAGGCGCAGATGCTGCGGAAGTTCATTTCGGCGGCGGCGCGGCTTGCTGCTTCGTCATCAGGCAGTCGACCTCGACCGGCGCGCCCGGATCGTTCGACAGCTTGCGGCGCACCGTGCGCTCGAGCTTGTAGCCGTCGACCGCGCAGGCGATCTCCACCGTGTTGGGGTCGACGTCCTTGGCGAAGCCGGTGAAGCGGAAATGCCCCTGCGCGTCGGCGCGCATCACGAAGCTGGTATTGCCGCCCTTGAGCGATGCCGTCACCTTGGCGTCCGGAAGGGTGCCGCCGAGCGTCGTGTTCTTGACGAAGCCGAAGAATGGCGTGCCGACATCGGTGTCGTCAGGCTCGTCGAGGCCCGAGCCGCCCGCCCACGCGACGGGCGCAAGGCCTATGCACAGGCCCACCGTCAACAGGCCGCGTGTCAATCCGCTGGTCATCCACGCATGCTCCGGACATCTCCGGCCGTACTGGCAGGATGGAGCAATTCTAGCGCGGCTAGCGGTGAGTCAACAACGGCATCACGGCGTAGCACATCAGCGGGAACGCCAGCAGCGGCAGCAGCCACACCAGCACCAGCGGGATGCGCTTGGCGACGCTGTCGGGCAGCAAGGTGCCGAGGAAGCCCGCGATGGTGCCGACGATCATGCATATGGCAACCCAGCCGTACCAGTACATCGCCGGACCGGTATTGGGAGCCGCGGCCTCCCGGCCCCAGCCGAGGGTGCCGGTCGCCGGATGATAGGTGAACAGCGGCCAGCTCGCGAAGGCGCAGACCCAATAGGTGAGGACGAACGCGATGCCGAACAGCAGCGCGAACCTGCCGAATGCCGGCGAGGGACCCGTCTGCTCAGTCGATGGCGTGCTCATGTGCCGAACCCCCGCGCATTATTGAGCACATGGCCCACCAGGAACACGAACCAGCAGATCATGGCGAGCACCACGGTCAGCCACTTTCTGGCGCTGTCGTACTCGGTGGCGCGCGCATGCTTCCAGAAGAACCAGTACACCGGCAGCATGCCGAGGCCGATCGTCACCATGTGCTCCTTGAAGTCGAAGAAGCCGACCGTCTTCCAGTAGCCGAGCTCCTCGAGCGGGATGCGCACGTAGACGCGATACTTGGTGTAGATCCACGCGCCCATGATGAACGTGAATACCCACAGCACGCACACCGCCGTCGCGTAGCCGGCGCCTTGCACGGCGCGAAATCGTGCGACGAAATGTTTCGCCGGCGCCCGCACGGGCAGCAGCACCGAGGCGGCCTGGTGGGTCAGCGCGCCGAGCAGCGCGATGGCCGCCAACCCATGGATGACCAGCAGGATCGTCCAGAACGTATTGACGGATATGAACGTCATCGCCTCCCCTTTCGCCTGTGATGAGCGGGCGTGCCCCGTTTTGTTTTGTGCCCGGCTTCGTGCCGGCGTTCGCATCAGGCGTTGATCGCTGCTCGAAACGCTAACACCTCTGCGTCGGAGGCTTCAAATTGAACACTTCTAATCAACGGCAGAAAGCCATTCCGGCAGCGCGGATCAGGCTCCCTTCAATCCGCCCATGGCGCAAACCAGCTTCCACTCGGCCGCCGTCACTGGCTGCACCGAAAGGCGCGACTGCTTGACGAGCGCCATCTCGGCGAGCTTGGGCTCCGCCTTGATCGCCGCGAGCGTCACCGGTTGCGGCAGCGGCGCGACCGCCTTGAAATCGACCGCGACGAACACCTTGCTCTTGTCGGTCGGATCGGGGAAATGCTCGCGCACCACCTCGGCGACGCCGACGATCTCCTTGCCGACATTGGAGTGATAGAAGAACGCGCGGTCGCCTTTTTTCATCGCCTGCAAATTGGCCTTGGCGGTGTGGTT
>DASXCK010000047.1:0-2154 GCA_036491235.1 Xanthobacteraceae bacterium | reverse complement strand
AGCCGTCGGTGACCTTGACCGCGAGTCCGGCCAGCGGGGTGCCGCGCGCCTGCTCGTTGGACTTCATCAGGATGCCCGGCACGTTGCTGACGCCGCCCCCGGCGAAGTCCGGCGGCAGGATGAAGGTGAGTTCCGCGGTATGGCTGGCCGGCAGCGAGGTGTCGGTGTTGCGGCGGAACGACATCGTCATCTTGAACTTGCGGTCGGGAATCTCGATGTCGGCACGCACCGCGATATCGGGCTGCTGGCCGGCGGCGGTGGGCTTGATCTGTTCGGTGCGCCACACCACCGAGCCGACATATTGCTTGCCCTTGGGATCGGCGGGATCCTCATCGTACAGCACGACGCGCTGCGCCACCGGCGCGACCTGCTCGGTCGAGGACGGCTGGCCGACGCGATCCGGAATCTTCGGCTTCTGCAGCGGCGAGGTATCCTTCGGCGCTTCCATCGCGGTCTGGGACGGCTTGAACAGGCCGCTCACGGTGGTCACGACCGACTTGCCGAGCAGGATCGCGGCGCCGACCAAAATCAGGACGATGCCGATCGCGATCGCGCTCTTGAACGGAAATACGGTGCCCGTGCGGGCGCGCTTCTTCGGCTCGCGGTCGCGTTCGAGCTGGGGACGCGGGCGCTGCGGCGCCGCGTAGCGCTCGGCCTCCTCGACGGATTCGTCATACGAATAGGGCGCACCGGAATCGGCGCCGCGATTTTCCAGGCTCGGCTCAAGCCGGTCGAACTCCGGCGAGGGCGACGGCACGTTGGCATAGGTCTTTCGCGCCGCGCGGCTGGCCTGCGCGGCGGCGCGACCGAGATCGTCGGCGTCGGCGGCGATGTCGCGAAAGCCGCGCATGCCCGGCGCCTGCGGCACACTGTTGTCGGGGCCGCGGCGCGGCGCGCCGGAGCGTTCGCGGGTCGGCGGCAGTTGCGGGTCCGCCATCGGGATCTGCGGCTGGGATTGCGGCGGTTGCGGGCGGGCCGGCGGCGCATCGGGGCGAAGGTTGCGCGTCGCGCGCGGGTCTTCCTGTCCGAGCGGCGACCGCTCGTTGCGCGCGGCCGGCGGCGCGGGGGCGCGCGGGCGTGACGGCGGCGAAGAGGACGCGGATTCGGCCGGCCTTGCATTGGGACGGGTGGTGTTGCGGAAGGCATCGCCGGCGCGGCCGCCGCCGGGGCGCGACGCATCGCGGGCGCGCTGGGCGGCTTCGGATTCGACCTTGCGGACGGCCTCTTCCAGCGACAACCGCTCGCGGGTGATTTCGGATTCGCTGAGCGGCGGCTGCACGCTGCGCAGTTGCGCGATCAACGCCGAACGCGCCCGTTCATAAAGCGCGCGCCGGCTTTCGCCGGGGGCACTGGGGTCCAGTCCGGCGATGGCGCGGGCAATCAACGGGTAGTAATCAGCCATCTCTACTCAACAATGCGGGCTTTCCGGTAACATCTCGTTAAGCCTCAAACGGGTTCTGGACCAGAATAGTATCCTCGCGTTCCGGGCTGGTGGAAAGCAAGGCAATAGGACAGCCCACCAGTTCCTCGACCCGGCGGACATATTTAATGGCCTGGGCCGGCAAATCGGCCCAGGAGCGGGCGTTGGCGGTCGGCTCCTTCCAGCCTTCGATGGTCTCATATACCGGCACCACCCGGGCCTGGGCGCCTTCGCCGGCCGGCAGATGGTCGATCTCCTTGCCGTCCAGGATATAGCCGATGCAGACCTCGATGGTGTCGAAACCGTCGAGAATATCGAGCTTGGTCAGCGCCAGGCCGTTGATGCCGCAGGTCCGCACGGTCTGACGCACCAGCACCGCGTCGAACCAGCCGCAGCGCCGCTTGCGCCCGGTGTTGACGCCAAACTCCTTGCCGCGGCGGCCGATCTCCTCGCCGATCGCGTTGTTCAGTTCGGTCGGAAACGGCCCCTGCCCGACTCGCGTCGTATAGGCCTTGCAGATTCCGAGCACGTAGCCGACCGCCGCGGGGCCCATGCCGGTACCGGTCGCCGCCTGCGCCGCCACGGTGTTGGACGAGGTGACGTAGGGATAGGTGCCGTGGTCGACGTCGAGCAGCGCGCCCTGCGCGCCCTCGAACAGAATGCGCTTGCCCTCGCGGCGTTTCTGGTCGAGCAGCCGCCACACCGTTTCCGCATAGGGCAGCAGCTTGGGCGCC
>DASXCK010000046.1:0-14778 GCA_036491235.1 Xanthobacteraceae bacterium | reverse complement strand
GGGCGAGCCGGCCGCGCGCGTCGACTGGCGCCGCTCGGCGCGCGACGATCACCTCTACGTACGCGAGCAGGAATGGGAGGCCGCGCACACCGTATGGATCTGGCCCGACCGCTCCGCCTCGATGTCGTTCAAGTCGGCGCTTGCGCTCGACGGCAAGCTCGAGCGTACGCTGGTCATCGCCTTCGCGCTCGCCGAGGTGCTGATCGAGGGCGGCGAGCGGGTCGGCATTCCGGGCCTGATGCGCCCGACCGCGAGCCGCAACGTGATCGAGCGCATTGCCGAGGTGATGCTGCACGACGCGGCGGCGCGCACCAGCCTGCCGACGTCGTTTGCGTCCTCGCCGCGCACTGAGGTCGTGCTGCTGTCCGACTTCTGGAGCCCGATCGCCGAGGTGCAGCGCACGATCGCGCAGCTCGCCGCGACCAATGCGCATGGCCACCTGGTGCAGGTCGTCGATCCGGCGGAAGAGACCTTCCCCTATTCGGGCCGCGTCGAGTTCGTCGAGCCGGAAGGCGCCGGCGCGATCACGGCCGGCCGCGCCGAGACCTGGCGCGAGGACTATCACGCACGCATAGAGCGCCACCGCGCCGCGATCCGCGCCGAGACCGATCATCTCGGCTGGAGTTTTGTCATCCACCGGACCGACCGGCCGGCGAGCGATCTCCTGCTCGCGCTGCATGCGCGGCTCGGCGGCGGCGGCGAAGGTTTCGACTTCGAACGCTGGCGCGGCGCCGACATCGTCGACGCCGCGGAGACACCGGCATGATCCCGGGTCTCCCGCTCGCCTTTGCACAGCCGCTCGTCCTGTTCGCCCTCCTCGGCCTGCCGGTGCTGTGGTGGCTGTTGCGGCTCGTGCCGCCGCGGCCGCGCCGCATCGCGTTCCCGCCGACGCGCCTCCTGTTCGACATCGCACCGAAGGAGGAGACGCCGTCGCGAACGCCGTGGTGGCTCACGCTGCTGCGCCTCCTGCTCGCCGCGCTGGTGATCCTCGCGGCGGCCGGCCCGCTGTGGAATCCGCCGATCGCCACCAGCGCCGAGCGCCTGCCGATCGCGCTGCTGCTCGACGACGGCTGGTCCGCCGCCGCGAGCTGGCCGACGCGGATCGGGACCGCCGAGGACCTGATCGCCCGCGCCGAGCAGGACAACCGCGCGGTCGCGCTGATTCCGCTGTCCGAGACGAAGCGCGACGTGTCGCTGGAGACGGCCGCATCCGCCCGCGCCCGGCTGCGCGAGATCGCCCCCCAGCCCTACACGATCGACCGCGCGGAGGCGCTGCCCGAGATCGAGCGGCTCATCAAGAAGACGCCAGAAGTCGAGCTGGTCTGGCTCACCGACGGCGTCGACATGGGCGGCGGCAGCGGCGGCGCCAAAACCTTCGTCGACGGCCTCGCGCGGATCGCCGGCAACCGCCCGACCACCGTCGTGGTGGGCGGCGTGCGCGGCGCGCATGCGCTCACCGGCGCCGACAACGCCGCCGGCGTCTTGAGCGTCAAGGTGCTGCGCGCCTACACCGGGACCCAGGACGACGGCACCGTGCGTGCACTCGACCTCAAGGGGCTGCCGATAGGCGAAGCGCATTACACGCTGAAGAGCGACGAGCGCGAGGCCGAGGCGCAGATCGACCTGCCGGTCGAGATCCGCAACGACATCGCGCGGCTGGAGATCGACGGCGAGCGCTCGGCCGGCGCCGTGCAACTGCTCGACAAGCGCTGGCGGCGGCGCACCATCGGCATCGTGTCGGGCTCGACCGCCGACACCGCGGAGCCGCTGCTCGCCTCGAACTACTATCTCCAGCGCGCGCTCGCGCCGTTCGCGGACGTGCGCTTGGGCGAGCGCGGCTCGCCCTCGGTCGCGATCGCCCGCTTCGCCGAGCAGCGCATCCCGATGATGATCCTCGCCGACGTCGGCACCATCGCGCCGGGCGAGCGCGCCAAGCTTGCCAAATGGGTCGACGACGGCGGCGTCCTGGTGCGCTTCGCCGGGCCGCGCCTCGCGGCGGCGGACGACGAACTCGTCCCGGTCAAGCTGCGCCGCGGCGGCCGCATCCTCGGCGGCAGCATGAGCTGGGAGAAGCCGCAGACGCTCGCCGGCTTCTCGCGCGAGAGCCCGTTTGTCGGCATGCCGGTGCCTGACGACGTGACGGTGACGCGCCAGGTGCTCGCGGAGCCCGATGTCGGCCTCGCCGATCACACCTGGGCGACGCTCACCGACGGCACGCCGCTCGTCACCGGGGCGCGGCGCGGCAAGGGGCTTATCGTGCTGTTCCACGTCACCGCCGACACGCGCTGGTCCAACCTGCCGCTGTCCGGCGCCTTCGTCGACATGCTGCGACGCATCGTCAATCTCTCCGGCGCCATGGTGAGCGACGAGAAAACGGCGCAGGAGGGCACGCGCGAGGTGCTGCCGCCGACCCGCATGCTCGACGGCTTCGGCACGTTCGTGTCGCCGCCGCGGACCGCGCGGCCGGTCCCGGCGAACTACACGGGCCGCGCCAAGTCGGACAATCCGCCCGGCTTCTACGGGCCGCCGGACGGGATGCTCGCCGTCAACACGCTCGCGCCGGCGGATCGCCTCGCGCCGATCGACGTCTCGCCGCTGCACGCGCGCATCGAAAGCTATCGCATGGCAAAGCCACAAGACCTGCGCGGGCCGATCCTGCTCGGCACGCTCGCGCTCCTGCTCCTCGACGCCGTCGTGGTGTTCTGGCTCGCCGGCGGGATCTACCGCCTGCTGCGGCGCCACCGCGCCGCCGCCACCATGCTGGCGCTCGCAATCGCGCTCGCGGCGTTCGGGCGCGCGACGCCGTCGCTCGCCGACGAGGCCGCCGATAAATTCGCCATGAAGGCGACGCTGCAGACCCACCTCGCCTACGTGGTCACCGGCGACAGCGAGACCGACAATATCAGCCGCGCGGGCCTCGAGGGTCTCACCCTCTACCTCGCCTCGCGCACGGCGCTCGAGTCCGGCGAGCCCATGGGGCTCGATCTCGAGCGCGACGAGCTTTCCTTCTTCCCGCTGATCTACTGGCCGATCTCGTCGAAGGCCGCAAAGCCCACCGCCAAGGCGCTCGCCCATCTCGACGCCTACATGAAGCAGGGCGGCACCGTGCTGTTCGATACGCGCGACGCCGTGCTGGCGCCGCCGGGCGGCGACAGCCAGAGCCCAGGCATGCAGGAACTGCGCAACATCCTCGGCTCGCTCGATATACCCGAGCTCGAGCCGGTGCCGAAGGATCACGTGCTGACCAAGACGTTCTATCTGCTGCGCGACTTCCCGGGCCGCTTCACCACCGGCCAGCTCTGGGTCGAGGCGCTGCCGAACGCGGACCGCGAGGAGGATGACGGCAAGCGTCCGGCGCGCGGCGGCGACGGCGTTTCGTCGATCCTCATCACGTCGAACGACATGGCCGGCGCATGGGCGATTCGGCCGGACGGCCAGCCGATGCTGCCGTTGGTGCCGGGCGAGCCACGCCAGCGCGATTTCGCATTCCGCGCCGGGGTCAACATCGTGATGTACACGCTCACCGGCAACTACAAGGCCGACCAGGTGCACGTACCGGCCTTGCTCGAGCGGCTCGGCCAATAGGAGCGCGGTTTGGAGTACGGTATCGCCTTCTCGCCACTCGTGCCCGACGCGGTGCTGTGGGCCGCGCTCGCGGTCGTGGCCGCGATGGCGCTGCTTCTGTTCATCAGCCGCACCCGCGGCGCGGTGCTGCGCACCGGCGCGCTCGCGCTCATGGTGGCGGCGCTCGCCAACCCGTCGTTCACCCGCGAGGATCGCGATCCCCTCACCTCGGTCGCGGTCGTCGTGGTCGACAAGAGCCCGAGCCAGAGTTTTGGCGACCGCACCCGGCAGACCGAGGAGGCGCGCGACGCGCTGGTGAAACGCCTGAAAGGCATCAAGGGCCTCGAGCTGCGCGTCGTCGAGGCCGGCCAGGCGGACGGCGAAACCGACGGCACCCGGCTGTTCCATGCGCTGTCGGCGACGCTCGCCGACGTGCCGCCCGAGCGCATCGCCGGCGCCTTCATGATCACCGACGGACGCGTGCACGACGTGCCCTCCGACGCGGCGGCGCTCGGCTTTGCGGCGCCGCTGCATGCGCTCATCACCGGCACGCCGAACGAGCACGACCGCCGCGTCGCGCTGGTGGCGGCGCCGCGCTTCGGCATCGTCGGGCAGCAGCAGACCATCACGTTCCGGATCGAGGACTCGGGCGTGCCGCCGGGCGGCAGCGCCGACGTCAAGATCAGCCGTGACGGCGAGCTCATCGACAAGCGCACCGTGCGGGCAGGCGCGAATTCCGAAGTGCAGATCCCGATTCCGCATTCGGGTCAGAACATCGTCGAGATCGAGGCCTCGCCGCTCCCCGGCGGCGAGCTCACCACCGTGAACAACCGCGCCGTCGTCTCGATCGACGGCGTTCGCGACAAGCTGCGCGTGCTGCTCGTCTCCGGCGAGCCGCATGCGGGCGAGCGCACCTGGCGCAACCTGCTCAAGTCCGATCCCAATGTCGATCTCGTGCATTTCACCATCCTGCGGCCGCCCGAGAAGCAGGATGGAACGCCGATCAACGAGCTCTCGCTGATCGCGTTTCCGACGCGCGAGCTCTTCACCAATCGTCCGACCGGCAAGCTCGACGAATTCCAGCTCATCATCTTCGACCGCTACGCGCGTCAGGGCGTGCTGCCGATCGTCTATTTCGAAAACATCGCGAAATACGTGCGCGACGGCGGTGCCGTGCTGGTCGCGGCCGGGCCCGACTACGCGAGCCAGACCAGCATCTGGCGCACGCCGCTCAACCAGATCTTGCCGGCGGAGCCGACCGGCAACCTGACGGAGGAGCCATTCTACGCCCGCCTCACCGACGCCGGTGAGCGCCATCCGGTGACGCGCGGGCTCGAAGGCGGCAAGGATGATCCGCCGCATTGGAGCCGCTGGTTCCGCATGGTCGACACGCGCAGCCAGTCAGGCACCGCCGTGATGAAGGGCCCCGACGACAAGCCGCTGCTCCTGCTCTCGCGCGAGGGCAAGGGCCGCGTCGCGATGCTGCTCTCCGACCACATCTGGCTGTGGGCGCGTGGCTACGAGGGCGGCGGACCGCAGATCGACCTGCTGCGACGGCTGTCGCACTGGCTGATGCAGCAGCCCGACCTCGATGAGGAGGCGCTGCGCCTGGTCGTGCACGGCAAGGACCTGACCGTGGAGCGCCAGACCATGGCCGACTCGGTCGACCCGGTGACGCTCACGTCACCGACCGGCGCGACCCGCACCCTCACGCTCGACAAAGGCGAGCCCGGCCTGTGGCGCTCGAGCGTCCAGGCGAACGAGCTCGGCCTGTGGCGCGCGACCGACGGCAAGCTCACGGCGCTGACCAATGTCGGCCCCGCCAACCCGCGCGAGTTCGCCCAGGTGACGTCGACGACCGACGTGCTCGCGCCCATCACCAGCGCAACCGGCGGCGACGCACGGCGCATCGCCGACGCCTCCGGCACGCTCGACATGCCGCGCATCCTCGCGGTGCGCTCGAGCGACACCTTCAAGGGCGACGACTGGCTCGGCGTAAAAATGCGCGACGCGAGCGTCGTGCGCGGCATCGGCGTGCTGCCGGTGTTCGCGGGCGTGCTCGGGCTCCTGCTGCTGATCGGCAGCCTCGCGGCGACGTGGGCGCGCGAGGGGCGGTGAATGAGCGGGCGGCCGCTCAGTCCCACTCCACCCTGAAATGCTGCGGGAACGGCGTGCCGCCGCCGTCGATGCGGCCGCCGGCGCCGGCGGCGCGGCGCAAGCCGGGCTTGGCCAGCAGCGGCTTGAGGATCGCCGGGATGACGGCGCGATTGATGTGGGCGCCGAAGCAGGCGTGCATGCCGTAGCCCCAGATGATGTAGTCGTCCCATGGCCGGTCGATGCGAAACGATTCCGGCGATGCGACCTTGAGCGGATCGAACATCGCCGACAGGTTGACCGCCAGCACCATGGTGCCCTTGCGGATCGTGCGCGCCCGCAGGCTCCCTGACGAGATCGTCGCGTCGGCCGCGGCGCGGCGGTAGATCAGCGGGTTGATCGGGTTGTAGCGGAACGCCTCGAACACATGCGCAGCGAGCAAGGCGTCGTTGCCCGACTGCGCCGCCGCGCGGGCCGACGCCAGCACTTGCGGCCGGTCGAGCAGTTGATCGAGCGCCTGGCAGCAGGCCTTGGAAATCGTCGGGATCGCGCCGATGACGAGACCGATGAGGTTGTTGCGAATGCCCAGATCGTCCATGCCGGGCTGATCGGCCTTCCCCGACACCAGGCAACGGCCGAGCACATCGTCCTTGACGACGCCCGATGCCTTGCGGGCCGCGATGGCGCGGTCGATCGCCGAGCGGCACGCCGCCGCGGCGTCGAGCGCCTTGCCGGCGAGCGCCTGATCGCCGGCAAGATCGACGAACAGATACCAGAACATCACGGTCGCCCAGGCGATGAGATCGCTCGTCGGCGCATCGGCGACGCCGAGATAGTCGGTCACGATCGCGGTCGGGATCGGCAGCGTGAGGTCGACCGGGACGTCGATGCCGTTGCCGTGCCTGGCGATAATCTCGTCGGCCATGCGCCGGGCGAGCGGCGCCACGAGCGCCGCGACGTCCTCGCGCCGCATCGCCAAATGCATGTTCGACGTATCGCGGGTGTAAAGCGGGCCATCCTGCATGCCGAGAAAGAAGTTCGCGCCGCCGGTGATCAGCCGCATCTTCGGCTCGTACACGACCTCGAAGTCGGCGTTGCGGTCGAGCACCTCGATGACGTCCTGGTAGCGGGTGACGATCGCGGTGCCCGTGTTCGGGTAGGCGCCGATGAACTTTTTCGACAGGACGAGATTCGGGAAGAAGGCGCGCGCCGTGCGCAGCGCGAGGCGCTGCACCCGCGGCTCGCCGAATGCGGCGACGGCCTTCGCCTTCAGCCCGTCGCCGCTCGCCGCCAGGATCGCGGCGCCGATCTGGAACGGCGCGACGATGCCCTCGATCCACATCCGCAGGCGGATCGCGATCGCCGTGACGATGTTGATCAGAAACGACATGCGCGCCCCCTCGCGGTCGGTGTGACGATTTGCGCAGAGATCAGGTGGGGTCGATGGTTCCCATTCCGATCATGCGCAAGGCGGTCATGCTCGGCACGAAAAAATATTCACCGCCGCGCGTCTCGACGAACTGCGGCAGGCCCTCGACGACGAACGGAGGACGGCCGGTCTGCGGATCCGACGGGATGACGAACTTGGCCTTCGGTCCGTGACCGTCGCCGGATGCATGGTTGCCGACGAGCGGGCAGGTGTCATTGCCGGCATTGGCGTCGAGGCCGTAGTTGAGCCACTGCTGCTGGACAAATTCATACTGGCGAAACAGGCTCGCACAGACCACCAGCATGACGATTCCGTGCTCGGCGGAATCGGGGACGCCCACAGAGGAGTCGCCGTAGGGCAATCCGCGCCGCAGGATGCGGCGGCGGTTGTTCAGCACCGAGCCCTCGGCGCCCGTCGGCGCCAGCCCGTCGCGCGTATTGACGCGGCGCAGATGCGCGGTGACCGGGCATTTGAATCCTCGGGGGTCGTCCTTGTATTTGAAGTCGATCAAGGCCTGCTCGCGCGCCGCGTAGCGCACCTTGTCGGCCGGCGGCACGATCGGGTACTGGTCGTTGAACTTGCGCCACTCGTCGGCGTTTTTGGCAGCGGCAAGCGGGACGCCGTCCGACCAACGGCCGGCGAGCTTCGCCATCAGCGTTTCCCGCGCATCCTGCGGATTGTCGATCCCGAACACCGCACCGAACTGCGCTGCCGTGTCCGACAGGAATTTGCGGAACGTCGCGACGTTCTGATGGAGCTTGCGATAGGCCATGAAGGTGCCGTTGCGGCTGAAATCCAGCGGCATCGCGGCGCCGGCGATCTCCTGCGCTTCGTCCGGATAGCCGAGCAGGAATTCGCCGGTCGCCAGCGGACGCCAGTTGCCGGCACCATCGAACGCGCCGTTGCCGCGCTCGTCATGGCGCTCCTCGATGCCGGGAAACTCGCCTTCGAACACCGGGTCACCGATCGCATCGGTATATCCGAAATGTTCCTTCGGCGACGGCAGCACCGTTCCGTCAGGGCCCGGCACCATGATGGCGCTCAGGTCCTGGTACGAGGCGGGGGATGGCTGGCCGGGCCGATTGTGACCGGCGAGGATCTGCACGCCGCCCAGCTTCAGGCACAGCGCCTCGATCTCGCGCGTCTTGGCCTCGAGCGCCGCGACGGCCGTGCCGTCGCGATTCATTTGCGCGTTGAGCGTGACGAGGATGTGCACCGCTTTCACACCGGCGCGGTCGCCATTCGCCGCCGTCCAGACCAAATCCCACGTTTTGGCCGGATCCGTTCCATCGAAGTTGTCGCCCAACATGGGCGCGCGCGCCGCCATGCCGTCGATGAACTCGTCGGGCAGGCCGCGCAGGGTACGGACCGAAATGCCGAGGGCGAGCAGACCGCTGAACGAGAACGCGATATTGACCGCCACCTCCGGCCGCGGCACCGGGACCACGCCGGGCCGCGGCGCCGTTCGGCGCGACGGCCAGCGTAGCGCCGTCGTGATTCCGGGCAGCAGCGCATTTACGAAGGCCCGTCCGGCCGCGGGATCATGGATGTTCAAGGTGATGAAGCGCCCTTTCGGAAAGCCGAGCTTGCCATAGGCGCTGAGAACGTTGCCCTGAATGTCCGCGAGGTGGAGTGCTGCAGCCATGGCGAGCCTCAAATCCCGATGACGCCGGGCGCCTGCGTCGGCCCGGCAAGGTCGTCCGGCTTGTTCGCGGCGACGAAGGCCTTGAACGCGTCGTAGAGCTTCTGCGCCGAAGCGGCATCGGCGCCGGCGGCCTCCATCTGGTGCTCGATGACGAAGCGCGTAAACGCGCGCTGCAGATGAAGCGCCTTGAGCACGGTCGGCAGATTGGAATCCGGCGCCGTCGGAAAAGGTCTCCGGCCAAACGCCGTGATGGAGAAGAACGCGACCACGATGAGCGCCGTCAGCGCTCCCACCGCGAGCACGGAAAGCCAGAATGCGGTCCGCACCCAGGCGGCCGGCGTGAACAGCCCCACGATCGGAAAGACCAGCGCGGCGGCGAGGGACAGAAGCAACGCAACCGCGACCACGATGGTGGCCTTCTTGTAGGGCCAGCTCACCAGGTTGGGCGGGTCGACATAGTAGTCGTTGAACGACATCGTGGTCTCGAGCTGACAGCGTGCCACGTAGGCCGCGAACTTGCGTCCGTCCATGTCTCGCGTGTCGAAGTCCTCGCAGAACTCGAAGATGTCGCCGAGCTCCTTGCCCATCGTGTCCCACAGCTCGACCAGGTAGGAGTCGCGTTCCTGATCGCTGCCGTCCTTGGCGTCGAAATCCACGGCGAGCAGCAGGAACGGACACCGCAGATGGTCCTGCGGCTGGGACTTGGTCAGCACGGTGCTGAGAAGCGCACTCACCAGCGTGTTGCGCCCGACGCGTCCGTTGTAGGCGACGTCGTCGATGATCACGAATCGCGCAAAGTGATTGCGCGTGTTGCACGCAAAGGGCGTCTGCGTCGCCGGCAACATGCTCAACCGCTTGCGCAAGGCATGAACCGGCGACGTCACCGCATGCCCGTCATCCACCGTCCCGGTACGGATCGGGACCAGCGCCGTCAGGAAGTAATGTCCGCCGTCGAAAGTCGGCATTGCTCGCCCCCCGATCCCCTCGCCCGGTGCCCTTACCGATATGCCTTGGCGGCCGTCGGCTGGCTCTGGATGTATTGCGCGCGGTGCCGTTCGGCCTCCTGGGTGTCGACGCTCGCAATCGGCGCGATGCCCTGATAGCCGAGGTCGTTCTGCACCGCGAACTTCGTCGCGTCGTTCGGCACGCCGGTCAGCGCCGCGACATACTGCTTGCGGAAATCGGCGGGCGACAGCGACGGCAGCTTGGCGGCGAGATCAAGAAGGACGCGACGCACGCGCAGCGCCGCCTTGACGTCGCGTTGGGCGGCGCCGGGCACCGAATTGTAGTAGTAGTCGGTGTCGATCTGGTTGGCGCGGATATAGTTCTTGAATGGCGTAATCGGAATCGAATGCGGATATCGCGTGCTCGAGTACCAGAGCAGATCGAGCCCGCCCGGGATGCCGTCGGAAAACGCATCGATGTATTGGTCCCAGGTGCCGTTGAAGTTACTGCAGAACAGCACGTAATCGTTCTGCAGCGACTGCTTGCCCTGGCCAAGATTGGGCCACTGATCGCGCTTGATGATGACCCAGCGCGCGAAATGGATGATCGAGAGGCCGAGCAGGCCCTGCAGCGTCCTTGGTATGGCCCGCGAGATCAGAAAAAGCGCACGATTGAGCCAAGTCAGGCTTGGCCGCATCGGCGTGACGACATTCATGCCGTAGGCCTTGCCGGCGACGTTCGACATGGAATCCCCCCTCCCCTGGCCCAACGCGACGATCGACGATGCACATGATGGCACGGTTCGGTTGCACAAAACAGGCTTGCCGGCGTCCCGCGGCCTGCTGCTGATCGGCAGCCTCGCCACGACCTCGGCGCAAGGCGTTAGGTCCTCATCGCTTACGAGCGCGACCCGCTCTCGGACGCGCGACATGCATCGCGTCCGGCACATCCTGCTCGACGCATCACCAATGCATATCCGGCGATGTTTACTTGAATTCTCTCTAAGGTTGTGATTTAATTTCGGACGCGTCAAACAGTACCCCGGGGAGGAAAGCCATGAAGCGCTCACGCCTCTACGCTTGCATGATCGCGTTTTCGTCTGTCGCGACGCTGACGATCGGCCTCGCGCCGGCCGCGAGCGCGGCGCAGATTTGTCCGCAGTTTCTCGCCAAGTATTGTGTCGTGACGAAGTCCGGCCACCGCATGACGGCTGCGACCAACCCATGCTTCGCCAAGCAACGGCATTGGCGCATCCTGTATCGAGGCGCGTGCCACCGCCACCGCTAATCTCGTCTAGGCCGACGCGCCGCCATCACCGACAGACCGGATCGCGCCCGACACGCCGTCGAACGCGCCGGGCACAAGCTCGGCCACGAGCAGCCGCGCCGGGTCGACCGGCCCGGGCATCTTGATACGGCCCGCCGGCACGGGCTTGAAGCCGGCGCGCGCATAGTACGGCGCGTCGCCCACCAGCACGACGAGTTTATGGCCCTGAGCGCGCGCTTCTTCGAGCGCGCGCTCGATCAGCACGAGGCCGATGCCGCGTGCACGGAACGGCGGCTCGACCGTGAGCGGTCCGAGCAGCAGCGCGGGCGCCTCGCCGACGCGGATCGGCGTCAGCCGGACTGAGCCGACCAGAAGCGTGCCGATGCGCGCCGTGAACGACAACGCGGGCGAATGCGGTCGGCGCTCGCGCAGGCGATAGGCGGTCTTGGCATAGCGGCCCGGCCCGAAGGTGCGCTCGTGCAGACGCTCGATCGCGTCGACGTCCGCGGCGTTCTCCGGCCGGATGGTGACGGAAAGCTCGCTCATGCCCAAGAAGGCGATACCATCTGCGTGACGCAAGGTCCATCGGCTGCCGGCCTTGTGTCCAGGGCACGGTGCCGACGTGCAGCCCGGACGAGCGAAGCAACATCCGGGAGCGCCCCTCCCGAATGTCGCTGCGTTCACCCCAGGCACGAACGAGATATGCCGATATCCGAATCTCCCTCAGCGATATCGCCCCGGTGTCACCACCGCTCGCTCATCGGCGCACCAAGCAGGATCTCGGCGATGCGTGCGCGGCTCGCAGCCGTGGTGTCGCCCGGCAACTCGTCGAGCGCAAAGAAGCCGGCCGCCGCGATCTCTCGATTGGGCGTGGGCGGTGCGGTCTGACGGAACGACTGTACGACGAAGCACGCAACGTGGTCACGCCGCGAGACGCGCGAGTTGAAGAACATGCCATGCAGGAGCGGCGGCGCGGTCAACTCGATATTGCCCTCCTCGACAAGCTCGCGTCGGAGCGCCATTTGCACCGTCTCGCCGGGTTCGACACCGCCGCCCGGCAGGTACCATCCGCGCGCATAGGTGTGTTTGACGAGAAAGATCCGCCGCGCTTCGTCGATCACCAGTGCACGAACGCCGAGCGTGATGCCGCGCGAGAAGCGCCAATAGAAATGCATGCCGCGCCGCATCGCGGCCTCTAGGACGTCGCGCATATTGCTTCTCGCATCATGATTGTTCCTCGATCTTCGCGCTCGCGCCGCGCGCCAATGTCGCACCCGCATCATCGCATGGCTGGCTTGTCGCCATGTGTTTTGTCATCGCGATGCGCCTGCGTTATCAGCATCACCACACGGGCGCCACGCAAGAGCGACTCGCACAGAAAATTCGAAAAGCTGTCGGGGTGCATCCCCCCACAAATGTCCCCGGCGCTTACGGCGCTCCCGGTTCGCCGGGGGCGCCGTTGTTTTTTGGCGTCGCAAATCTTTGCAGTCCCGCCTCGCATTTTGCCGCGCCGCCCTGCAATATGCGCCGCGATGCCACCGAGATACCGCGATGAAGCGCTTCGCCGACCTGAGCGAGCAGGAGGTCCTCGCCCTCGCGATCACCAACGAGGAGGAGGATTCGCGCATCTACACCGGATTCGCTGACGGCCTGCGCGCCCAGTATCCGAGTTCCGCGAAGATGTTCGAGGCGATGGCGCAGGAGGAGGTCGGGCATCGCGCCATGCTGTACGACCTCTATCGGCAAAAATTCGGCGAATACCTGCCGCTCATTCGTCGCCAGGATGTGAAAGGTTTCGTGCACCACCGACCGCTATGGCTGGTGCGCCCGCTCGGCCTCGACGAGGTGCGCAAATACGCGGCCGCGATGGAGTTCGAGACCGCGCGCTTCTACCGCAAGGCCGCCGGGCAGGCGCGCGATGCCTCGGTGCGCGAGCTCCTGGTGCAGCTCGCCGAGGCCGAGGACAAGCACGAGAACATCGCCGAGGAGCTGGGCGAAAAGATTCTGACGCCGCGCGCACGCGCGAACGAGGACGAGACCGCGCGGCGCATGTTCGTGCTGCAATACGTGCAGCCCGGTCTCGCCGGTCTGATGGACGGCTCGGTGTCGACGCTTGCGCCGCTGTTCGCCGCCGCCTTCGCGACGCACCAGACGTGGCAGACGTTTCTGGTCGGCCTCGCGGCCGCGATCGGCGCCGGCATCTCGATGGGTTTTGCCGAGGCGCTCTCCGACGACGGCTCGCTCACCGGGCGCGGCTCGCCGATACTGCGCGGCGGGGTGTGCGGCGCGATGACGACACTCGGCGGGCTCGGCCATACCCTGCCCTATCTGATCCCGCACTTTCTCACCGCGACCATCGTCGCCTTCGTGGTCGTCGCGATCGAACTCGCGACCATCTCCTACATCCGGTTCCGCTACATGGACACGCCGTTCCTGCAGGCCGCCTTCCAGGTCGTCGTCGGCGGCGTGCTGGTGTTCGCGGCGGGCATCCTCATCGGCAAGTCGTAAACGCGCATAGCGAATTCCCTCACCGCATGTTCAGGCTCGCGCATCTTTCCGACCCACATCTGCCGCCGTTGCCGCGGCCGCGGCTGGCCGAGCTCGCCAACAAGCGCATGCTCGGCTATCTGCATTGGCGAAAGGCCCGCCACAAGATCCACCGCACCGAGCAAATCGACCTGCTGGTGCGCGATCTCCAGGCGCAGGCGCCCGACCACATCGCGGTGACGGGCGATCTGGTCAATATCGGGCTGCTGGCGGAATTCGCGCCCGCGCGCGCCTGGCTGCAATCGCTCGGGCTCCCGCAGGACGTGACGCTGGTGCCCGGCAATCACGATGCCTATGTGCACCAGTCGCACGCCGCGCACGCGGCCCATTGGCAGGAATTCATGCGCGACGACGCGGCGAACGCCGCCGAGCTGCACTTCCCCTTCGTGCGCCGGCGCGGGCCGCTCGCGCTGATCGGCCTCTCGAGCGCGATCCCGACCGCGCCGTTTCTCGCCAGCGGCCAGCTCGGCGCGGAGCAGATCGACCGTCTCGAAAAAATGCTCGCGCGCCTTTCCGATTGCTGCCGCGTGGTGCTGATCCACCATCCGCCCGGCCGCTCGCACGGCGGCCGGTTCCGGAGCTTGACCGATGCGCCCGCGCTGCGCGCCGCGCTCGCGCGGCAGGGCGCCGAGCTGGTACTGCACGGTCACGACCACGTGCACGCGCTCGACTGGCTTCGCGGTCCCGACGGCCCGATCCCGGCGCTCGGGGTGCCATCGGCCTCCGCCTCAGCCATCCACGGGCATCGCGTCGAGCCCGCGGCATACAATATCTATTGCATCGAGGGCCGTCCCGGCGCCTGGCACCGCGAAGTGGTGACGCGCGGCCTGCGCGTCGGCGCGAACCGCGTCGTCGAGCTTGCGCGGCGCACGCTCAACCCAGAAGCATCACGAACAGCGTGACGATGGCGATGGCGGCCACGACGCCGAGCAGCAGCCCGAACACGAACGCGCGGATCGTACGCCAGCGCGAGCGAGCGTCGCGTGCCGGACCGAGCAGCAGCGGCCGATCGTCGGCCGCGAGCGCGCGTTCGCGCTCGATGATGCGGCAGGCGACGTATTTGGTCACCGCCCCGGTGATCTCGCCGACGTCCGCCGACTCAGCCAGAATTGTCCGGCCGTAACGACTGTCCTGCATGAAGCGATAAGTGCGCTTGTCGCGGCCCATGTCGACATGCGCAACCACGTCGATCCACAGCCGCGGCGGCTCGCCGCGCGCGACGCCGCGATCGAACATCTCCATATTGTCGGGTATTGCGGCAAACAGCGGATCGAGCGCCTCGTTGAGG
>DASXCK010000045.1:0-24121 GCA_036491235.1 Xanthobacteraceae bacterium | reverse complement strand
TCCCGACATCACGGTGTGCACGCCGGTGTTCGACGACGACGACAAGGAGATCCTGTTCTGGGTCGCGAGCCGCGGGCACCACGCCGATATCGGCGGCACCGCGCCGGGCTCGATGTCGCCGCTCGCGGTGACGATCGAGGAGGAAGGCATCTATATCGACAACTTCAAGCTGGTCGACCGCGGCCGCTTCCGCGAGAAGGCGCTCTACGACCTGCTCACCAACGCCAAGTACCCGGCGCGCAACCCGCTGCAGAACGTCAACGACATGAAGGCGCAGATCGCCGCCAACGAGAAGGGCGTGCAGGAGCTGCGCAAGATGGTGGCGGCGTTCACGCTGCCGGTCGTGCAGGCCTACATGCAGCACGTGCAGGACAACGCTGCCGAGAGCGTGCGCCGCGTGATCGACCGCCTGCACGACAGCGAGTTCGCCTACGAGATGGACCAGGGCTGCGTGATCAAGGTGAGGATTACGGTCGACAAGCAGAAGCGCGAGGCGACCGTCGATTTCACCGGCACCTCGCCGCAGCAGCCGACGAACTTCAATGCGCCCGAGCCGGTGACGCGCGCCGCCGTGCTCTACGTCTTCCGCGTGATGGTCGACGACGACATTCCCATGAACGGCGGCTGCCTGCGCCCGATCAACATCGTGGTGCCGAAGAAGTCGATGCTGTCGCCCGAATATCCGGCCGCCGTGGTCGCCGGCAACGTCGAGGTCTCGCAGGCGGTGACCGACACACTGTTCGGCGCGCTCGGCGCGATCGCCGGCGCGCAGGGCACGATGAACAACCTCAACTTCGGCAACGACAAGTATCAATACTACGAGACGATCTGCTCCGGCTCGCCGGCCGGCCCCGGCTTCGACGGCACCGACGCGGTGCACACCCACATGACCAACACGCGCCTCACCGACCCCGAGGTGCTGGAATTCCGCTATCCGGTCGTGCTGGAGGATTTCCACATCCGCAAGGACTCGGGCGGTCGTGGGAAGTGGCATGCGGGCGACGGCATCCGCCGCACCATCCGCTTCCTGGAGAAGATGGAGTGCACGATCCTCTCCGGCCACCGCCGCGTGCCGCCGTTCGGTCTCGCGGGCGGTGAGGATGGGCAGATCGGCGAGAACTGGGCGCGGCGGAAGGATGGGCGGATGGAGCGGCTGAAGGGGGCGGACGCGACGGTGATCGACGCGGGTGAGGCGGTGATCATTCAGACGCCGACGGCGGGGGGATGCGGGAATGCGGGTGAAGACAGATCGTGAATTGAACACCCGTCACCCCGAGGTGCTCGGCGCGTAGCGCCGAGCCTTGAAGGGCCAGTGCGGCGCGACTCGCTCGCTTGCCGCACCTCCCCGGCCGATCATCCTTCGAGGCTCCCCCGGGTCAGGTCCGGGGTCGCACCTCAGGAACGGGTTTATGGAATGTTTTCGGCTGAGGTCCGCGTTACTCTCGCGTGTCCGTCGAGGAGTCGGCGATGAAGCTTGCCCGTCGTACGTTCCTGCATCTGGCCGCAGGCGCTGCCGCGCTGCCGGCCGTGTCGAGGCTCGCCCGCGCACAAACCTATCCGGCCCGCCCGGTCCGCCTCGTCGTCGGCTTTCCGCCGGCGGGCGGAGCCGACATCATGGCACGGCTGATCGCACCGTCGTTGGAGGCGGCGCTCGGCCAGCGATTTGTGATCGAGAATCGGCCGGGCGCCGCGAGCAACATCGCGACCGAGGCGGTCGTCGGTGCGGCTCCCGATGGGTATACCCTGCTGCTCACGCTGACGCCGAACGTGGTCAACGCGGCGCTCTACCATACGCTCAACTTCGATTTCATCCGCGACATCGCGCCGGTCGCCGGCATCAGCCGCGAAATTTTGGTCATGGTGGTGCATCCATCGGTACCGGCCAGGTCCGTCGCCGAGTTCATCGCCTATGCCAAGGCCAGTCCGGGCAAGATCAACTTCGTGTCGGGCGGCAACGGGACCACGCAGCACGTCGCCGGCGAGCTGTTCAAGATGCTGACCGGGATCGACATGGTGCACGTGCCGTATCGCGGCGCGGCGCCCGCGCTCACCGACCTGCTCAGCGGCCGCGTGCAGATCATGTTTCCCGGGCTCGCCTCGTCGGTCGCCTACGTCAAGGCCGGCAAGCTGCGCGCGCTCGCGGTGACCAGCGCGACACGGACGGCGGCGCTGCCGGACTTGCCGACCGTGGCCGATGCCGTGCCAGGATACGAAGCGAGCACCTGGTATGGCGTCGGCGCGCCGAGACGAACACCGGCCGATATCGTCGCGAGGCTCAACCGGGAAATCAACGCGGCCGTCGCCGACGCAAAGATTCAGGCACGGCTCGCCGATCTCGGCTGCGCGCCGCTCGCCGGCTCGCCCGCCGATTTCGGCAGGATCATGGCCGACGATGCCGAGAAGTGGGCCGAGGTGATCAAGTTCGCCGACGTGAAGCCGCCGTGATGGCCGGCGCGACACGATGCAAGTAAGACGTGGATGCCCGCGACAAGCGCGGGCATGACGACCCCAACCGTTCTCTCAATGCCCGCCCGCGCCGGGCACGACCGGTGCCGGCCGCTTCATCACGAGGCCGGCGGCGGCGAGGACCACGTAGACGACGGTCAGGATGAGAAACACGTCCGCAAACGCCATCACGGCCGCCTGCTGGTGCACGTACGCGGTGAGCTGCTTGATCGCCATCGTCTGCGCGTCGGTGCCGAAGCTCTGGAACCGCGCCGTCATATTGGCGAGCGTCTCGGCCGCGGCACCGCGGCTCCACGTCACCGCCTCGTGCAGGCGGGCGATGTGCAGGTCCGTGCGATCGTCGAGCACTGTGTTGAGCGCCGCAAGACCCACGGCGCCGCCGAGGTTGCGCATCAGGTTGAACAGGCCGGACGCGTTCTTTACCCGCTCGGGATCGAGCGTGCCGAGCGCCACATTGGTGATCGGCACGATCGCGAGCATGATGCCGATGCCGCGGAAGATCTGCGGCCAGAGCAGCTCGTAGAAATCCCAGTCCTTGGTCAGCCAGGTCATCTGCCAGGAGCCGATCGCGAATACGATGAAGCCCGCCATCAGCAGGAAGCGCGGATCGACCTTCGCGGCGAGCCGGCCGGCGATCGGCGCGGTCACGAACATCGCGACCCCGGAGACGAACATGGTCTCGCCGATCATCAGCGCGTCGTAGCCGCGGATGGCGCCGAGATAGACCGGATAGAGATAGGTCAAGCCGTAGAGGCCGATTCCGAGCACGAACGAGAATAGGCTGCCGAGCGCGAAGTTGCGGTTGGTGAAGGCGCCGAGATCGACGATCGGCGCCTTGGCGGTGAGCACGCGCGCGAAGAACACCAGCGCCGAGACGCCCGAGATCACCGCCATCAGGGCGATCGTGTTGTCCTGCAGCCAGTCGTTGCGCGGCCCCTCCTCCAGCACGTATTCGAGCGCGCCGAGAAAGCCTGCCATCGAGATGAGGCCGACCCAGTCGAAGTTTTCCAGCAGCTTGAGGTTCGGCTTGTCGAAGTTGACCAGCACAAGCGTCGCGATCGTCACCGCGATGCCGGGAACGACGTTGATGAAGAACAGCCAGTGCCACGAGAACGCATCGGTGAGATAGCCGCCGACCGTCGGACCGACCGTAGGCGCAAGCGTCGCAACGAGACCGATCAGCGGCGTGATGACGTTCTGCTTGGAGCGCGGAAGATCGTGTAGGCGGTCGCGAACACGGTCGGGATCATGCCGCCGCCGATAAAGCCCTGGATCGCGCGCCACAGGATCATCTCGTCGATCGACGTGGTGAGCCCGCACATGAAGCTCGCGAACGTGAAGCCGGCGGCGGAGATCGCGAACAGCACGCGCGTGCCGAGCGCACGCGAGAGATAGCCGGACAGCGGAATGGCGACGACCTCGGCAGTCAGATACGCGGTCTGCACCCAGGATATCTCGTCGCTCGACGCCGCAAGCCCGGCCTGAATGTCGGTGAGCGAGGCCGAGACGATTTGGATGTCCAGGATCGCCATGAACATCCCGAACACCATGCAGAGAAAGGCGACGAGCCGGCGCGGATCGATACGCTCGTCCGCGCCGGCTGCCGGCATGCCGACGGAGGGGGAGGACGTCGGCTGCAAAGTGAGAGTGGCTGCGCGCGCGCTCATGACAAACCTCTTGGCAAGCCCCTTGTCGGATCCCTTTGTCTCAGCGCGTGGAGAACCGCTCGTCGCCGGCGAGCACGGGCTGCCCGTTCTTCGGCTGGTCGCGCGTGTCGACGCTGACCACGACAGACATTCCGGGGCGCAGCAGCCGTTGGCCGGTCACGGCGAGCGGCACGCGGATGCGCACCGGCAGACGCTGCACGATCTTGGTGAAGTTGCCGGTCGCGTTGTCGGCGGGCAGCAGCGAGAACACCGAACCCGACGCCGGCGACACGCTCTCGACCGTGCCCTCGATCGTCTTGTCGGGCAGCGCGTCGACCGAGATCGCGACCTTTTGCCCCGGCAGAAGGTGGGCGAGCTGCGTCTCCTTGAAGTTGGCGTCGACATAGACCGCGTCGAGCGGCACCACGGCGGCGAGTCGCTGGCCGGTCTGCACGTAGTCGCCGACCTGCATGGCGCGGTTGCCGATCACTCCGTCGATCGGCGCCCGGATGGTGGTGAACGAGAGGTCGCGCTCGGCCTTGGCCTGCGCGGTCTTGAGCTCATCGAGCGTCCGCGCGGCTTCCTGCTGCTGCGCCTTCAACACCGCGACGTTCGCCTGCGCGGCGTCGAGCGAGGCCTGCGCGTTCGTGACGCCGGCGTCCGCCTGCGCGCGGTTGGCCACCGCCTGCTCGAGTGTCTGGCGGCTGGCGAACTGCTTGGCGGCGAGCGCCTGCTGGCGGTCGGACTCGAGCCGCGCGCGGGTCGCGCCCGCCTGGGCGGAGACGAGCTGCGCCTTCGCCTGATCGACATTGGCGCCCTGCGCCACGATCTGCTGACCGATGCGCTCGACCGTCGCCTGCTGGGTCGCGGCCTTGTCACGCGCCTGATCGACCGCGAGCTTGTAGTCGCCGTCGTCGATGGTGGCGACCACATCGCCCGCATGCACGAAGCTGTTGTCGGCAGCGTAGACGTTCGCGACGTAGCCCGGGACTTTGGCGGCAAGCGTCGTATTGTCCGCATGCACATAGGCGTCGTCGGTCGAGACCATGAAGCGACCGACCGTCCACCAGTGGTAGCCGAACCAGCCGCCGGCGCCGACCGCGATGATCAGGGCGGCACCGAAAAGCGCCAGCCGGCGCCGCCGCGGCCGCACGGGCTCGGCGTCGATCGTCTCTGTATCGTCATCGACCCGCATCAGCGCCGGAACCTCGTGGCGCGCTTCGGGCGGAGCATCCGGGTTGCGCCAGCGGCGGAGGATTTCGGGGTCGATCTGGGCGTGCGCCTGGGTCGCTGCCTCTTCGGCGGCGTCAGCGCCGCGCCCGCGATGGCCGCCAAGCGTTTCGGAATTTCCATCCAAATACATGGATCTGCTCCGCTTTTCTCGCGGCTCGGAATTGACCGAACCGTTCAGTCAGCGCGAAATTAATGGCCTCGCGTGACAATGTCAATAATGACCGAACGGTTCGGTCATTGATTTTTTAAATGAGACGGGCCATATTCGGCGATAAGAGGAATCGCAAAGGCCAGAAACGCCAAAAACTGGAGGCCTTGGATAATGGTAACGGAAGCAGCCATCGCGACCCGCCCGCTGCCCGATGCGGCCGAGGACACCACTAAACGGCGCCAGATCATCGAGGGCGCGCGAGCGGTGTTCCTTGCGCAGGGTTTTGATGCGGCCAGCATGGGCGAGATCGCCCGTAAGGCCGGCGTGTCGAAGGGCACGCTTTACGTCTATTTCGACAACAAGGAAGAGCTGTTCGAGGCGATCGTCCACGAGCAGTGCGAGGTCCAGGCCGAGGGCCTGTTCGATCTCGATCCCGGCGACCGGGACGTCGAGGGGGTGCTGACGCGACTCGGCGTCAATTTCGTGCAATTCCTATGCGAGCCAGGCAAAGCCTCGCCGCTGCGTACCGTGATCGCGATCGCGGACCGCATGCCCGAGATCGGCAAGAAGTTTTACGAGAGCGGCCCGTGCTGCGGCATCGCCAAGCTCGCCGACTACATCAAGGCGCAGACGGATGCGGGCGTGCTCGCGGTCGACGACTGCGAGGTCGCCGCAGCTCAGTTCCTCGACGCTTGCCAGTCGACCCTGTTCAAGCCGGTGCTGTTCAACTTCGCGCCGCCCCCCTCGCCCGAGCGTATCGAGCATGTGGTGCGGATTGCGCTCAGGACCTTCCTGGCGGCGTACCGCGTGCGCTGACTGCGTGTTCGGGTTTAGGATCGATTAACCCTGGCCTCGGCGTCGCCGTGCGGCGACGCAACGGGCGCCCATCGAGTCGTGTTGTAGCTAGGGCGGACTAACACGGAGCGCATGCGCGCATGATCCGGCTTTGCACATTCCTATCGATCCTGGTCGGATTTGGATTGAGCACCGACGCGGCACGCGCCGGCACGTACCCGGTCGGCGGAAAATGGACCTATGACAATGCGTCCGACGCCGGTCCCGCCGAGGCATGCGGCACGCGCACCATGGAATTCAGCGGCGCCCAGCGATTCGACACGGTCGGCGGGGCCTCTCAGTATCGCAACGTGAGCGTCGATCAGGACTCGCCGTCGACCTTCGCGGTGGTCGACGAGTTTTTCAACGTCATGATCCGCGGTCGCGTTCAGTACACGCTGCGCATCGTCGATAAGGATCACATCGTGCTGCGCATGGACCGCGGCGGCGACATCGCGCTGCGCCGCTGCGGGTAGGCATCCATCATCAAATCGGCGGGACAAGTCGAGGCTCGCTTCGCTCGCGCGACGCAGGATGACGGGCTGTGGCGGGTTCTCTTCGGTGAAGCCCCGGGACCGTGGATGGCCTGGACACGCCCGGCCATGACGACTTGGAGTGGTTTGTGGATGCGGCCCGCTCAGCGCGTCGGGTTCTGCTCGAGCGAGGCCACCGCGGGCGCGCAGCTGCGGGTCGCGGCCAGTTCGGCCTCGTAGAAGAACGCGTCGGGCTCGAGCAGCGGGTTCTCGTCAGCGAGCGCGCGAGCACGGCTGGCATCGGCGACGAGCTGCTTCATCACCACGGCATATTGCGTCGCCGATTGCGGGCAGCGCGAAAACTTCTGGGAGCCGGGCTGCGCCCACGCCGTCGACATGGCGCCGAGGACGAACGCACCGGAGATGACCGCAACCGTCACGATGACACGAAAGCTGGTCATGGAAGTCCCCCTTCGCGGCGGGGCCCTGCGGGCTCCATACGTATTAGACGGGGGGAGACGCCAAAAGGTTCAATTAAGGTTAACGGTCGCGTTCACGATCGCGCGACACGGCGGCAGGGCGTGCACCGCGATCATGAAGGGCGTGGAAATTCCAAAATTTGCCAGCGAGTTACGTCCAGCCCCGAGGCCTCATCCGGGCGACGCGGACCTCAGCCCTGCTGGATTGCAGAGAGCACCCATTGCCCGCCGGGTACCCGCATGAAGGTCCACACCTCGGTCACCTCCTGCGGGCTCTCGCTGCCGTCGACCAGGCGCCCGCTCGCACGATCGAGCGTGCGGTCGGTGAGCGCAAAGCGCATCGCCACCGTCGCATAGTCAGTGCCGCCCTCACGCCACGCTTCGGCAAGATCGCCTTGCAGGAGCCGCACGTCCGCGACCCGGTTGACCACGCCGCGGCTCGTGTTTTCCGACAGCTGCTCAGAGAAATAGGAGAGCATCTCGGGGGTTACGTGGCTGCGCAGCGCGCCGATGTCCTCATTGCTGTAGGCGGCCTGGATCTCGACAAGAAGCCGCTCGAAGGCGTCGTAATCGGCGCGCGTAACGTCGACCGGCGCGCCCGCCGTTCCGGCCGAATACCCGCCGAATCCCGGGCCGCCCGCATCGCGCAGGGCCGGGCCACCGCCCGCAAAAGCAGGCTGCCGCCGCTGCCACATGGTCCACAGAAAGCGCCCGATGAACACGACCAGGCCGATCTGCAGGATCAGCCCGAGGACGGATGCAAAGCCGCCCATTCCGCCGAAGAACCCATAGCCAAACAGGAGCCCCAAGAGCCCGGCGCCGAACAGTCCGCCCAGGAGCCCGCCGGACAGCCCGCGCCCGAAGAAGCCGGGCCTTGCCGTGTTCAAGCCGGGTTGCGTCGGCTGCGTCACGCTGCGGTTGAGCGGCGAAACGGTCGGCGCCGTGCGCGTCGGGGCCGGCGCCGAAAACGTGCGCGAGCCGCGGCTGCCCATGCTGAAACCGCCGCCGACGCGCGCATCGGCTGTGCCGGCGAGCATCCCGAGCGCCAGGGTGACGGCAAGCACAGGCGCAAACCTGCGCAGAAACGAACGGATCATCGAGTATCTCCCGAGCGCGCCCGGACCAGGGCGCCACGTCCAAACCGGTATGTGGGGAGGCGACGGCTGCTTTTGAAGAGGTTTCGCGGGGCTCCGGAACCCGGCTCAGTCCTCGCCTGCGATCGCCTCCGGCAGGCCGTGGCCGTCGTCCTCGTTATAGGCACTCGGCAGGACGGAGTGCCGCGCCTGACGGTCGCCATGCGAACCGATCGAGCCCGTCACCCCGCTGTCGCGGCGCGCATAGCGCGAGCGCACCCGCATCGCGATTTCGTCGCCCGAGACGGCGCCCGGCTCGCAGATGCGCGGGCGGCGGGCACGGCGCATCAGATCCACGTGGATGTGATTGTAGTGATATTTGTTGGATCCGGGCGCCAGGACGGTGGTGAACATCTGGCACGCGGAGCCTTGCACGTCGCGCAGAAAGCCCTGCTCCTCCGGCGTGCCGTGCCAGCCGCGCTCGACCGTGACGGTGCGCCCGTCGGCGAGCACGAAGGACGCGATATCGAGCGCATTGCCGAAGGCATGCTCCGAGATGTGCGCATTCGGATTGCCGTTCATGCCGCGGCACGAATAGGCCGAGATTTGACGGATACCGGTCACCGGCTGGCCGAACCATTTCTGCGCCGCCGGCTGCACGCTCTCGCTGATCCAGCGGTCGAGCACCGATACAAGGGGGCATGCGAGCGTCGCCGGCGGCGACACTGAGGCCGTGGTCGATGCGAGCGCAAGGTGCGACGGCGACATCGGCACCACCTGACCGCTGCCCGGATAGCTCGGTGGAAACGGCCCACCGTGAGCGGGCCCTGCTTCCGATGCACGCGCCGGGGCCGGGCGCGGCGCGCTGTAGTTCGGCAACGGCGTTTGATAGTCGCCCGGCGCATCCGTATTGGGCGGTTCGTACCCGGGGGGCGAGAGCGAGATCGGACCATTCGGTGCGGGCGCGCGCGAATAGGGCCCGGACGGCGGATAGGGCGCCGATGCCGGCGCATGTTGCGCGCTCGGATAGGGCGCGACCGGTTCGTATGGCTCCGGGACCGGCGCGCGTTGCGCGTCCGGATAAGGCGCGGGCGGTTCGTACGGCGCGGGTGCGCGCTGTGCGTCCGGGCTCGGCGCTTCCGGCTCGTAATCGTCCTGCGGCCGCGACTGCGAACGGGGCGGCAGGCGCGTATCGGCCGGATAGTTTGGATTGACCGCAAACGGCGCATTCGCGGGATATCCCGAGGGCGACGATTGTGGTGGCGGCGGCGGATAGGATGGTGCCGCGCCGTACTGTGGACGCGGCGGCAGGCGCGTGTCGGCCGGATAATTCGGATTGACCGCAAACGGCGTGTTCGACGGATAGCCCTGCGGCGGCCGATACTGCGGCGTGCCGTACTGCGGATTGGCCGGGTACTGCGGATGCGCCGGATATCCGGGCGCCTGCGGCACATCACCTGGCGGGCGCATCGCCTCGTCCTCGTAGCCGAGCGGCGAGGACTCGCCGAGCGCGCTCACCTTCAAAGGGAATTCGGCGCCGCACATCCCGGGCCCATCGATGGGCGGGAGCAGTACGACCGACGGCCCTTCCTTCACGGCACCCGCCTTGAGGCAGGTCTGTTCGGCCTCAGCGCGCCACGCCGCACGTTCCTCGCCGCCGAACTCGGGCTTGCACCCGGCGAGCGCGACAAGGATCACGGAGCCGACGAGATACCAACGAACTCCACGCATCATCCGCGGACAATGCGAGACAGTCTGTTAACGAGCCTTTAGCAATACGCGGACGCCCGCGCCGCCAGTGCGCCGCATGGTTAAGGACTTCATGCCCTCTTGATCGGCCAGGAACTTTCCGCTCACATCGCGGCCTCCGGGAGGGCCGCATGCAAGGCAAAGTGAGAGTATCTGCACCTTATCCTCTCCCCGCCGGGGAGAGGATGGCGAGCGACGCGAGCGGCATGAGGAGCGCTCGGAATTTCCATTGCGGCGCCGAGATGTCCTCACCCCAACCCTCTCCCCTTCGGGGAGAAAGAGCGCAGGCTCAGTGCCGCGAGGCTCTCACCGACAGGATCGCGTGATGCTGTCCGCCCTCGACCTCGCGCGCCGGATCGAAGCCGGCGAGCTCGCACCCGCAGCCGTGATCGATCTCTGCGCCAAGGCGATCGACGCGCGCGAGCCCGAGATCCAGGCGTTCGTTACGCTCGACGTCGCGGGCGCGCGGCGGCAGGCTGAAGCGGCCGGGCTCGCCAACCGTCCGCTACGCGGACTGCCGGTCGGCGTGAAGGACATCTTCGACACCGTCGACTTCCCGACCGAATTCGGCACGCCGATTTTTGCCGGCAATCGCCCGCGCGGCGACGCGGCGCTCGTCGCCCTGATCCGCCGCGCCGGCGGCATCGTGCTCGGCAAGACGGTGACGACCGAGCTCGCATTCCTCGATCCGAGCAAAACGCACAACCCGCACGATCCGTCGCGCTCGCCCGGCGGGTCGTCCTCGGGCTCCGCGGCGAGCGTCGCGGCCGGAATGCTGCCGATCGCGGTCGGTACCCAGACCGGCGGGTCGGTGATCCGCCCCGCGTCCTATTGCGGCGTCACCGGCTTCAAGCCGTCCTATCGCCTGCTGCCGAGCGCCGGCATCAAGCATTTCTCAGTCTATCTCGACACGGCCGGTCTCTTTGCGGCGCGCGTCGCCGATGTTGCCTTCGCGGCCGCCGCGATCACGGGCCGGGACCTGCGCGTCGACCGCGCGACGATCGCGGCGCCGCGCATCGCGATTGCGCGCACCAATGTGTGGGACCAGGCGAGCGTCGACATGCAGCGCGCGCTCGATACGGCCGCCAAGGCCGCGTCAGCCGCCGGCGCGCGCGTCACCGAGCCCGCGTGGCCCGCGTTCCTCGGCGAAGCGTTCCACGCGCATGCGGTCATTCAGGATTACGAAGCCTTCCGCACGCTCGCATTCGAGTACGATCGCCATCGCGACCAATTGAGTCCGGTGTTGCGCGATATGCTCGACAACGCCGCCGCCGTCACAGCCGCCGACTACGACGCGGCGCGGCGCACGACCAAACGCGCACGACAAGCACTCGCGGATTTCATGAGCGAGTTCGATGCGCTGCTCACGCCGTCAGCGCCGAGTGCGGCACCTGGCCCGGAGACCACGGGTCCCGCAATTTTCAACCGCGTGTGGACGCTGATGGGCACGCCGTGCGTGAACGTCACCGGATTGAACGACGCGCGCTCGCTTCCACTCGGCGTGCAGATTGTCGGCCGCTTCGGCCGCGATCACGATGCACTGCTGGCTGCCAGCTTTTTGGAAAATGCGATCGGCGCCGCGTCGTGAGGGCGGCGCACTGACGCGAGCCGGCACGTAAACACCTTTATCCACAACTTCGCATTTCGTTCCATGCGCCCGCGCATGCCTCACGGCGGCGCCCCGCGACAAATTTTCACGGCTTCAAATCCCGCAATTTCAGAGGGTTGCATCACCGGCGGTAGGCGCATGGGGCGCGGGTGAGCGCACTGCAGCATCGATGTAACTTTTGGCTAAAGCCCGAATTTGCTAAACATCCGTTCATCGTCAACCACCAAGGAGTTTCTCGTGGACCTTGCCTTGAAACCGAATGTGCTCGATTTCCTGGCCTTGGTTGCGGCGCTCTCGTTGGTCGGCGCAATCGTGCTGGGCGCGTTCTGATTCCGGGAGTCCGACGAATAAGCCCTAAAGGGTCGACAACCGCCGCGACGAGCTTACGCGTCGAAGGTGGAAATGAGCACCGGATGGGATGGGCCGTCCGGTGCTCTTCATTTTTGGTGCATTGGTCACACCGCCATGGCCGGGCTTGTCCCGGCCATCCACGTCTTTGCAGAGACGTCAGCAAGACAGACGTGGATGCCCGCGACGAGCGCGGGCATGACGAGGATATCAGATTACGCCGCCGGCGCGCGAACGTGCCGGGCCGGATCATAGTTCAAGATCGGCGCGAGCCAGCGCTCGGCTTCCTCGATCGTCCAGCCCTTGCGCCGCGCATAATCCTCGATCTGGTCGCGCTCGATTTTGCCGACACCGAAGTAGTGGCTCTGCGGATGCGCGACATAGAGCCCGCTCACCGAGGCGCCCGGCCACATCGCAAAGCTCTCGGTGAGCTTCACGCCGATCGCACGCTCGGCGTCGAGCAGACGGAACAGCGTCGCCTTCTCGGTGTGGTCGGGCTGCGCCGGATAACCGGGTGCCGGGCGAATGCCGCGATATTTCTCCGCGACCATCTCGGCGCTGCTCAGCGTCTCATCCGCCGCGTAGCCCCAGAGCTCGCGCCGCACGAGCTGATGCATCCGCTCCGCGAATGCCTCCGCCAGGCGATCTGCCAGTGCCTTCACGAGGATGGACGAGTAGTCGTCGTTCGCGCCCCTGAAGCGGTCTGCGACCGCGTCCTCGCCCAGCCCCGCCGTGACGATGAATGCGCCGATATGATCTGCGACGCCCGGCGGCGCGACGAAATCGGAGAGCGCCGTGTTGGCACGACCCTCGCGTCGCGCCAGTTGCTGGCGCAGCGTGTGCAGCACCGCGATGGGCTTGTGGCGCGTCTCGTCGCCGTAGAGCTCGACGTCGTCGCCCTGGGCATTGGCGGGCCAGAAGCCGACCACGCCGCTCGCGCGGAACCAGCGCTCGGCGATGATCTTGTCAAGCATCTTGCGCGCATCGTCGTAGAGAGCGCGCGCCGCATCGCCGACCTTGGCGTCGTCGAGGATCGCCGGGAACTTGCCCGCGAGCTCCCAAGTCGTGAAGAACGGCGACCAGTCGATGAACGGCACGAGCTCGGCCAGCGGCAGGTCGGCAAGCACGCGCGTGCCGAGAAAAGTCGGGCGCGACGGCGCATATGCGCCCCAGTCGAGCTTGAGCGCATTGGCGCGCGCGTCACCGAGCGCGACGCGCTGCTTGTTCGCCTCGCCGCGCGCATGCGCGGCGGCGATGCGCGCGTATTCGGTGCGTGTCTCCGCCACGTAGGCATCGCGGTTTTGCCGCGACATCAACGCGCCGACGACGCCGACCGCCCGGCTCGCATCGTTGACGTAAACGGTCTGACCGCGCCGATAGTTGGGATGGATCTTCACCGCCGTGTGCACGCGGCTGGTGGTCGCGCCGCCGATCAAGAGCGGCAGGTCAAAGCCCTGACGCTCCATCTCGGCCGCGACGCCGCACATCTCGTCGAGCGAGGGCGTGATCAGGCCCGACAAGCCGACGATGTCGGCGCCCTCGGCCTTGGCGGTCTCCAGTATCTTCGCCGCCGGCACCATCACGCCGAGATCGGTGACCTCGTAGTTGTTGCACTGAAGCACGACGCCCACGATGTTTTTGCCGATGTCGTGCACGTCCCCCTTCACGGTCGCGAGCACGATCTTGCCGTTCGACCGCCGCGCGCTCTCGCCGTTCGCCTTCTTCTCTTCCTCCATGAACGGCATCAGGTAGGCGACGGCCTGCTTCATCACACGCGCGGATTTCACCACCTGCGGCAGGAACATCTTGCCCGCGCCGAACAAATCGCCGACCACGTTCATGCCGGCCATCAGCGGGCCTTCGATCACGTCGAGCGGCCGCGTCGCGCCGGCGCGCGCCTCCTCGGTGTCCTGCGTGATGTAATCCGTGATGCCGTGCACCAGCGCATGCGCGAGCCGCTTGTCGACCGGCCACTCGCGCCAGGCGAGGTCCGCTTCCTTCGCCTCGCGGCCGCCCTTGCCCTGGAAGCGCTGCGCCAGCACGAGCAGTTGCTCGGCCGCCTCGGGCTTGCGGTCGAGGACCACGTCCTCGCAAGCCGCGCGCAGCTCCGGGTCGAGGTCGTCATACACCGCCATCTGGCCGGCGTTGACGATGCCCATGTCCATGCCGGCCTGGATCGCGTGATAGAGAAAGACCGAATGCATCGCCTCGCGCACCGGCTCGTTGCCGCGGAACGAGAACGACAGGTTCGACACGCCGCCCGAGATGTGCGCGTGCGGCAGGTTCTGCCGGATCCAGCGCGTCGCCTCGACAAAGGCAAGGCCGTAGCCGTTGTGCTCCTCGATGCCGGTCGCGATCGCAAAGATGTTCGGATCGACGATGATGTCCTCGGGCGGAAAGCCGACCTTGTTCACCAGGATGTCGTAGGCGCGCTTGGCGATCGCGCACTTGCGCTCCAGCGTATCCGCCTGCCCCTTCTCGTCGAACGCCATCACGACCACGGCGGCGCCGTGCCGGCGCACGATCTTGGCGTGGTGCAGGAACTCCGCCTCGCCTTCCTTGAGCGAGATCGAGTTCACCACCGGCTTGCCCTGCAGGCACTTGAGGCCCGCCTCGATCACCTTGAACTTCGATGAATCGACCATCACGGGCACGCGCGCGATGTCGGGCTCGGAGGCGACCAGGTTGAGAAACGTCACCATGGCGGCTTCCGAGTCGAGCAGGCCCTCGTCCATGTTGACGTCGATCACCTGCGCGCCGTTCTCGACCTGGTCGCGTGCGACCGAAAGCGCCGCCGTGTAGTCGCCGGCCGTGACCAGCTTGCGGAACTTGGCCGAGCCCGTGACGTTGGTCCGCTCGCCGACATTGACGAAGGGAATTTCCGGCGTGAGCGTGAACGCCTCGAGCCCGGAGAGCCGCAGATAGCGCGGCGGCTCGGGGATCGCCCGCGGCGCCTTCCCGTCGACCGCCTGCGCGATCGCACGGATATGCGCCGGCGTGGTGCCGCAGCAGCCGCCGACCACGTTGACGAGGCCTGCGCTCGCGAACTCCTCGAGCAGCTCGGCCATATATTCGGGGCTCTCGTCGTAGAGGCCGAACTCGTTCGGCAGGCCGGCGTTCGGATAGGCGCACACCAGCGTATCGGCGACGCGGGAGAGCTCGGCGATATGCGCGCGCATCTCCTCGGCGCCGAGCGCGCAGTTGAGCCCGATCGACACCGGCGCGGCGTGGCGCACCGAGTTCCAGAATGCTTCCGGCGTCTGGCCCGAGAGCATGCGGCCGGAGCGGTCCGTGATGGTGCCGGAGATCATCACGGGCACGCGCGCACCGCGCTCGTCGAACAGCTCCTCGATCGCGTAGATCGCGGCCTTGGCGTTGAGCGTGTCGAAGATCGTCTCGAGCAGCAGGATATCGGCGCCGCCCTCGAGGAGCCCACGCGCCTGCTCGGAATAGGCTGCGCGCAGCTGATCGAACGTGACGGCGCGGAAACCTGGATTGCTCACGTCGGGCGAGATCGACGCCGTGCGGTTGGTCGGCCCGAGCGCGCCGGCGACGAAGCGCGGCCGGCCGTCCTCTTCGCGCGCCATGCGCGCCGCCTCGTGCGCGAGCTTTGCCCCCGCGACATTGAGCTCGTGCGCGATGCCCTCCATGCCGTAGTCGGCCTGCGCGATCGCGGTCGACGAGAACGTGTTGGTCGCGACGATGTCGGCGCCCGCGCGCAGATAGGCGAGATGGATGTCGCGGATCGCGTCCGGCCGCGTGATGTTGAGCAGGTCGTTGTTGCCGCGCACTTCCCGGTTCCACGCATCGAAGCGCGCGCCGCGAAACTCCTCCTCCTCGAGCTTCAGCGCCTGAATCATGGTTCCCATGGCGCCGTCGAGCACCAGGATGCGCTCGCGCGCGAGCGCGCGGAGCTGGACTTCGATGGGAGATTTCTGCGAATGCTTCATTGCCAAAAACTCAGCGTGTGCGCTCCCTCTCCCCGGAGGGGAGAGGGTCGGGGTGAGGGGCGCTCGGAGCTCGCGGTAGAGTCGCAAGAATCTCCTCAAGCACCCCATTCATGTTGTTGATGACGTCGTTGTTCCAGAACCGCAGTACGAGATAACCGCAGGATTCCGGAACGGCCGTTCGCTTTGCGTCAGCCTCCGTCTGCTCTGAGTGCTGTCCTCCATCGAGCTCGATGACGAGCTTGCCGTCAGGACAGCGGAAGTCGGCAACGTAGCGATCAATCGGAACCTGGCGTTTGACCTTCCACCCGTCCAAACGACGATCGCGCAAGCGGAGCCACAGCTTGCGCTCCACATCGGTTTGATCGCGGCGTAGTCGCCGAGCGTTGCTTACTCGCTGGCTCATAGAGCCCCTCACCCGCCCGCGCCACGCGCGGGCACCCTCTCCCCTCCGGGGAGCGGGGAAGAGAGAGTTGGCCGCAGTCCGAGCAGATGACAAACGGCGTACACCAGGTCGGCGCGGTTCATCGTGTAGAAGTGGAAATCGCGCACGCCGCGGTCGACGAGATCGAGCACCTGTTCGGCGGCGACCGCGGCCGCGATCATCTTGCGGGTCGCCGGGTCGTCCTCGAGGCCGGCGAAGCGCCCGGCGAGCCAGTCCGGCACCGAGGCGCCGCATCGCTCGGCGAAGACGCGCGTCTGCTTGAAGTTCTGCACCGGAAGGATTCCGGGCACGACCGGGATCGAAATGCCGCGGGCGCGCACGCGGTCGAGATAGCGGAAGTAGAAATCGTTATCGAAGAAGAACTGGGTGATGGCACGCGTCGCGCCGGCGTCGACCTTGGCGGCGAGCATGTCGATGTCCGCCTCGACGGTGGGACTGTCGGGGTGCTTCTCGGGATAGGCCGAGACGGAGATCTCCGCATCGCACTGCCGCTTGATGCCGGCGACGAGGTCCGCGGCATTGAGATAGCCGTCCGGATGCGGCGCATATCGGTCACCGACGCCACCGACCGGATCGCCGCGCAGTGCCACGATATGGCGCACGCCCGCCGCCTGGTAGCCGGCAATCACGGCATCGATGTCGGCGCGCGTCGCCGCGACACAGGTGAGATGCGCGGCCGGCACCAGCGCGGTCTCGGCGAGGATGCGCTTCACCGTCGCGTGCGTGCGCTCGCGCGTCGAGCCGCCCGCGCCGTAGGTGACCGAGACGAAGGCGGGCGACAGCGGAGCCAGGCGCTCGATCGACTCCCACAGCGTCTTCTCCATCTCGGCCGTCTTTGGCGGAAAAAACTCGAATGACACGCGAATATCGCGTCCGCCGCCGACGAAGCGGCTCGGCCTCTGCTCAACGCCGTGCACGACATCTTGCATCATGCCACCTCGCGTGCGCCGGCGAGCAGGATGCGGGGATCGCGCGCGAGCCACAGCGACACCGCGATCTTGCCGTCCAGCCCCGGCGCGACATTGTTCTGCCGCAACACCTCGAGCCCCGCCTGCTCCATCCACTGGGTCACCGCCTCCGGCGCGAAGCCGAGGCGGCGATGCGCATGCTCCTCGCGCAGGAACTCGAGCTCGTGCGGCGCGAAATCGATCACCAAGAGGCGCCCCTGCGGCCGCAGCACGCGTGCAGCCTCGCGGATCGCGCGGCCGCCGTCGTCGAGGAAGTGCAGCACCTGATGCACGATCACGACATCGAAGGCGTCGCGCGGCAGCGGCAGGTCGTAGATGTCGCCCTGGCGCACGCTGCAATGCCGCAGGCCGGCATGGTCGAGCCGCGCACGGGCGAGCGCCAGCATGTCGAGCGAGAGGTCGATGCCGAGCCCTCGCTCGAGGCCCGGGCCGAGCAGCTCCAGCATGCGGCCGGTGCCGGTGCCGAGATCGAGCAAGGAGCGAAACGGCTTGTCGCCGAGGGCCGCCTGCACCTCGGCCTCGACGGCCTCGTCGGCCGCGTGCAGCGCGCGGATGCGGTCCCATTCGACCGCGTGCGATTTGAAGTAGGATTGCGCGGCGGCGGTGCGGGCGGCGCGCACCTCGGCGAGCCGCTCGCGGTCGCGTGCGATCACCGCGTCGCGCTCGTCGAGCCGGACGATCAGCGATCGGATCGCGAGCGCCGCCGGACCATGCTCGGCGAGACGGAAGAACGCCCAGGCGCCCTCGCGGAAGCGCGCCACCAGCCCGGCCTCGGCCAGGAGCTTGAGGTGCCGCGAGATGCGGGGCTGCGACTGGCGCAGAATGTCGGTGAGGTCCGAGACCGTCAGCTCGGCCTCGTTGAGCAGCGCCAGGATGCGCAGGCGCGTCTCCTCGCCGGCCGCCTTGAGCGCGGCGTTGAGATCCGCGAAGCCAACTTGGTCGAGTTCCGGCATGGATGGGATATCTCCCAATGGGGCCATTTCGCCTCTACTCATCTAACATAAACATATCTTTATGCCGTTAACAGGCCATCTGCAAGGGGATTCGGCCCATTCGCCCATGGTTGGAAAAGAGCGGGCTGATTGGCTAAGGCTGAGCCGTGCTGCCCGGGGGCAAAGCGCTGGGGAGATCCGCATGGCCGACGACGCTGGAATCCGCCCGGGCGAAGTCAAAGGCGAGCTGCCCCAGGATTTCGATGCCGGTCTCTATTTCATCGGCCGCATCCGCACCCCTTGGCCCACCCGTGACGAGTGCCCGAAGAATGGCCGCGAGTCCGACGCCGTCTGCACCATCGAGATCGACGCCCGCTACGCCGCGGCGCTCACCGGCGTCGAGAGCAGCACGCACCTGCTGGCGCTCTACTGGATGGATGAGGCGCGACGCGACCTCGTCATGCAGGCGCCGCGACACTACGGCGAGCCGCGCGGCACCTTCGCGCTGCGCTCACCGGTACGCCCGAACCCGATTGCCGCAAGCGTGGTGAAACTCGTGAAGGTCGAGGGCTCACGCCTCTTCGTCGTCGGGCTCGACTGCCGCGACGGCACGCCACTCCTCGACATCAAGCCCTACTTCGCCTCGACCGACGCGGTACCGGATGCCGTCGTCGGGTGGCACGCGAAGCGGTGAGCTTCTTTTTCCTTCCTCCCCGACGCGGAGATGGCGGCGAGCGAAAAGCGAGCCGCATGAGGGGATTTCGGCATACGAGAATCATAGAGCCCCTCGCCCCAACCCTCTCCCCTGCGGCGAGAGGGAGCTACGCCGCGCTCGTCGAACCATCGCCGTTCTTCACGCGTACAGTCACCTGAGCAACATCGAGCAGGAGGGGCCATCATGGACAAAGTCCAGATCGTCGGCGCACCGCAGTCGAACTACGTCTGGGTCGTGCGCATGGCCTGCGAGGAAAAGGGCGTGCCCTACGACATCGTGCCGGCGCGCCCGCACACGCCGGAGATCGACGCGCTGCATCCGCTCGGCAAGATCCCGGGCATGCGCCACGGCGACGTCGCGCTGTGCGAGTCGAAGGCGATCGCCACCTATATCGACAAGACCTTCGACGGCCCGAAGCTCATCCCAGAGGATGCGCGCGGCGCTGCGGAAGTCGAACAGTGGGTGTCGCTGGTCAACACGTCGGTCGATCCCTGCCTCGTGCGCGCCTATCTCTTGGCCTACTTCTTCCCCAAGACGCCCGACGGCTCGCCTGACCGCGCCGCGATCAAGAGCGTGCTGCCGGCGATGCAGAAGCAGGTCGACCTGCTCGACAAGGCGGTATCGAGGACCGGCTTTCTCGCCGCCGATGGCTTCACGCTCGCCGACATCAATCTCCTGCCCATTCTCTATTATGTGCAGCGCTTCCCGGAGGGCGGCGCGATGCTCAAGGGCGCGAAGAACCTCACGGGCTACTACGCACGCCATTCCGAGCGAGCGACCTTCAAGGCGAGCACGCCGCCGCCTCCGCCTGGGAAATAGCGCACGCGCTGGTAAACGGCGCAATCGGTCGGATTGTTTGCCGTATGCTGAACGGCAGCGCGAGCAATTCGTTATGCCGCGTCAAGCAAGCAAGCGCCTACGACAGCATGCATTTTTGTGCGCCGTGCGCACCGCGCACTTGCCGGCGGGCCAAGCATCGGTCCGCGTGGGCGTCGCACACGGCGATCGATCGCCTTTGAATCAAATTTTCCCTGTTTTCTTTGAACTATTTAAAGGGCTGCGGCGACATAGAGGCAAGAACACAAGGGGGTCGTCCAATGTCCCGCATCCGCGCTCTCCGTTCCGTCGCAATTGCCGTCCTGGCTGGTGCCGCGCTCACCGCCACCGCAGGCGCCAACCCGCTCTCGCTCTTTCCGCCCGACCGCCAGTCCTCCGCCGACACGCGCGCCCTCGGGTACGCCCATGAGGAGGAGGCGCAGGGTTTCGAGCAGGCCGCTCGCTTCAAGCGCCAGATCGTCAGCTATGCCACCCATGAGGCGCCCGGCACCGTCATCATCGACACACCCAACACCTACCTCTATCTCGTGCTCGGCAACGGCCGCGCGCTGCGCTACGGCATCGGCGTCGGCCGCGAAGGCTTTGCCTGGGCGGGCACGCAGACCGTCAGCAAGAAGGCCGAGTGGCCGGATTGGACGCCGCCGCCCGAGATGGTCGCCCGTCAGCCCTATCTGCCGCGCTTCATGGCCGGCGGCCCCACCAATCCGCTCGGCGCCCGCGCCATGTATCTCGGCGGCACCGAGTATCGCATCCACGGCACCAACGCGCCGGAGACCATCGGCACCCGCGTGTCGTCGGGCTGCATCCGCCTCGTCAACGAGGACGTGATCGACCTTTACGGCCGCGTCAGCGTCGGCGCCAAGGTCATCGTGCTGCCGATCCAGCACCACGCCGCCGCGCGGGTGAGCGCGCGGTAAGGCCGAAGCTACTCCCAAGCGCTTCGTCGTCATGGCCGGGCTTGTCCCGGCCATCCACGTTTTACGGCATCGGGTTCAAGAAAGAGAAGAAAGACGTGGACGCCCGGGACAAGCCCGGGCCTGACGAATGCTATTGCGAATCGAAGTAATGCAGCCCGGCGGACGACACCGCGCCGGTGACCACGCACGGGATGCCGAATTCGATCTGGCCGGCTGCCGCGGCGCCGATGCAGCCGAGCGCGAGCGCGCCCTCGCCGATCTGGCCCCACATCGAGACTTCGCGCTTGTAGCCCGGCCCCTTGCGCTTGAGCTCGGCGATCGAGGCGAGCGCGTCCTTGCGCAGCTTCGCCAAGTCCATGGTCTCGGCCGCGAGCGTCACCTCATCGAGCTCTTTCTTCACGTCCGTCGGGTAGTACTTGGCGACGCTCTTGAGCATGGCGAGGAGCCTGGCGTCGCGCGACGCGTTGGCGGCGAGCGTGTACTTCGCCATGCCGCCGAGGGTCAGCTTGTCGACGTCGTTGCGGTCCTTCGACCAGGTGAGGAGCGCGATGATGTCGGAGATCGCCGGATTGAACGAGCCGGTCGCGCAGTAGTAGCCCCACAGGGTGTCGAGCAGTGCCGGGCTCGGCTCCAGCGCCACCTTCTTCTTGTCCTTGTCACCGAGCCCGAACCAGCCGCCGATCTTGTCGAACGTTCCGGGCGCCTGCTCGAAACCCGCCTGCCGCAGCGTCGGCAGCTCGCCCATGACGTATTTCTCTATCATGAGCTGGCGCGTCGGCATGCGTGCGCGGTAGCGATAGAGAACGTCCTTCCAGCCGGGCATCTCCGAATAGGCCACCGCCTGGACCAGCGCCCATTGATCCTCCGGCGGCAGCGGCAGCATGCGGTCGAGCAGGCGATCGACCTGCGCCGCATTGTCGCGCAGCACCCCGGCGATGAAGCCGATGAAAGCGCCGGCGTTCTCGGGATCCTTGAAGACGCCGAGCTGGCTCATGGCGTGCACGGCGTCCGGCACATGCGCCGGATCGCGGTGCGCGCGATATTGGTTCATCCAGCCGAGCACCGCCTCGCGCGACGTGAACGCACCGACCTGGAGCACGCCCGATTTGGGCGGCGCGGCCTGCGCGGGTGCGCCCAGCACGGCGAGCGCAACCACCATGGCAAAACCAACGACGACGCGGCGCATGTCCCCTCCACGATCGCTCGAGCGCGCCCCAAGCTGCCGTGAGCACACCAGGGCGGTGCGACCATTTCGTGGGCGCGCCTGTGCGAAAACGTGACCGGATCGCGGCGTTTCGCGGCATAAGGGTGACCTGGATCGGGCCGCGCAGGTCACTATGATGCGCGCCTATCAACGAACGGGAGTGGTTATGCGCATTGGTGTTATGGCGGCGGGTGCCGTCGGGGCCTATTTCGGCGGCCGGCTCGCGGCGGCCGGGCACGACGTCGTGTTCTTCGCGCGCGGCAAGAACCTCGCGGCCTTGCGGCAGGACGGCCTGAAGATCAACAGCGTCAAGGGTGACGCGCATCTCCCCAAGGTCAACGCGACCGACGATCCGAAAAACGTCGCGCCCGTCGACGTCGTGCTGTTCGCCGTGAAGCTCTGGGATACCGAAGCCGCCGGCGAGCAGACGCGGCCGATCGTCGGCCCGCAGACGCGCGTGATCACGCTGCAGAACGGCGTCGATTCGGTCGAGCGCCTCGCGCCGATCCTCGGCCGCGACAACGTGGTGGGCGGCATCGCCTACTGTGCGACGGTGATGTCGGCGCCGGGCGTCGTCTCGCACACGAGCGATTTCGCGCAGATCCGCTGCGGGCGGGTCGACGGCAAGCCCGACCCTGTCCTCACCCAGCTCGCGGACGCCGCCAAGAAGATCAGTCTCGACATCGTGCAGACCGACTCGTTCGAGGTCGATCGCTGGAAGAAGTTCGTCTTTCTCGCCGCCATGTCGGGCATAACGGCCTCTACGCGCGAGCCGCTCGGCAAGGTCCTGGCCGATCCCGACACGAAGACGATGTTCCACGAGCTGCTGCGCGAGATCGTCGCCGTCGGCCGCGCCAAGGGCGTGGGGCTCCCGGCCGACTTTGCCGAGGACCGCATGAAGTTCGCCGCGACCACGCCGTTCGGCTTCAAGGCCTCGATGGCGCACGATCTCGAGCGCGGCAACCGCATGGAGCTCGACTGGCTCGCGGGCCGCGTCGTCGCGCTCGGCCGCGAACTCGGCGTGCCGGTGCCGATGAACACCGCGGTGTATTCCGTGCTCAAGCTGCACCGGATGGGACAGACCGCGTGACGCGGCGAAATCTCGAGCTCGACGATCTCGGCGAGCTCACCCAGGCACTGCGCAGCCCCGATCATCCGCCGCGCGTCTTTCGCGTCGCCGAAACGCTGACCGGCGCGGTGATCGGCCATCGCCTGTTCACCATCATGCGCTACGACGCCGCCCGCGCCGAGGTCGAGCGCGTGTACACCAGTGTGCCTGCGGCCTATCCGGTCGGCGGCCGCAAGCGGAAGAAGGACACCGCCTGGAGCGATCACCTGCTGCGCGACATGCGGGTGTTTCGCGCCAACGATCCGGACGGCATCCGCGCCGCCTTCGACGATCACGCAACGATCGGGTCGCTCGGATTGGGCGCGGTGCTCAACATCCCGCTGGTCCTCGCCGGCCGCTGCCTCGGTACGATGAATCTGCTGCATGAGGCGGGCTGGTACACCGAGCAGGACGAGGTGATGGGGTTGCTGCTCGGGTCGTTTCTGCTGCCGGTGCTGTGAGGGAGCACGGCCTCTGGGCTCCCTCCCCCGCTTGCGGAGGAGGGCGGGGAGGGGGAAGCCCCAAACGCATGCGCAAGCGGCTTCCCCCCTCTCCGGCTCTCGCCCGCAAGCGGGGAGAGGGAGCGAGCGCAGGTACCTTCACCGCCCGATCGCATAAGCCTGCATCAACCGCGGCGTCGCGGCCGCCATCACCATGCCGTCGTCGCGCTTGACCGCGCAGACGCGGCCGAGCGCCCATGGGCCTTCGACCTGGATGTCGTGGCCGCGGGCGCGCAGCGCCGCGATCGCGGCCTCGCCCCAGCGCTCTTCCACCAGCAGTTTGTTCGGCTCGGCCCTGCGCGGATAGAACGACTGCGGGAAATGCCGGCTGGTGAACAGCGGCAGATCGATCGCCTCCTGCAGATCCACGCCGTGGTGGATGTGGCGCAGGAGCACCGCGAGCGTCCACTGATCCTGCTGGTCGCCGCCCGGCGTGCCCATGGCGAGGAACGCCTCGCCGTCGCGCGTGATCAGCGTCGGCGTCAAG
>DASXCK010000044.1:0-6871 GCA_036491235.1 Xanthobacteraceae bacterium | reverse complement strand
CTCGTCCGCGCTCGCGATCTGCGCGACGCACAGCAAAGGGTAATAGGTCGTCTCGCGCAGGAATTCGGTGTCGACCGTGACGAAGGGGTGGCGCGCCAGGCGACCGCAGGCCTCGGCCAGGTCGCGCGTCGTGGTAATGAGATCCATGAGCCTTGTCTTATCGGAGTCGGGCCGCCCTGTCGCGATGCCGGGGGGCATGTTTCGTCGGTAAGATGCGGGCCAGCGAGCGGCGAAGGGGCAGGAGCAGGAGCAGGCGTGGTGATCGTGGCGGTGATGACGGTGGCGCGAGGCGCGGCGTGCCCGGAACCGTGGCAGATTCTGCGGGTCATGCCAGTCGCCGCAACCGACCGGCGCGGGCCGTAAGCCGATGCGCCGCGGGGTGTTTTTGCTGTTGCTGGCCGTGCTCGCGGCGGCGCTCGCGCTGGAGCTCGCGGTCGGCCCCTATCCGCTGCGGGTCGCCGACGTGAGCCACGCGATCCTGCGCGTCCTTGGCCTCGAGAGCGGCCTGCCGACGCCGGGCGAGATCGCGTTCGGCCGCGTCCGCTTGCCGCGGGTGGTGGCTGGGCTCCTGGTCGGCGCGGCGCTGTCCGGCGCCGGCGCCACCTACCAGACGCTCTTTCGCAACCCGCTGGTGTCGCCCGACATCCTCGGCGTCGCGGCCGGCGCCGGCCTCGGCGCCGTGGTCGGCATCCTGCTCTCGCTGCCGGTCGCCGGCATCCAGGCGCTCGCCTTTGCGGGCGGACTCTCGACCGTCGCGGTGGTCTACCTGATCGCCGCCGCCCTGCGCGGGCACGACCGCACATTGGTGCTGGTGCTCGGCGGCGTCGTGGTCGGGGCGCTCGCCGGCGCCGCCATCTCGCTCGTCAAGATCATGGCCGATCCCTACGACCAACTCCCCGCCATCACGTTCTGGCTCCTCGGCAGTCTCGCGGGCGTGAAGATGTCCGATCTCGCCATCGCGGCGCCGCTGGTCGCGGCGGGCCTCGTGCCGCTCGTGCTCTACCGCTGGCGCATCGGCGTGCTTTCGCTCGGGGACGACGAAGCGCGCGCTCTCGGGGTCGACGTGCGCCGCCTGCGCGGTCTTGTCATTGCGGCCGCCACGCTGATGACTGCGAGCGTGGTCGCGATCGCGGGCGTCATCGGTTGGATCGGGCTGATGATGCCGCATATCGCGCGCATGCTGATCGGTCCGAACTTCGCCCGCCTGCTGCCGGCCTCGATGCTGCTCGGCGCCGCCTTCATGCTGATCGTCGACACCGTCGCGCGCGACATCGCGCGGGTGGAGACGCCGCTCGGGATTCTCACCGCGGTCCTCGGCGCGCCGTTCTTCCTCTGGCTGCTCGCGCGCGGCAAGAAGACGTGGGGGTAGGGGATGTCGTTCTTGTCAGGTGAGCACAGCGCTGGCGCTCCCTCTCCCTGCACGCGGCGAGAGGGTCGGGGTGAGGGGGCCTCTCCGCGAGTCGTTGCCGGCAATGTGCCCTGCGGAAATTCCGCGCCCCGCATCCCAACCTTGTCCCCGCAAGCGCGGGGAGAGGAAGAGCATGCGCAGTGCTCGGTCGCGTGAGGATAGCCATGAAACTCGAAGCACGCGATCTCGCCATCGGCTACCCCGGCCATCTGGTCGGGCGCGACATCGCGCTCGCACTCGAGCCCGGCGAGGTTCTGTGCCTGCTCGGCCCGAACGGCGCCGGGAAGACCACGCTGTTCCGCACCCTGCTCGGCTTGCAGCCGCCGCTCGGCGGCGCGGTGCTGATCGACGGCACGCCGCTCACCGCGCTTGCGCCTGCCGAGATCGCGCGGCGCCTCGCCTATGTGCCGCAGGCGCACGTGACGGAGTTCTCCTACTCGGTGCTCGACGTGGTCCTCATGGGGCGCACGGCGCGGCTCAAGCCATTCGCGAGCCCGGGCGCCGCCGACGCGCGCGTCGCCATGGCCAAGCTCGAGACGCTCGGCATCCGCGACCTCGCGGCGCACGACTACACCAGGATTTCGGGCGGCCAGCGCCAGCTTGCGCTGATCGCCCGCGCGCTCGCGCAAGAAGCGCCGATCCTCGTGCTCGACGAGCCGACCGCGAGCCTCGACTTCGGCAACCAGGCACTGGTGCTCGCACGCGTTCGCGCCCTGGCCAACGAGGGGTTCGGCATCGTGCTGTCGACCCACGATCCCGATCACGCCCTGATGGTCGCGACCCGCGTCGCCGTGATCGCCGAGGGTGGCCTGCGCGCGATCGGGCCGCCCGCCGAGGTCGTCACGCCCGCGCTGCTGTCGGCGATCTATCGCACTGCCGTGCTGGTGGAGGTGACCCCATCGGGACACCGCGTCTGTGTTCCGGCCTGGGAAACCAACGGACGAGCCAGTATGCCATGATTGCAACGCTTTGCCTTGCGAAGCCCGGGCAAAGCGTTAAGTTCGGCCCCGGCGCGGCTTACCGACGCCGAAGGGATAGTTAGCGGTGAGGAACGCGATGCGAAGCAAACTCTTGAGCGCAGCCATGCTTTTGGCTTTTGCCGCACCTGCCTACGCGCAGATGAACATCATGGCCCCGAACCTCAAGTACAAGACGCAGGACGAGGTCGACGCGGCCGCCAAGCAGGAAAAAGACTACAAGAGCACCATGCAGAAGCTGCCCGACGAGAAGGCGAGCAACGACCCGTGGGGCAATGTCCGCAGCAGCGGCACCGCGCAGCAGCCCGAGCACAAGACCAAGAAGAAGAAGGCGAGCACGACGCAGTAGCGCTTGCGTCGCCGGGCGCTCCGCCGGCGTCACCACATCCACGCACGTGATCGTCCGCGCAAGCGGACGATCCGGTACGCGGCAGCGGATGCTTGGGGCAACGCCGTCGTTCCATTCGATGTTTGCGATTACTGGATTGCCTCGCATTCGCGGGCAGTGACGCCGTCGGAGTGGGACCACTCACCCGCCGCGCACGCGCGGCAAAAAGATGTATTTCCACGGATTGGGCATCGCGCCGACCGGAACCTCGATCAGCGTCGGCGCATCGCGGCGCCGGAACGCGCGCTTGAGCGCCGCGCGCAACGCCTTCGGCGTCTTCGCCCGCTCGGCCGCGGCGCCAAAGCTCTCGCCGAAGCGCACGAAGTCCGGATTGGCGAGATCGCAGGCGATCAGTCGCTCGCCGTAGAGGTCCTGCTGGATGCGGCGCACGTTGCCGAAGCCGCCGTCGTTGAACACGATCGCGGTGAGCGGAATGCGATGCTTCACGGCGGTCGCGAGCTCGTTCGCCGTAAACATGAAGCCGCCGTCGCCGTTGATCGACATCACCGGCACGTCCGGCCGTGCATGCTGGGCGCCGAGCGCGGTCGCAAAACCCCAGCCGAGATTGTCCTGATAGCCGGGCGAGAGGAACGTGCGCGGCTTGTATACGGGAAAGAGCAGGCGCGCCGCGAAGCCGATCTGGGTCACCTCGTCGACATAGATGCCGTCCTCCGGGAGCTCCGCACGCATGGCGTCGAGGAACGCGGCCTGCGGCGCGAGCGCGTCGGTGAGGCGCTTGCGCCACGCGGCCTGCCGGCGCGTCAGCTCGGCGCGGCGCGAGCGACGCTTGGCGTTGTGGGCGGGCAGGGCGTCGATGAGGCGGCGCAGGATCGGCGCGGCGTCGCCGATCAGCGCCACGGCAGGTGCATGCAGGCGGGTGGGCTCGGCCGGATCGCTGTCGACCCGGATCACCGCGAGATCGTCGTCGAGGCCCCAAGGCCCTGCGGTAAAAATGCGACGCTGCTGCATCAGCATGCGGGTGCCGACCGCGAGCACGACGTCGGCCTTCGCCCACAGCTCGTGCGCAAGCGGCAGCGTCACGCTCAGCGGATCGCGGCTGTCGAGCACGCCGCGGCCGCGGCGATAGCCGAGCACCGGCGCCTGCAGCATGGCGGAGATCTCTGTGACTTCGCGCGCGGCGTCCTGCGCGCCGCCGCCGCAAATGATCAGTGGGTTTTTTGCGGCGCCGAGCCGCTTGGCGGCGGCACGGACCGCGTCCTCGTCGATCGCGGGCTCGCGCGGCGCGAGCGGCGGCTGCGGCGTCACCGGCCCGCTCGCGTCCCCGACAGCGCCCCAGGTGTCGATCGCGCATTCGAGCGCGGCCGGCCCGCGCCGGCCTTCGCGCATGGCGCGCATCGCCTCGGCGACCAGGCGCGGCGCCTCGTCGGCGGAGCGGACATGCGCCGCGTGGTCGACGAGCCGCGCGATGACGCCCGCCTGGTCGCGCAGCTCATGCAAATGGCCGAGGTGGCGGCCGATCTCGCGCTCGGGGATCTCGCCGATCAGCGCCAGCACGGCCGCATTCATCGAATAGGCGGTCAATAGCGCTGCGGCGGCGTTGAGCAGGCCGGGTCCTGGGACGACCGCGAACGCCTGCGGCTTGCCGGTCGCGAGCGCGGCGCCGAGCGCCATATAGGCGGCGCCCTGCTCGTGGCGGCTATGGATCGTGCGGATGCGGTTCTGCGCCTTGTAGAGGGCATCGAACAGGTGGTCGTTCTGGACGCCCGGCAGCGCGTAGACGGCCTCGATGCCGTGCGCGAGAAGCGAGGCGACGATGGCCTGCGCGGTGGTCATTTGTTCCGGCATTCGGCTGCCCGCTTTTCCCGTTTCCGACTGTGCAGATCGGGCCGGGACTGTCGAGAGGGGGAATTCTTGACAAACCGGGGGGGCCATGCACCTTCCGGACGCTTGCGGCCGTCCGACATGCCTCGGATTCGGCCCGTTTTTTCGTGCTAAGCGCACGTTCCGGCGAAAGCCTCCCCCGGACTTGCGCCGGGGTTGGATACTGTTTCGCCGCCCAGGACATGCGCCAAAGAAGGTCCGCCAATGCACCGTTACCGCTCCGACACCTGCGGCGCGCTCCGCGCGAGCGACATCGGACATGAGGCCCGCTTGTCGGGCTGGTGCCACCGCATCCGCGACCATGGCGGTGTGCTGTTCATCGACCTGCGCGACCATTACGGGCTCACCCAGGTGGTGGCGGACCCGGATTCGCCCGCCTTCAAGACCGCCGAGAAACTGCGCGCCGAATGGGTCGTGCGCATCGACGGCCAGGTGCGCCGGCGCCCGGAGGGCACGGTCAATTCGGAGCTGCCGACCGGCGAGGTCGAGGTGTATATCAGCGAGATCGAGGTCTTGGGCCCGGCCGGCGAGCTGCCGCTGCCTGTGTTCGGCGACCAGGAATATCCCGAGGACATCCGCCTCAAGTATCGCTTCCTCGACCTGCGCCGTGAGCGGCTCCATCGCAACATCATGCTGCGCGGGCAGATCATCGACTCGATCCGCCGGCGCATGCGCGAGGGCGGCTTCTTCGAATTCCAGACGCCGATCCTCACCGCGTCGTCGCCTGAAGGCGCGCGCGACTTTCTCGTCCCGTCGCGCCTGCATCCCGGCAAGTTCTACGCGCTGCCGCAGGCGCCGCAGCAGTATAAGCAGCTCCTGATGATGGCGGGCTTCGACCGCTATTTCCAGATTGCGCCGTGCTTTCGCGACGAGGATCCCCGCGCCGACCGCCTGCCGGGCGAATTCTATCAGCTCGACGTCGAGATGAGCTTCGTCGAGCAAGCCGACGTGTTCGCCGCAATGGAGCCGGTCATGCGCGGCGTGTTCGAAGAGTTTGCGCGCGGCAAGCCGGTCACGCCGTCGCCGTGGCCGCGCATTCCTTACGCGGAGGCGATGCGCCGGTATGGCTCCGACAAGCCCGACCTGCGCAATCCGATCGTCATGCAGAACGTCTCCGAGCACTTTCGCGGCTCGGGGTTCAAGGTCTTCGCGCGGTTGCTCGAGCTCGAGAAAAACGAAGTTTGGGCGATTCCCGCCCCCGGCGGCGGGCAGCGGACTTTTGCCGATCGGATGAACGCATGGGCGCAAGGCGAAGGTCAGCCTGGGCTCGGGTACATTTTGTTTTTCGATCGATCGCAGGACGAGAATACGCTTGCCGCCGACCCCAAGGCGGTCGGCGTGGGCGGACGTGGGCCGCTCGCCAACAACATTGGCCCGGAGCGCGTCGAGGCGATCCGTCTCGCGCTCGGCCTCAAGGCCGGGGATGCGGCGTTCTTCGTCGCGGGCGATCCGGATAAATTCGGCAGGTTCGCGGGACTTGCGCGCACCAAGCTTGGCCAGGAGCTTGAGCTTGTCGACGAGGAGCGGTTCGAGTTCGCCTGGGTCGTCGACTTCCCGATGTACGAATGGGATGAAGAGCAGAAGAAGGTCGAGTTCTCGCACAACCCCTTCTCCATGCCGCAGGGCGGACTTGAAGCGCTCCTCGGCAAGGACCCGCTCGCGATCAAGGCGTTCCAGTACGATGTCGCCTGCAACGGCTACGAGCTTGCCTCGGGCGGCATCCGCAACCATCGGCCCGAGACCATGCTCAAGGCCTTCGAGGTTGCGGGCTACGGCGAAGAGACGGTGGTCGAGCGGTTCGGCGGCATGTATCGCGCCTTCCAATATGGCGCGCCGCCACACGGCGGCATGGCGGCGGGCGTGGACCGCATCGTGATGCTGCTGGCGGGCGAGCAGAACCTGCGTGAGGTCGCGCTGTTCCCGATGAACCAGCGCGCCGAGGACCTGCTGATGGGTGCGCCCTCGGAAGCGACCCAGAAGCAGCTGCGTGAGCTGAGCATCCGCATCAATCTGCCGGCGAAGACGGAGTAGGGACCGCTCCCGTGAATGCGGGGCGCGGCCTCACGTCAGCAATCCGCCATATGCTATTGTGGAATATATAGTTTTGTCGGTGGCGTCGCCCTCCTCCTCAGCCCGTATTGGCGTGGAAGTTTACGTTGCCTGGGTTGGGGAGTGTGTTCTGGGCCGTGACGGTGGTGCCGTTCATGGTCCAGACGACCGGGGTTCCGGTTGAGGTGTTCTGGAAGAGGAGGTCGG
>DASXCK010000043.1:0-3784 GCA_036491235.1 Xanthobacteraceae bacterium | reverse complement strand
GACGGGCTTGAACAGCGACGGGCGCAGTTTCAGGAACACCGCGAGCCTCGACCAGACATCGCGCGCGCCGAACAACCGCGCATACCAGTTCACGGCGCCGCGGCTGAACACCAGCGGCGCATGGCTGAGCGACTCGGCGCCGCCCGCGAGGATCAGGTCGGAGATGCCTTCCTGAATGTAGCGGTAGGCGGTGTCGATCGACTGCATGCCGGAGCCGCAATTGATCTGCACCGTGAAGGCGGTCATCGCCTCCCCCATGCCGAGCCGCAGCGCGGCGACGCGCGCCGGGTTCATCTCGTCGGCGATCACGTTGACGCAGCCGAGGATCACCTGGTCGAAGGCGTTCGGCGCGAAGGGCTGGCGCAGCAGCAGCGGACGCCCGCACTGCACCGCGAGATCGACCGGCGTGAAGGGACCCGGCCTGCCGCGCGCCTTGATGAAGGGCGTACGGCTGCCGTCGATGATGTAGACCGGACGGCGCGCTACTCCGCGGCTGCCGACTGGCGCTGCGGATTCGACGCGGGATCCGAATTGGGCTGGGATGTCGCTAATGGCTCATCTCCCTTGCTGGCAGCACCACGGGACGTCAATTCCTCGGGGGCGAAATCGTTGACCGCGACGGCGGCCGACACGGCCTCGGCCGCGGTCCTCAGCTGCGCCGCCTCGTCTGCCGTGATGGTGCGGCTGGCAAGCGCCTGATCGATGTCGCGGATGTGGCTCTTGCGCATGCGGTCGCGCAGCGGCTGCACCGCGACCGTCAGCGCGTAAGCGCGCTTGAGCAACCCGACGCCATCGGCCGCGCTCGGCGCGTCCTTCGACTCGTAGAGATCGACGGTGAGCCGGTCGCGCGCCGCGCCCGGACCCGTGATGATGTCGGCGCAGGCCTGCGTCACCCGATCGGATGGGCCGCGGCTGCTCGGGCTCAGCGGCTGGATGATGAACCGCATGATCCAGGCGACCGGCCGCACGGGAAAGTTCATGATCAACTCGTCGAAGCGCTGCTCGATGGTGGCGAGGCTCGCCTCCAGGCAGTACTCGACCAGCGGCAGGTCGTCCTTCTGGCGGCCTTCGTCGTTCCAGCGCTTGAGCACCGCACACGAGAGATAGAGCTCGGACAGAATGTCGCCGAAGCGCGCCGACAGCATCTCCTGCCGCTTCAGGCCGCCGCCGAGGCTGAGCAGCGCGAGATCGACCGCGAGCGCAAACGCGGACGTGTAGCGGCTGAGCTGACGATAGAAGTGCTTGACCGGGCCGGCATCGGGCGCGGGCGCGAACAAGCCGCCGGTCCACGAGCGGCCCCAGGCGCGGAACGTATTGGTGATGCTGTGGCCGACGTGGCCCCAGAACGCCTTGTCGAACGCATCCAGTCCCCGCTCCCGATCGGTGTCCTCGAGCGCGAGCACCTCCTTGAGCATGTAGGGATGGCTGCGGATCGCGCCCTGGCCGAATTGGATCAGGCTGCGGGTGACGATGTTCGCGCCCTCGACCGTGATGCCGATCGGCACGCCGCGATAGAGGCTGCCGAGATAGTTGAGCGGCCCCTCGATGATCCCCTTGCCGCCGTGCACGTCCATCGCGTCGTTGACGGCGATGCGCATGCGGTCGGTCGCCTGCGATTTCATGATGGCGGTGACGACGGCCGGATGATGCCCTTCGTCGAGCGACGCGCAGGTCATGCGGCGCGCGGCGTCGAGCAGATAGGCGGTCGCCGCGATGCGGCCGAGCCGCTCCTGGATCGCTTGGAATTTCGAGATCGAGACGTGGAATTGCTCGCGGATGCGCGCATAGGCGCCGGTGACGTCGGCGCAGAAGGACGCCGCGGCGGCCGACAGCGACGGCAGCGAGATGCCGCGTCCGGCCGCGAGCGCGCTCATCAGCATCTTCCAGCCTCTGCCGGCCCCGTCGGCGCCGCCGATGATGTTGTCGACCGGGATGAACACGTCATGACCCCAGTTCGGGCCGTTCTGGAAGACGTGCATCGCGGGCAGATGCCGCCGCCCGATGCTCACGCCCGGCAGATGGGTCGGCACCAGCGCGAGCGTGATGCCGATGTCCTCGCGCGTGCCGAGCAGATGATCGGGGTCACGCAGCTTGAACGCCAGGCCGAGCACGGTCGCGATCGGCGCGAGCGTGATGTAGCGCTTGTGCCAGTTGAGGCGGATGCCGAGCACGTCGCGGCCTTCCCAGCTGCCGCGGCAGACGATGCCGGTGTCGATCATCGAGGCGGCGTCCGATCCCGCCTCCGGGCTGGTGAGGCCGAAGCAGGGAATTTCCTCCCCGCGCGCGAGCCGCGGCAGCCAATAGTCCTGCTGGTCCTTGGTGCCGAACTTGAGCAGGAGCTCGCCGGGCCCGAGCGAATTCGGCACCATGGCGGTGACGGCGCCCGAGAGCGAGCGCGAGGAGAGCTTGCGGATGACCTCCGAGTGGGCATAGGCCGAGAAGCCGAGGCCGCCATACTGCTTGGGAATGATCATGGCGAAGAATTTCTTCGCCTTGAGAAACTCCCATACCTCGGGCGGCAGGTCGTGCAGTTCCCAGTTGATCTTCCAGTCGTCGAGCATGGCGCACAGCTCTTCGACCGGGCCGGCGAGGAACTGCTGCTCCTCGTCGGAGAGGCGGGCGGGCGCGAAAGCGAGGAGCTTGCGCCAGTCCGGATTGCCGGAGAAGAGGTCGGCGTCCCACCAGGTGTCGCCGGCCTCGATCGCCTCGCGCTCGGTGGCAGAAAGGCTCGGCAGCGCGTGCTGGGCAAGGCGGAAGATCGGCCTGGTGAGCCTGTCGCGCCGGAATGAGGATGTCTGCATCGATGCCTCCGGGCCCGCCGAGGACTTGGGGTTTTGCGCGAATCCGCGCGACACTATAAGTCTTGCGCGCACCAATGTTTACAATTCAATGTGACAGCAAAGTCGCAGCAGCACGTATCCGATCGATGTTCGACCGGCTGGCCCAATATATCAGCGCCCGGATGATCCGGTACCTCACCGCACCGACGATGAGGTATGCGCCGTTTTTCGCGCCCGATCCCGAGGTGACTCGCCGGTCGCTGCAGCCGGGCGACGTGATCCTGATCGAGGGCAATACCCGACTGAGCGCCATCATCAAGTTCCTCACCCAATCGACTTGGTCGCATGCGGCGCTCTATGTCGGCGAGCGGCCAGGCGACCGCGGGCCGAGGCGTACGGACGCGCCGGACGCCGCGCCGAATGTGCTGTTGGAGGCTGAAGCCGAGGGCGGCGTGATCACGTCGCCGCTGTCCAAATACGCGCATTTCAACATGCGCATCTGCCGTCCGGCCGGGCTCGACGGCGCGGCGCGGCAGAAGGTGGTCGACTACGCGCTGGCACGGATCGGCAAGCCGTACGACACCAAGCAGATCCTCGATCTGGCGCGCTATCTCTTTCCCTACCCGCCGGTGCCGGTGTGGTTTCGCCGGCGCATGCTCGCGATCGGCAGCGGCGATCCCACCCGGGCGATCTGCTCGGTGCTGGTCGCGGAGGCGTTCGCGTCGATCCACTACCCGATCCTGCCCGAGCGAACGTCTTTCCACGGCAAGACCATCGGGATCGCGCCCTTCGTCGAAAAGGAGGCCGAGCACATTCGCCGGCACGGCCTCTATACGCCGCGCGATTTCGATGTGTCGCCGTACTTCGAGATCGTCAAACCGAGCCTCGACGGGTTCGATTATCGCGCGCTGGTGTGGCAGCCCGACGGCATCGCGGCGGGCGCCATTGCGGCGAGCGAGACCACCGCCGCGAGCGATCAGCCCGCTCCGGCCCGCGACGCGACC
>DASXCK010000042.1:0-4997 GCA_036491235.1 Xanthobacteraceae bacterium | reverse complement strand
GTCCGCCGCGGCGACGGGCCGAAGCCGTGCTTCAACTACACGATGGCGTCGATCGCAACGACCGACAAGCTCATCGCCGAGAAGCCGGACGTCGCCCGCGCCGCCGTGCGCGCATTGGTGAAGACGCAGCGCGCGCTCAAGAAGGATCCGACGCTCGCGACGCCCGTCGGCAAGAAGCTCTTCCCGCCGTCCGAGGCCGAGCTGATCGCCGAGCTCATCCGCCGCGACGGGCCTTATTACGACTCGACGATCTCGCGCGAGTTCGTCGCCGGCATGGCCCAGTTCTCCCGCGACGTCGGCATCCTCAAGGGGCAGCTGCCCTACGAGGAGGCGGTAGCGACGCAGTTTGCGAACGAGTGGGCAGGGTAGGGCACTGCGCTTCGGTTCCCCTCCCCCGCGGCGAAGCGAGTGGTGGGGAGGGGTGGGGGGCGCCGCCGACGCATGAGCAAGATTAGTTCCCCCATCCCTCACTCCACAGCTTTGCCGGGGCGCTCGAGCTTCCCCGCCAATGGGCGGGAGGGTAGCCGTGTTGCATTGCTCTGCCCCAAGCATTGTAGGTGCGTGGACTTCGCTCGCGGGCAAACCTAAAACACTCCGCAACATCTCGGAGTGTCTCCGCATGCTCTTCCCCACCTGCCTGGTCGGCTCCTATCCGCAACCCGAGTGGCTGATCGACCGGCCGAAGCTCTCGAAGCAGGTGCCGCGGCTGCGCGCACGCGACCTGTGGCTCGTCGACGAGGCGCGGCTCGAGGCCGCGCAGGACGACGCGACGCTGCTCGCGATCCGTGACCAGGAGCGCGCTGGGCTCGACATCATCACCGACGGCGAGCAGCGGCGCGAGAGCTATTCCAACCGTTTCGCCACCGCGCTCCACGGTGTCGACATCGACAACCCGGGCACCACGCTCAACCGCAGCGGCAAGCCCATTCCGGTGCCGCGCATCAGCGGCAAGATCACCCGTCGCCGCCCCGTCGAGGTGCGCGACGTCGAGTTGCTGCGCGCCAACACCGACCGCAAGATCAAGGCGACCGTGCCGGGTCCTTTCACGATGTCGATGCAGGCGCAGGACGATTTCTATGGCGACCCGATCGCCATGGCGATGGATTACGCCGCTGCCGTCAACGCCGAGATCAAGGACCTGTTCGCGGCCGGCGCCGACGTCGTGCAGATCGACGAGCCGTGGATGCAGCAGCATCCCGACAAGGCGCGGCAGTATGGCGTGAAAGTGCTCAACGGCGCGCTCGAGGGTGTGACCGGCACCGTCGCGGTGCATCTTTGCTTCGGGTACGCGGCCGTCGTGCGCGACAAGCCGAGCGGCTATTCGTTTCTCGCGGAGCTCGACGGCTCCGCCGCCAAGCAGATCTCGGTCGAGGCCGCGCAGCCCAAGCTCGACCTCGCGATCCTGAAAAAGCTGCCGTCGAAGGACATTATTCTCGGCGTGATCGACCTCTCCGACATGGCGATCGAGACGCCTGACGTCGTCGCTGCCCGCATCCGTGCCGCCCTGCCGCACGTGCCGGCCGAGCGCATCGTGATTGCCCCGGACTGCGGCATGAAATATCTGCCAAGGCCGATCGCTTTCGCTAAGATGAAGTCCATGGTCGAAGGTGCTGCCATCGTGCGCCGCGAGGTCGAAGGCGCATGATCCCGAAAAAGGCCTGCCCCGGACGCATTCCGGGGTTGCAGACTGTTCGGATAAGGTCATGCGCGAACGAGACCGCATGAGATTGTCGAGGGAGAAACAAAGATGCCCTACGTGAACGAAAAGAACCTCACCGAGGTCGTGCTGGCGCGCTGGCAGGACATTCCTAATCCGCGCCTCAAGCAGATCATGCAGTCGATGATCAAGCACCTGCACGGCTTCGTGCGCGACGTCGAGCCGACCGAGGCCGAGTGGGCGGCGGCGATCTCTTTTCTCACCCGCGCCGGGCAGATGTCGGACGAGAAGCGCCAGGAGGTGATCCTGTTCTCCGACGTGATGGGCGTGAGCATGCTGGTCGACGCCATCAACCACCGGCTGGCCAGCGGCGCGACCCCGACGACCGTCGAGGGCCCGTTCCACGTGCCGAACTCGCCCGTGGTCGCCAATGGCGGCGACATGGCCAAGGGCGCGCCCGGTATTCCATGCTTCGTCGTCGGCAAGGTGCGCGACCTCGACGGCAAGCCGGTGGCGGGCGCCAAGCTCGATCTGTGGCAGACCGACGGCGACGGCCTTTACGAATCGCAGCGCGACGTGACCGAGCCCTGGATGCGCGGCCTTTATCGCAGCCAGCCGGACGGCTCCTACGTGATCCGCACCGTGGCGCCGATCGGCTACACCATTCCGATGGACGGCCCGGTCGGCGACCTGATGAAGAAGACCGACATCTCGCACATGCGACCGGCGCACATCCATTTCTGCCTGGAGGCGCCCGGCTATCACCGCGTGGTGACGCACCTCTTCCAGCGCGGTTGCCCCTATATCGAGACCGACGTGGTCTATGGCGTGAAGGAGCCGCTGATCGTCGACTTCGTGAAGAAGCCCGCCGGTGTCGCGCCGAACGGCGAGAAGGTCGATACGCCGTTCTACGTCATCGACTATGACTTCGTGCTGCAGAAGGCCGCGAAAGCCGCCGCAGCGTAACGCTGACTCGTAGGGGGGTTTAGGCGCGAAACGCCGTAACCCACCGGCTGAGTCGCCAGCCGAGAGGCCGTTGGTGGGTTACGCGGCTTTGCCGCTAACCCACCCCGCGCAAGAGCCGCAGACTCCGGAGGAAGCTACCATGCCCGATCAAGCCCCGCGTACGCCTGGCGCCAAACGCGCCGGCCCCGGCGAGCATCTCTTCGATCTCGCCAAGGTAAACCACATCCTCGGCGGCCCCGACTACTCGACCGCCAACGGCGCCTGCGTCGAGGGCGACCGCATGATCGTGGGCCTGATGCGCATGCCCGCCGGCACCGGCGCCGAGGCGCACTCGCATCCCAACGAGCAGTGGATCTACATTCTCGAAGGCACCTTCGTCGCCGACGTCGGCGGCAAGAAGGTCGAGGCCAAGGCCGGCTCGCTGGTCTATATCCCATCCAACGTGATCCACTCCGGCGAGGCGACGCCCGATGCCGACGTCGTGTTCTTCACCTGCAAGGACGCCTCGCATGGCTTGCAAGGCATCAAGGCGGCGTAGCGGAAACTAACGCCGACACAAACCTATCCCTGTCACCCTGAGGCGGCCGCGCGAGCGCGGCCCGCGAAGGGCAACGGCCGGCTCGTGCCACATGCACGTCGCGGCAACGCACTGGCCGATCATCCTTCGAGGCTCGCGGAGCTTACCCTTGGGCGCGCTCGGCGCGACCCGAGGGCTCGCACCTCAGGATGACGGGGTTGTTAATGAGCGAGTAGCAATCCGATGAATATTCAGAAGCCGGTTGTCGAAACCAGACACGCTCTCCTCCTCGACCGTGATGTCGACGTCCCGATGCGCGACGGCGCGCGGCTCAAGGCGGACCTCATCCGTCCCGATGCGGCCGGCAAATTTCCCGCGATCCTCAACCTCGGGCCCTATCAGAAGGACAAGGTGTGGGTCACGCCCGACACGCTGGAGGAGGCGCCCAACGACCTGATGAACTGGGAGACCGTCAATCCCGCGTGGTGGGTGCCGCAGGGCTACGCGTGCGTGCGCGTCGACGGACGCGGCAGCGGCAAATCACCGGGGCAATGTGAGCCGTGGTCATTGCAAGAGGCGATCGACTTCTACGACGCGATCGAATGGGCAGCCGCGCAGCCCTGGTGCAACGGCAAGATCGGGCTCAACGGCATCTCGTATTACGCGATCAATCAGTGGTTCGTCGCCAACCTGCAGCCGCCCTCGCTCGCCGCGATCATCCCATGGGAAGGCTTTGCCGACATCTATCGCGACGCGCTCTATCACGGCGGCCTGCTCAACGTGTTCATGACCAACTGGGTCACGGCGCACGCGCTGCATCACATGCTCGGCCGCGCCTCGCGTCAGCAGCCGGACGGCTGGCAGGTCAACACGATGCATTTGTGGCTGCGCAACAACCTCGACAGCGGTGCGCTGGCAGGTTCGCAGGCGCAGTGGGATCGCATCACGGTCCCCATGCTCTCCGTCGGCAACTGGACTGGCTTCGGGCTGCACCTGCGCGGCAACACCGAGGCCTTCATGCGCGCGGCCTCGAAGCATAAGAAGCTGCGTATCCACACCGGCTCGCACGTGCATCCGTTCTATACGGAGGAGGGCAGACGTGACCAACTGCGCTTCTTCGACCACTGGCTCAAGGGCGTCGACAACGGCATCATGGGCGAGCCGCCGGTCAAGCTCGCGATCCGCAAGGGCCGCGACGAGATCGAGTGGCGCCATGAGCACGAATGGCCGCTCGCGCGCACCAAGTGGACGAAGCTGTATTTCGATCTGTCGGGGACCGACGCCGCCGCGCTCGTCGAGCAAAATCCTGCGACGACCGCGTCGCGCACCTATCAGGCGTTCAATCTCGGCACCATGGGCTCCACCTCGGCGGCCTCCTCGCAGGTCATGGGCGGCGGCATCAAGCCCGGCATGGGCATCGCGTTGCAGACGCCGCCGCTGCCGGCCGACCTCGAGGTCACCGGCCCGCTGATGGCGAACATCTGGGTGTCTGGCGCGACCGAGGACATGGATCTCTTTCTCACGCTGCGCAACTTCGATGCCGACGGCAACGAGGTGATGGAGACCGGCCAGCAGGGCGCGCCGGTGCCGGTCGCCAAGTCTCTGCGGGGATAGCCAAGCCCTTGACAAGGTCAGACCGGAAGCTGGTCATCCCGGAATCACGGGCAACAACAGATACGACGGCCTCTCGCCGCCGGCATAGACCGTGTTCGTCCCGGTGTTGTAGTCGGCGTGGTAGTGCAGGTAGCCCGCGCTGCCGGCGCCATCGCGCGGCTGGACGTCGAGGCGGATGCGGTGGCCCTTGCGAAAAACCATCGAGGTCGGCCAGATCTCGACCTGCACCTCGACGATCTCGCC
>DASXCK010000041.1:0-2159 GCA_036491235.1 Xanthobacteraceae bacterium | reverse complement strand
ACCGCCTGCGTCGGTCTCCGCGTTCGCGCGCCTGACCGCAATCGCACCCCGTCGATCCGGCATTGTTCTCGTGCGTGGCCCATGGTTCGAGACGCCCGCCTTCGCTTCGCCGCGGCGGGCTCCTCACCATGACGAGGGATGCGCAGGAACGCCGGCGAAGGTTCGCCCGCAGCCTCACGTGATCCGCAGCTCGTCCGGCCGCCCGGGCTCCTCGATGCGCGGGGTCTGGCCGCCGCGCAGGACCGAGTTGCCTTCGTAGAGCGTGCGCTGGTCGATCGGCGCGGGGGCGAGCCAGTGCGCCTCGCGCATCTCGCCGTTGAGGCCGTAGACCGCGAGCGCGTTGTCGTAGACGACCTTGCGGATCGCCTCGGCGCCCACGCCGCGCTGCGCCATCAGGCGCGCCGTCTTGGCGACGGCCAGCGGATCGGAGACGCCCCAGTCGCAGGCCGAATTGACGATCAGCCGCTCGGGGCCAAAACTCTCGACCAGGACGGCCATGCGCTCGCTGCCCATTTTTGTCTGCGGATAGATCGAGAAGCCGCACCAGTAGCCGCGCTCGCGCACGTCGCGGATGGTTTCCTCGTTGTTGTGGTCGATGACGCAGCGCGTCGGATCAAAGCCGTGCTCCGCGAGCACGTCCATGGTGCGCAGCGTGCCGGCGCGCTTGTCGCGATGCGGCGTGTGGACCAGGATCGGCAGATCGAACTCCTTGGCGAGCTCGATCTGCGCGCGCAGCGCCCGATCCTCGGCCGGCGTCTGCTCGTCGTAGCCGAGCTCGCCCATGGCGACGACGCCCTCCTTGGCGAGGAAGCGCGGCAGCACGTCGAGCACGGCCTGCGCCAGCGGCTCGTTGTTCGCCTCCTTCGGATTGAGGCCGATCGTGCAGTAATGACGAATGCCGAACTGCCCGGCGCGGAAGCGCTCGAAGCCGGAGATGAGCGAGAAATAGTCGACGAAGCTGCCAACATTGGTGCGCGGCTGGCCGAGCCAGAACGCCGGCTCGACCACCGCCACGATGCCGGCCTTGGCCATCGCGTCGTAGTCGTCGGTGGTGCGCGAGATCATATGCGCGTGCGGGTCGATGATGATGCCGGCGCCGGCTTGCGCGTGGGACTGCGCGGCGCCGTTCTGCGCCTTGGCGCGCGCGAGGCGCTGCACGTCGTCGAGGAGGCGCGCGAGCTTGTCCGCCGTGAGCGCGTCGTCGCAGCACGGGCAGGTCAGCGAGGTGCCGCCGAGCAGCTCCTTGAGGGAGCCGGCGTCGCACGAGAAGCCGGACGAAAAACCCGATGTGGGTGTCGTGCTCATTTGTCGAGTGTCCTCACATAGGCGATGATCTTGAGCATATCGTCCGCGGGCATCCCGCGCTTGGCGAACGACTGCATCGCGCCGCCCGCGCCCGCATAGATGATCGAGAACATGCCCGGATCGCTCTTTGCCTGCGGATACTTCAGCCCGTCGCCGACGAGGGTCGGGCCGATCCGTCCCTTGCCGTCGTCGCCGTGGCAGGCGGCGCAGTTCGCCGTGTAGAGCGACTTGCCGGCGGCGATCGCCTCGGCATTGCCGCGATAGTCGTTGTCCCCGGTCGTCGTGAACTTCTTGACCACCGGCGTCTCGGTTTCCCCCGCGACAGGCGAGATCTTGAGCGGCGAGCCGTCGAAGGGGTCCTTGAAGTCAGACAGGTTACCCGCCCTCACGCCTGTCGTCATCGGCACAACGATCGCCGCCGCGAAGGCGGCGCGCCGAAAAAGTCTTACGCTCATCGAAATACGCCTGCGATGTTACGCTCGTTTTTTGGAGCTGCCGGAACTGCTCCACCGGATAGGACCGTCGCCCGCATGGAGGCGGGCGACGATCGCGCTTCGATCAGCTAATTCGCCTTCGCCTTGGCGACCTCGGCACCGGGCGGGACCTTGTCGGCCGGCATGATGCGCCAGAGCGCGCCGACCGGGTTCGCGTTCGGTCCCTTGTCGGCGGTGTAGAAGCAGTAGCAGTTGACGGCGAGCACGAAGCCGTCGGCATCGACGTTGCCGGCGGTGAACTGAAGCTGCGTCTGCATGAACTCATGCAGCTGCCACTTCTTGGCATTGCCGTCCCACGCGACGCCGAACAGGCGCCCCGAGCACCAGTCGCCGACCAGGTAGGTCTTGGTCATGCCGGCG
>DASXCK010000040.1:0-3813 GCA_036491235.1 Xanthobacteraceae bacterium | reverse complement strand
GAAGCGCTCGACGAAGGTCGAGCCCTGATGGCGCAGATAGCTCTCCACCTCGAAGTCGGCATCGAACGAGAAGGTCGGGTTCTCGCGATCCTGGAACTTGCGTCCGAATTTTCGGTGCAGCGCGGCGTCCGAGAGGTAGGTGATGTGCGCGCCCATGCGCGCGACCGCGAGCCCGCGCCGCGGGTTGGCGCGCTCGGCGAAATAGCGCCCGCCACGCCACTCTGGATCGGCCATGACGGCCTGCCGGCCGACCTCGTGGAACGCGATGTTCTGCGCCGAATGGCGCGGGCCGGTCGCGAGCGGCAATGCCGAGAATACGCGCTTGGGATAGCTCGCGGCCCATTGCAGCACCTGCATGCCGCCCATCGAGCCGCCGGCGGCCGAGAACAGCGTCTCGATGCCGAGCCGGTCGAGCAGCATCGCCTGCGCGCGCACCATGTCGCGGATAGTGATGACGGGAAACTCGAGGCCGTACACCTCGCCGGTCTTGGGATCGAGCGAGGCCGGGCCGGTGGTGCCCATGCAGCCGCCGACCACGTTCGGGCAGACGACGAAATAGCGCTCGGTATCGATCGGCTTGCCGGGGCCGACCATGGTCTCCCACCAGCCCGGCTTGCGGGTCACCGGATGGACATTGGCGACGTGCTGGTCGCCGGTGAGCGCGTGGCAGACCAGCACCGCGTTGGTGCGGTCGGCGTTGAGCGTGCCATAGGTCTGATAGGCGATCTGAAACGGCGCGAGCTCGACGCCCGCGTCGAGCTTGAGCGGCGTGTCCGCACCGAAGCGCGCGACCGGCGAATGCGGCCGCTCCGCTTCACGCAGGCGGAGGTCGCGATCGTCCTTGAGCTCAATCTCGGCCATGCATTTCCCGGGCTCACGACCCGCGCGGGGCGCCGCAATCGATACTACGGCGCCATGCGGCCGGGCGCGGCTTAGATAGGCCCGGGCGCACAAGTGTCAATGTTTTCTTTGCTTTCGGCCCCACCGCCACCTATCAATGGCCCACCCAGGCCGACCCCGTTCAGACCATGTCCGACACCGCCCAACCGCCGCCGCTCACCGAGCTGCGCGCCGAGATCGACCGGATCGACGCCGCGATGCACCGCCTCCTCATGGAGCGCGGCGACATCATCGATCGTCTGATCAAGGTCAAGCGCACCGCGGAGTCGGGCTCCGCGTTCCGCCCGGCGCGCGAGGCCGACATGATGCGGCGCCTGGTCGAGCGCCACCGCGGCATCCTCCCGCTCGACACCGTGGAGGGCATCTGGCGCGTGATCATCGCGACCTTCACGTTCGTGCAGGCGCCGTTCCGCGTGCATGTCGACCTGTCGGCCGGCGAGCCCGCGATGCGCGATACGGAGCGCTTCCACTTCGGCTTCACGGTGCCGCTCGTCGGCCACACGGGCGCGAGCGGCGTCGTCGAAAAGGTCGCCGCGTCGAAAGGCGACCTCGGCCTCGTCTCGGCGACCGCAGGCAGTAGCGCGTGGTGGAGCGCGCTCGAAGGCGATGATGTACCGAAGATCATCGCCCGCCTGCCCTTCGTCGAACGGCCAGACCATCCGGCCGGCCTGCCGGTGTTCGCGATCGCGCGCCCGCATCCCGATGCGATCATCGCCGACGTCACCATCTGGAGCCTGAAAGTATCGGGCTGGGGCGGCGGGGCAGCGCGCGCCGCCTCGGGGCTCGCCGACCTGATCGCGATCCCGGAGGGCACCTTCGACGGCGCGGCGCTGCTCGTCTCGGTGCCACAACGCAAGACGATCGATGACATCACGGCAGCGTTGCGCGGCGCCGGCGTCTCGGTGCGCAGCCAGGCCCTCGTCGGCAGCCACGCGACCCGGTATACGGTCGGCGCCGACGACGCCCGACCGGTCCCGACCGGGCGTTGAACGGCTGCCGGAGTTTTTCAATGTCCGCCTCGCGTTCAAGCCCGCGTCCGCAACCGCGCCCCGGCGTGCTCGACATCCAGGCCTACGTTCCGGGCAAGAGCAAAGCGCCGGGCGTCGCCAAGGTTTACAAGCTGTCGTCGAACGAGACGCCGCTCGGCCCGAGCCCGCGCGCGATGGAGGCCTATCGCCACGTCGGCGAGCATCTGGAGGACTATCCGGACGGCGCAGCAAGCGAGCTGCGCGAGGCGATCGGGCGCGCGTTCGGGCTCGATCCGGCGCGAATCGTCTGCGGCGCCGGCTCTGACGACCTGCTCAACCTCCTGGCACGCGCCTACCTCAAGGACGGCGACGAGGCGATCCACACCACGCACGGCTTCCTGGTCTATCCGATCGCGACGCTCGGCACCGGCGCGACCCCGGTGGTCGCCGCCGAGAAGGATTTCACCGCCGACGTCGACGCGATCCTCGCCGCCGTGACGGCGAAGACCAGGCTCGTCTTCCTCGCCAACCCGAACAATCCGACCGGCACGTATGTGCCATTCGACGAGGTGAAGCGCCTGCACCGCGGGCTTCCCGCGAACGCGCTGCTCGTGCTCGACGCCGCCTACGCCGAGTATGTGCGCGCGAACGACTATGAGTCCGGCATCGAACTCGTCGCGACCTCCGACAACGTCGTGATGACGCGCACCTTCTCGAAAATCCATGGGCTGGCGGCGCTGCGGCTCGGCTGGATGTACGGGCCCGCGCACGTGATCGAAGCCGTCAACCGTATCCGCGGGCCGTTCAACGTCAACGCGCCCGCGATCGTCGCCGGCATCGCGGCGATCGACGACACGGCACACCAGGAGCGCTCGCGCGAGCACAACACCAAGTGGCTCACGTGGCTGACGGAGGAGATCGGCAGGCTCGGCCTCAAAGTGACGCCGAGCGTCGCCAACTTCGTGCTCATCCACTTTCCGACCGACAATGGCCGCACCGCGAGCGACGCCGACAAATTCCTGACCGCGCGTGGGCTCATCCTGCGCCAGGTCAGCGGCTACAAGCTGCCGCACGCCCTCCGCATGACCGTCGGCAGCGAGGAAGCGAACCGGCTGGTCGTCAAGGCGCTCACCGAGTTTCTGGGGAGCGCGCGGTGACCGCAACGCCGCCTTTCCGCCGGCTGGCGCTGATCGGCGTCGGCCTGATCGGGTCGTCGATCGCGCATGCGGCGCGCCAGCACGCCCTCGCGGCCGAGATCGTCGCGACCGCACGCACGGCCGCAACGCGCCGGCGCGTGGTCGAGCTCGGCTTCGCGGACCACGTGGTCGAGACCAATGCGGAGGCCGTGCGCGACGCCGACCTCGTCATCGTCTGCATTCCGGTCGGCGCATGCGGCCCGGTCGCGCAGGAAATCGGGGCGCACCTCAAGCCGGGCGCGATCGTCTCCGACGTCGGCTCGGTCAAGGGCGCGGTGGTGCGCGACATGGCTCCGCATCTGCCCGCCAACGTGCACTTCGTGCCGGCGCATCCGGTCGCCGGCACCGAGCATTCGGGGCCCGACTCCGGCTTCGCCGAGCTGTTCATCAACCGCTGGTGCATCCTCACGCCGCCCGGCGCCGACGCGACGGCGGTCGAGCGGCTCGCCGCATTCTGGCGCGGGCTCGGCGCCAAGGTCGCGACCATGACGCCTGAGCACCACGATCTCGTGCTCGCAGTGACGAGCCACCTGCCGCACCTCATCGCCTACACGATCGTCGGGACCGCCGACGAGCTCGGCGACGTGACCGAGTCCGAGGTGCTGCAGTTCTCGGCCGGCGGCTTTCGCGACTTCACGCGCATCGCCGCCTCCGATCCGACCATGTGGCGCGACGTCTTTCTCGCCAACAAGGACGCGGTGCTGGAAATGCTCGGCACCTTCCAGGAGGATCTCGCCAAGCTCACCCGC
>DASXCK010000039.1:0-21659 GCA_036491235.1 Xanthobacteraceae bacterium | reverse complement strand
TATGGCGACCAGTTCTCGAACGGCAGCCGCACGGTACGCGGATCGCAGAAGAAGGTGCAGCAGGTCGGCGCCAGCGCGCGCGAGCGCCTGATCGCGGCGGCGGCGGCCAAGTGGAGCGTGCCGGCGTCCGAATGCTCGTCGGCCGCCAGCGTGGTGACGCACGGCCCGTCCGGCCGAACCCGGCGGTACGGCGAGCTCGCGGCCGATGCCGCCAAGATCAAGCTGGACAAAGAGCCGGCGATCAAGACGCCGGACAAGTTCACCTTCATCGGCCGGCCGATGCCGCGCGTCGACGTCGTGCACAAGATCGACGGATCGGCCAAGTTCGGCATCGACGCGCAGGTCCCCGACATGGTGTTCGCGGCGATCACGGCGTGCCCGGTGCCGGGCGGCAAGCTCAAGAGCGTCGACGAGTCGGTCGTCGCGGGCGCCCCCGGCGTCCTGAAGGTGGTGCGGCTCGACGATGCGGTGGCGGTCGTCGCGACCGGCACCTACTGGCGGGCGAAGCAGGCGCTGGCGCGATTGCAGCCCGAGTGGGAGGTCGGCGAGGCCGGCAAGATCGACAGTGCGCGGCTGTCGCGGGAATACCGCGAGGCCCTCAGCGGTCCCATGCTGACCGCGCGCAACGACGGCAACGTCGATCAGGCCTTTGCGGGCGCGGCAAAGACGTTCGAGGCCGTCTACGAGACGCCGTATCTCTCGCATTCGCCGATGGAGCCGATGAACGCGACGGTGCACGTGCAGCCCGACCGGATCGACGTGTGGTTCGGGACGCAGGCGGCCGACTGGGCGACCCGGGACATCGCCAAGGCGACGGGTCTCAAGCAGGAACAGATCTACGTCCACAACGCGTTTGTCGGCGGCGGTTTTGGCCGCCGCGACGCCAGCGACGAGGCCAAGCAGGCGATCGCCATCGCCAAGGCGGTCAAGCGGCCGGTCAAGCTGATCTGGACGCGCGAGGAGGACACGCGCCAGGACAAGCTGCGTCCGCATGCGGTCGTCGCCTTCAAGGGAGCCGTCGGCGCCGACGGGCTGCCGACCGCGTGGTCGATGCGGGTCGTGACGTCCTCGATCTGGGCGTCCGCCGGCCGCAAGGCGCCCAAGGACAAGCCTGAGCCGCAGGCCGTCGCGGGCCTCGACGACAACGGCTACAAGGTGCCGCACACGCGCGTGCAAGCCGCGATCAGGAATACGCATCTGCCGGTGTGGTTCTGGCGTGCGCCGGGCGCCAACCAGCAAGTGTTCGCGATCGAGAGCTTTTTCGACGAGATGATCACCGCCGCGGGCCGCGATCCATATCAGGCGCGGCGCAAGCTGCTCGAGGGCAAGCCCGACTGGCTCAAGGTGCTGGATACGGCCGCCGAGAAGGGCGATTGGGGCAAGCCGTTGCCGAAGGGCTCGGGCCGCGGTATCGCGATCTGCGAGGACACCGACAGCCTCTGCGCGCAGGTCGCCGAGGTCACCGTCAAGCCGAATGGCGATCTGAAGGTCGATCGCGTCACCGTCGCGCTCGACACGCGCCACATGGTCAATCCGCTGACCATCGAGGAGCAGGCCGAGGGCAGCGTGATCTTCGGTCTGAGCGCCGCGCTGTTCGGCAAGCTCACCGTGCGGAACGGCGCCATCGTCGAGGGGAATTTCGACACCTATCGCATGGTGCGGCTCGCGGAGGCGCCGAAGATCGACGTCCACCTCGTTCCGAGCGGCGGCAAGGTCTGGGGCGGCGCGGGCGAACCCGCCACGCCGCCGATCGCGGGAGCCGTCGCCAATGCGATCTTCGCCGCGACCGGCAAGCGCATCCGCACGCTGCCGATCATCGATCACGATCTGTCCTACCGGTCGACCTGACCACGGCGCTCCGCCCCGGCGATGCCGCGACGCTCTGTCGTGGCATTGCCGGCCGCGGCCTGCCGCCACGATGCCGCGACCTCCATTTCAGCAGGCGATTTGATGCGACGAACGACGCTACATGCCGCGGTGCTCGCGCTCCTCGGCGTGCTTTCCGGCCTGTCGTGGAGCACATGCTCGCCTGCGAATGCGCAAGACAGCGCACAAGCGGGCGCGCGGCCGCCGAGCCGGGGCGAATATCTCGCGCGCGCCGGCGATTGCGTGGCGTGCCACTCGGCGCGGGGCGGCAAGGCCTTTGCGGGCGGCCTGCGCATGGGTACGCCCATGGGCGCCATCTACTCGACGAACATCACGCCCGACCCGCAAACCGGGATCGGCAACTATTCGCTCCAGGACTTCGAACGCGCGGTGCGATCGGGAATCGCGAAGGATGGGCACCGGCTTTATCCCGCGATGCCTTACCCGTCCTATTCCAAGATCACCGACGCGGATTTGCGGGCGCTCTACGACTTCTTCATGAAGGAGGTGCCGCCGGTCAACCAGGCCAACAAGCCGACCGAGATCCCATGGTATCTGCACCCGCGGTGGCCGCTTGCGGCGTGGGACTGGGTGTTCGCGCCGAAAGGGCCGTATGTGGCGCGCCAGGACCATGACGCGGCGTGGAATCGCGGCGCCTATCTGGTCGAGGGGCTCGGCCACTGCGGCGCCTGCCACACGCCGCGCGGCTTTGCGTTCCAGGAAAAGGCGCTCGACGCCGGCAGCACGGCCTTCCTCCAGGGCGCCGAGCTCGATGCCTGGTCCGCGCCGAACCTGCGGGGCGACCGCAGGACCGGCCTCGGCGCCTGGTCCGAGGACGACATCGTGACGCTGATGAAAACCGGCCACAACAACCGGGCGACGGTGTTCGGCTCGATGCTCGACGTCATCAACAACAGCACGCCGTATCTGAGCGACCAGGACCTTCACGCGATGGCGGTCTATCTCAAGTCGCTGTCCGCAACCGCGCAGCAAGCCGCTTTCAAGTATGACGACGCGACGGCGCAGGGGCTGCGGAGCAACAAGCCGAGAGCGGTGGGTGCTGCGCTCTACCTCGGTGCGTGCGGCGTCTGCCACGGCGCCGAGGGCAAGGGCCAGCCGCCGTTCATGCCGCCTCTCGCCGGCAATCCGGCCGTGCTCGACGGCAACCCTGCGTCGCTCATCAATCTCGTGCTGAACGGGGCCGAGCCGCTGGTGCCGAGCGGTATCCCCGACGCCTATCGCATGCCGCAGTTTCGTCTCCAGCTTACCGACGAGCAGATCGGGCAGGTGCTCAGCTTCGTGCGCAGCGCCTGGGGCAACGACGCGGCCGCGGTGACGACCGAGCAGGTCAGGACGCTGCGGCCCGTGACCGATCCGAGCAGCGACAGGGTCATCGTTCTGAAGATGCGGTGACCTGACCGGGCCGAGCGCCAGTGCGTTGATGCGGCGGTGGCCGGCGAAGCGTCAGGCAGTCGAGCGATCAAGAGATGCGGAGCCCGGCCACGTGACGGGTCTTTGTCTTATTCGCGCGAGCGGTGAACTCGGATTTTCACCGGCGTCGTGGATCAGACGGTTCGCCGAAATGGTCCGGAGTCATAAGGGTTCGCGAATCATCGAGCGCCACCATCGATCTTCGGGCGTTGTCAAAAAGTCGGAAACCACGCACAGCGTATGCTAAATCCACCGTGCATTACCTTTGGACCGATTGCCAATGTCAGACCTAATTCCGACATCATTGTAACATGAGAGGGACAAACGATATCGTGCGGGCGGTCGTGGTCAGGTGAGCGTCAGTCGCCGTAAGTTCCGCAAAATGGACGAGGGACATGACGATGAACGACAGCGCGCAGATGACGGACACACCCGATACCGAACTGACGACGCTCGCGAACGAGTGCCGCCGCGAGGCCGGCAGCGACATTGTCCTCGCCGCCGACCTCATGATCGAGCGCCTGCAGCGCAACGAGCCGCTGTATCGCCGCCTGCACGATCCGTTGACCCGCAATGCCTGTTTGGATTGGCTCAAACGCAGCTATGCGGATGCGCAGGAATCCGGCGGGCCCGTCGCGCGCGCGGCGCCGGTCGACCGGGAAGCGCGCGTGCGGGCGCGCGCCGAGGCGACGCGTCTGTCCATGGAGGCGCTGCGGACGCGGCGCTGATACAAGGGCCGGAACGTCGTTCGCGGGTTTCGGTGGCGTCTGCCTTTCGTTTTTGTTCAATCCGACCGAAAGTGTTTGCGGGGTGCTTTGCCGGCGCCGGATGCGCCGCCGCGGTATTTGCGCCACTCATTCCCGCATTCGGCCAAAAGCCGATGCGACGGAAATTTGCAGGCTGACCTCGACGGCATGACGATCCGTGGACCGAACGCGGATCGTCCCGCCTGCCATGAGATCAATGTTAAATAATTCGCGCGCCTGTCGGATCGCCGCCGCCTGTTGCGTCCTTGGGGCGAACTGGATCGGGAGCATGTGATGAGCGAGATCAAGAAGGGTCATGTCGAGGCGGGCGGCGTCCGTTACGGATACGAGATCCACGGGACGGGCACGCCCTTGCTGCTGTTGCACGGTGGATTCGGAACGCTGGAGATGTTCGGCCCGGTCCTGGACCGCCTGGCCGAGCGACGGCAGGTGATCGCGGTCGACCTCTACGGCCACGGCCGGACCGCCCTGACCGACCGCCCGATCGATACCATTGCCATCGGCGACGATATGGGGACGCTGGTCCGCGCGTTGGGTTTCGAGCGGGTCGATGCGCTCGGCTTCTCCTTCGGCGCCATGGTGGCCTTCCGGTTCGCTCTGCAGCACCCGGACAAGGTCGAACGGCTGGTCCTGGCGTCGATGCCTTATGCTTATGAGGGCTTCTATGCAGACATCCGTGAGCAGCAGAAGGGCATCAATCCGGCGGCCCTGATGCAGACCCCGCTTTACGACGCCTATAAAGCCGTGGCGCCAAAGGTGGAGGACTTCGCTGAGTTCGTCACACGCATGGGGCAGATGATCCGCACGCCCTACAATTGGGCCGACGAGGTGAAGAGGCTGAAGCCGACGACGCTGCTGGTCTATGGCGACAGCGACATGTTCGAACCGGATCACATCATTCGCTTCTACCAGTTGCTCGGCGGCGGGCTGCGCGATGCCGGTTGGGACAGGGCGGGGATGGCGCGTCACCGGCTGGCGATCCTGCCAGGCGTCACCCACTACACCATGTCAGACGCGCCGGGCTTGGCGGAAACGGCGCTGGGTTTCCTCGAGAACAATGGCGGCTAGCAGATCCGCTGTCGTCCGGCGAACGAGGGGAAACGGATCGGGTCAACTCAGTAAAATCTCTGTCCGTCGCGTTTCGACCTCTGGTAGCGTAGGGGCCTGACCAGGGGGGATCACCGCGATGCACAGGACAGGTCTTGCAGCGTTGGTTATGGCATTTGCTTGCATGCTGCCGGTGTCGCCGGCGGCGGCCCTCAGCAACCATACCGCCGTATCGGGCCTCGGCAACGACACCAATCCGTGCACGGTCGCTCAGCCGTGCCGCACCATGCAGATGGCGTACAGCAACACCGCTGTTGGCGGCGAGATCGATGTGCTCGATCCGACCGGCTATGGAGCGCTGGTCATCACGCATGCGATCAGCATCGAGGGCCATGGCTGGGCCTCAATGAACGCGACCGCAACCGGTAGCGCCATCACGATCAACGCCGGGCCGAATGACGCGATCAGCCTTCACGGTCTCATCTTGGATGGACTGGGCATCGGCCAATCCGGAATCGTAGCCAACAGTTGCCGCTCCTTCGAGCTCGGAGACAGTATCGTCCGCAATTTCACGGGCGGCGGAATCGCGATAAATATGACGAGCAGTTTCTGCGTTACGTCCATTGTGAATACAAGCGTCACGGACAACAAAGGAACGGGTGTCTCGATAAAGACGGGGGCTGGTTCTGGAGGGACTGTCACGGCGACGCTCGATCGCGTGCTGTTCAAAAACAACGGCGCCAACGGATTCACTGCCGACGCGAGTGCCGGAGGTGGCATAAGGGCAACCATATCGGACAGTACATTCAACTTTAATGCTGCAATCGGCGTGAGCGCGATCGGTGGCAGTAGCGGCGTTTTTATAGCCCTCGTGCGCGACGTCATTTCCAATCATCCGATCGGTGCGAAGGCGGATGCGAGCGCAGGAGTTGCAAGTTTGATCTTCCAATCCTGCGTCGTGCACACATCTTCGACTTTGCATCTGCAGAGCGTCGGCAATGGATTCCTGATCAGTTTCGGTGGCAATGTGCTTTTCGATGGTGCTGGTACGTTCAACGTTACCCAGAGCCCCACCTAAGATTTCGACGTAGGCCAAAACGGACGGCAGTGCGCCGGAAAGGTGTGCCCGAACGACGGCGGCCAGCCCTTCGGCCGATCGCTGCATCGATCCGCTCACGGATCGTATTGGAGCAGCTAGATCGTTGATATCATTGGCGACCCCGCCTGGATTCGAACCAGGGACCTTCAGCTTAGAAGGCTGCTGCTCTATCCCCTGAGCTACGGGGCCACTGAGATCTCAATGGCTTACACGCGGGCGCCGGAGACCGTGGACCAGGTGAGGTACACCCGGCTTGTCGACGCGGCAGGAAGGTAGCGTGTCATGGGCGCGAAATCCACCGAGGGAGAGTGACGGGACGGACCCCGTCGCGGCGGGCCCGTCTCGGCATGTCGACGCGTCTCGACGACCCCGAGATGGGCGTTGGGGAAGCACCATGCGTGCATGGCTTATCGCGGCTCTGTCTTGGGCGTTTCGCTCAGTGGCGCAGGCGGGGTCCTGAACCGACATAACCGGCCGATACAGCGCCGACGAGCAACTGGACGCTTGCACGAAATGGATGCAGCCGGGGACACTGAGCGCCGAGAACGTCGGAATCGCGTGCTGCGATCGCGGCACGCCTTTTACCAGAAGGGCGACGTCGACCGCGCCATCGCCGACTACGACCAAGCGATCCGGCAGAACCACGGGCACGCGTACAACCACCCCGGCAATGCCTATACGATCACGGGCGACTACGAGCGCGGACGAAGGCCAGGCGATCCGGCTGAACCCGCCGGGCGCGGCGGGCGGCCAGAACCGCGGCATGGCCTACGTCAAAAATGCTGCCATGGCGTACTTCTTCCGAGCGGTCGCCTATGAAAGCAAGGGCGATCTCGACGACGCCATCGCCGACCTGGGCCGACACATCCGTCTCGTTCCTTCCGACGCGGATGGCGCGGCGCTGCGGGCCAAGATCATCGCTGCCCGGCGCCGTCAACCGGCTGATCATTCCAGGTGGTGACCGTCGAGCCCGCCTGGCCGGTCAGCGCCGCGTCTCGGCGCGGCGAGTCCGTTTGACGGCGGGGGCCGCAACCCGCACAAGTCCGCCAGGCCTTGTGCGCACCTGTCCGCACCCGTCCCAGCAATTGCCGAGCGTGCTCGCTTCACGCGCGCCCAAACGCCTGCTTCTAATGACCCTGTCGCGACTCGCCGTCGTCCCGGCGCGGTCCGGTCACGACAAGGTCATGTTTCGCTTTCACCCTGGCACGCGGTGGATGGACGTGCACGACCCCGGTTCTCCGGGAGGGAGGCTTTCGATGCATGCGTTCGCCCGCGCCGGCTTTTTGGCCGCGCTGCTTGCTTTTTTCCTCGTCCCCGCCGCTTCCGTTCTGGCCGCGACCCCCGACAAGCCGTTTCAACGCGATGATCTCGCCGACGCCGCGATCCGGCTCGAGGCGCAGGTCAAGCAGGACGCCGGCACGATCGCAAAACCGCCGGCGACGCTCGCGCGTGAAGCCGACGACGCCTTGGGCCGCAGCGACTACCGCGCCGGCCTGCAGGCGCTCGGTCAGCTCGTCACGCTCGCGCCGCAGGATGCCGGCAGCTGGCTGCGCCTCGCCCGCGCGATGCGCCAAGTCTGGCCCGGCACGACGCAGGAGCGCGTCTCGCTGATCGAGCGCGCCGCGGCCGCGGCCTATATCGCGTATCAGCGCACGGACGACCGCAACGAGGCCGCGGACGCGCTGGTGGTGATCAGCGCGACCTTTGCGGACCGAAAAATCTGGCGCCCGGCGCTCGATGCGTTGCGCCACGCGCTCGACCTGCGCGAGGTCGCGCAGGTGCGCGCCGACTACGAGCACATGCGCGACGAGCACGGTTTTCGCCTGCTCGACTACACGGTCGACGCCGATTCGGCGTCGCCGCGGGCCTGTTTCCAGTTCTCCGAGGCGCTGCTCAGCCGCCGCACCGATTTCTCGCCCTTCGTGGCGGTGGCGGGGCAGGACAAGCCGGCGCTCTCGGCCGACGACAAGCAGCTCTGCATCGAAGGCCTCCGGCACGGCGAGCGCTACCAGATCACGCTGCGCGCCGGGCTGCCGTCGGCCGTCAAGGAGACGTTGACCAAGGCGGCGGATTTTTCGGTCTATGTGCGCGACCGCAAGCCGTTCGTGCGCTTCGCCGCCAAGGCCTACGTGCTGCCGCGCACCGGCCAGCGCGGCATCCCGGTCGTAAGCGTCAACACGGCGGCGGTTGCGGTCGAGATCCTGCGCATCGGCGACCGCAACCTGATCGACACGCTGTTCGCGGGGGGCTACCGCGACGCGGATTTCCAGCACATGCTCAACCGCGACCAGGTGAGACGGCTTGCCGACACGCGCGGCAGCAAAGTGTGGAAGGGCGAGCTCAAGGTCGAGAGCAAGCTCAATGCCGACATCACCACGGCATTCCCGGTCGACGAGGCCGTCGGCACGCTCGCGCCCGGCGTCTACGTGATGACGGCGGAGCCCGCCGGCAACAAGTCGAAGGACGACTACGACGATCTCGCGACCCAGTGGTTCATCGTCTCCGACATCGGGCTCACGGCCTATTCGGGCGCGGACGGAATCCACGCCTTCGTGCATTCGCTCGCGAGTACGGACGCGCGCGCCGGCGTCGAGCTCAAGTTGGTCGGCCGGAACAACGAGATCCTGGCCGTGCGCAGGACCGACGCGAGCGGCGCCGCGCGCTTCGAGCCGGGTCTCACGCGCGGGGAGGGCGGAACGGCGCCCGCGCTGATCCTCGCCGCCGATGCGGCGACGAGCGACTACGCGTTCCTCAGCCTGAAAGGCCCCGCGTTCGATCTCAGCGACCGCGGCGTGAGCGGCCGCACGGTGCCGGCCGGGCTCGACGCCTTCGTCTACACCGAGCGCGGCGTCTACCGCACCGGCGAGACCGTGCACATCACGTCGCTCGTGCGCGACCGCAGGGGCACCGCGGCCGCGGGCGTGCCGCTGACCGTCGTGGTCGAGCGACCGGACGGCGTCGAATATCGCCGCGCGACGGTCGCGGACCAAGGCCTCGGCGGCCACAGCCTCGATGTCGCGATCACGCCGACTGCGGCGACCGGCACCTGGCACATTTCGGCCTATACGGACCCCAAAGGCGCGCCGATCGGCGAGACCTCGTTCCTGGTCGAGGACTACGTGCCCGACCGGATCGAGTTCGACCTCAAGAGCCAGGCGATCGACGTCACCAAGGGCGTGCCGATCGACGTGGCTGTCGACGGCCGCTTCCTCTATGGGGCGCCGGCCGCGGGTCTCGACCTCGAAGGCGAGGTCCGGGTCAAGGCGGTGAGCGAACGTCCGGGCTTTGCGGGCTATCAGTTTGGCACCTCGTCTGACGAGGATTCCGACAAGGAGGCGCGCAGCACGCAGGCGCCGCTCGCGGATCTTCCGACCACCGACGACAAGGGCCATGCAACCGTCCAGGTCACGGTCGACAAGCTGCCGCAGACCACACAGCCGCTGCAGGCGACCGTGCTGGTGCGCATGAGCGAGTCGGGCGGCCGCGCGGTGGAGCGCAAGCTGACGCTGCCGGTGCGCCCCGCCGCCGCGATGATCGGCGTCAAGCCGCTCTTCTCCGGCCGCTCGCTCGGCGAGGGCGACACCGCGACGTTCGACGTCGTGATGGCGGCGCCGGACGGGCAAAAGCTCGCGCGCAAGCTGCGCTACGAGCTCTACCGGATCGACACGCACTATCAGTGGTACAAGCAGGACGGCAGCTGGCAGTTCGAGCCCGTCAAGGCGACGAAGCGCATTGCCGACGGCGACCTCGATGTCGCGGCCGATGCGCCGGGGCGCATCTCGGCGCCGGTGCAGTGGGGACGCTACCGGCTCGAGGTCTCGACCGGCGAGCCGGACGGGCCGCTGACCACATTCGCGTTCACGTCGGGCTGGTACTCGGACGCGACCGCCGACACGCCGGACATGCTGGAGATCGCGCTCGACAAGCCCGACTACCGGGTCGGCGACACGATGAATGTCGCCGTCACGGCGCGCACCTCGGGCCGGCTGATGCTCAACATCGTCGGCGACCGGCTGATCAGCTCGACCACCCAGGAGATCAAGCAAGGACGCAACCAGATCCAGATTCCGGTCGGCGCCGACTGGGGCAATGGCGGCTACGTCGTCGCGACCCTGCTGCGCCCGCTCGACACGACGGCGCAGCGCATGCCGGGCCGCGCCATCGGCGTCCAGTGGTTCTCGGTCGACCGCCGGGGCAAGACCCTCGCGCTCGACATGAAGCTGCCGAGCCTGATCCGGCCGAACAGCACGCTGCGCGTGCCGCTCAAGCTCGCCGGGCTCAAGGGCGAGGAGGCGAGGGTGGTGGTCGCCGCCGTCGACATCGGCATCCTCAACCTGACGGGCTACAAGCCGCCGGCGCCCGACGACTTCTATCTCGGGCAGCGGCGCCTGACCGCCGACATCCGCGATCTCTACGGACAGCTACTCGACGGCATGCAGGGCACGCGCGGCCAGATCCGCACCGGCGGCGACGGCGGCGCCAACCTGCTGCAAGCCGCCCCGCCGACCCAGCCGCCGCTCGCGCTCTATTCGGGCGTCGTGACGGTCGATCGCGACGGCAACGCCGAGGTCACGTTCGACATCCCGGATTTTGCCGGCAGCGTGCGCGTGATGGCGGTCGCGTGGTCGAAGGACAAGGTCGGCAAGGCGGTCGGCGACGTGATCGTGCGCGATCCCGTGGTCGTGACCGCGACCCTGCCGCGCTTCATCCTCACGGGAGACAAGACCTCGCTGCATCTCGACGTCGACAATGTCGACGGGGCGGCCGGCGACTACCGCGTCGCGGTCGAGACGGAAGGGCCGGTCGCGGTCATCGGCGGGGCGCAGGCGCTGCATCTCGCCGCCAAGCAGCGCGCCCAGCTCACGGTGCCGATCACGGCCTCGGGCGCCGGCATCGGGACCGTGAAGGTCAGCCTCGCGGGTCCGGGCGACTTCGCGCTCGCGCGGCAGTACACGCTTGCGGCGCATCCCGCGACGCAGGTGCTGGTGCGGCGCAGCGTGCGACCGATCGCCAAGGGCGAGAGCATCACGCTCACGCCCGATCTCTTCGCAGACCTGGTGTCGGGTACTGGCGCCGTGTCGATCTCAGTCGGGCCGTCGACGGCGCTCGACGCCGCGACGATCCTCAAGGCGCTCGACCGCTACCCGTTCGGGTGCTCGGAGCAGATCACCAGCCGCGCGCTGCCGCTGCTCTATGCCAACGAACTTGCCACCCAGACGCATCTCGCCATGGACACGGAGATCGACCAGCGCATCCGCGACGGCATCGATCGTCTCTTGGCGCGCCAGGGCTCGGACGGCTCGTTCGGCCTGTGGACGGCGGGCGGCGACGATGCCTGGCTCGACGCCTACGTGATCGACTTCTTGACACGGGCGCGCGAGCGCGGGTTCGCGGTGCCCGACATCGCGTTCAAGCTGGGGCTCGATCGTTTGCGCAACTACGTCGCGAACACGGCCGACGTAAGCAAGAACGGCGGCCGCGAGCTCGCCTACGCGCTCTATGTGCTGGCCCGCAATGGCTCCGCGCCGATCGGCGACCTGCGCTACCTCGCGGACACCAAGCTGAGTGATGTTGCGACCCCGCTCGCCAAGGCGCAGATCGCCGCCGCGCTCGGACTCATGGGCGATAAGGCGCGCGCCGACCGTGTCTACGCGGACGCGGTCGCGTCGATCGTCCCGCCCACGCGTTTCGAGTTTGCGCGGCCGGACTACGGTTCGACGCTGCGCGACTCCGCCGCCGTCGTGACCCTCGCGGCGGAAGGCGGCGCGCCGAAGGCGACGATCATGAACGCGGTGGCGCGCGTCGAGACGGCGCGCGCCGCGAGCATCTACACGTCGACGCAGGAGAATGCCTGGATGGTGCTCGCCGCGCTCGCGCTGGGCCGCGAGACGCACCTCGCGCTCAGCGTCAACGGCGAGACGCAGCAAAAGCCGCTCTACCGCACCTATCGGGCGGCGGATCTACGGCGCGAGGACGTGAAGGTCGCGAACACGGGCGACAGCGACCTCAAAGCCGTCGTCTCGGTGAGCGGCGCGCCGGTCATGCCCGAGCCGCCGGCCGAGAAGGGTTTCCGCATCGAGCGGCAGTATTTCACGCTCGACGGCGACGCGGTCGATGTCGCGACCGTGCCGCAGAACTCCCGGCTCGTGGTGGTGCTGAAGGTCACGGAGCCTGATCCGCATTACGGCCGCGTGATCGTCGCCGACTACCTGCCGGCGGGTTTTGAGATCGACAATCCAAAGCTCGTCTCCTCGGGCGATACCGGCGCGCTGGCGTGGATCGAGGCGGCGGCCGAACCGGTCAATGCCGAGTTCCGCGACGACCACTTCGCGGCGGCGTTCGACCGCACCGAGAAGAGCAATGTGGTGTTCTCGGTCGCCTACGTGGTGCGGGCTGTATCGCCCGGCGAATACGTGCTGCCGCAGGCCTATGTGGAAGACATGTATCGCCCCGATCGCTTCGGCCGCACCACGACCGGCCACATCGAGGTGACGGCCGCGAAATGAGCGCGACACGACAAAGCGCCGACGCCTCCTCTCGCCGGAGGCAAGAGGGTCGGGGTGAGGGGCTCGCGGAATTCCTATTGAGGCTCCGAGCGACCCTCACCCGATGCGTGGAGTTCATCCGTGAGCTTGCCGGAGGCAAGACCCGAGGGCGCGTCGACCTCTCCCCCAAGCGAAGTGGTGGGCTGTGGCGCTGCATTGCATTATTCGCGACGGCCGGACTCTTGGTGAGCGTTGCTGCCTTCAGCCTCTGGGTCCGCGCCCTCGGCCCGATGCCGCTCGGCGAAAACATGCCGTTCTCGACCATGGTGGTCGATCGCGACGAGCGGCTGTTGCGGGCTTTTGCGACCGCCGACGGGCGTTGGCGGCTGCCGGTGCGGGTCGACCAGGTCGATGCGCGTTACATCCAGGCGCTGCTCGGCTTCGAGGACAACCGCTTCCATGCCCACCACGGCGTCGATCCGCTCGCCATGCTGCGCGCCTTCGGCCAGCTCGTGCGCAACGGCCATGTCGTGTCGGGCGGCTCGACCATCACGATGCAGGTGGCGCGCCTGCTCGAACCGCGCGATCAGCGGACCGTCGGCGCAAAACTGCGTCAGGTCGTGCGGGCGATCGAGATCGAGCGCAAGCTGACCAAACCCGAGGTGCTGGCGCTCTATCTCAATCTCGCGCCGTTCGGCGGCAACCTCGAAGGCGTGCGCGCCGCTTCGCTCGCCTATTTCGGCCACGAGCCGCGGCGGTTGACCCTCGGCGAAGCGGCGCTGCTGGTCGCGCTGCCGCAGTCGCCGGAGGCGCGCCGGCCCGACCGCGCACATGCGGCCGCCAAGGCGGCGCGCGACCGCGTGCTCGACCGCCTGGAAGGGGAAGGGATCGTCTCGGCCGCCGACGCGGCGCGCGCCAAGGCCGAGCCGGTGCCCTCGGCGCGCCGGCCAATGCCGATGCTCGCGCCGCAGGCCGCCGAAGCCGCGGTCGCGGCGACGCCGGACGCCAAACTGATCCGGCTCACGATCGACGCGCCGTGGCAGAGGAGCCTGGAGGAGCTGGTGCGCGATCGCGCGCGCGCGCTCGGGCCGGATACCTCGATCGCGGTGCTGGTTGCCGACAACGCGAGCGGCGAGGTGCTGGCGCGGGTCGGCTCGGTCGACTACTTCGACCAGCGGCGCGCCGGCGCGGTCGACATGACCCGGGCGCTGCGGTCGCCCGGCTCGACCCTGAAGCCCTTCATCTATGGCCTCGGCTTCGAGGACGGGTTCATCCATCCCGAGACGCTGATCGACGACCGCCCGGCGCGCTACGGCGCCTATGCGCCGACGAATTTCGACCTCACATTCCAGGGCACCGTCTCGGTGCGCCGCGCGCTGCAGCTCTCGCTCAATGTGCCGGCGGTCGCGGTGCTCGACCGGGTGGGACCGAGCCGCTTTACGGCCCGTATCGCCCAGGCGGGCGGCACGCTGGTGCTGCCGAAAGGCGAGACGCCCGGGCTCGCGATGGCGCTCGGCGGGCTCGGCATCACGCTCGAGGACTTGGTCAAGCTCTATGATGGCCTCGCGCGCGGCGGCAACACGATCGCGCTCACCGCGCGGCGCGACGAGATGGTGCCAGCACCGCAGCCGCGCCGGCTGATGGAGCCGATCGCCGCCTGGTACGTCGGCGACGTGCTGCTCGGCACCCCGCCGCCCGAGAACGCCGTCGGCGGCCGCATCGCGTTCAAGACCGGGACCTCCTACGGCTACCGCGACGCCTGGGCGGTCGGCTTCGACGGTCGCTATACAATTGGCGTCTGGGTCGGCCGCCCGGACGGCGCGCCGATGCCGGGCATGATCGGCCACGCGGTCGCGGCGCCGGTGCTCTTTGATGCCTTCGCGCGGTCAGGCCGGCCCCTGGTGCCGCTCGCGCGGGTTCCGCGGCACGCCGTCGTCGCGACCAACGTGCGGCTGCCGCTGCCGTTGCGGCATTTCCGGCCCGAGGGTGTGCCGAGCGGTGGCGATGGCGCGCCGCTCAAGATCATGTTCCCGCCGAACGGTGCGCAACTCGAGCTCGCGAGCGCTGGTACGGACGAGCGGGTTCCGCTCAAGATCGTCGGCGGGCACCTGCCGCTGACGGTGCTGATGAACGGCATGCCGCTCAAAGCCGCGGCCAACCGCCATGAGGTGTTCTTCTCGCCCGACGGGCCGGGGTTCGTGCGGCTGACCGTCATGGATGCGGTGGGCGCGGCCGACAGCGTGCTGATCCGGCTGCAATGATTATCTGAGAAAATACCGATAGTTCAATACATTGCGACGCTTTCCTGTTCTGGCGCCTTAATCCACATGCCGCCACCATTTGGGTCGCATTTTCTCCGGCGAAGCGGTACCTGTTTGGCGGGTGCGCAGGCGGGCGCGGAAGGGGACGCATGGCCGTCGTCAGCGGCGAGGCATCGAAAAAGGTATCGGACAAGCTGTGGTTTCGGTTGAGCCTCAAGGGGCTTGTCGACGCGGCGTCGGCCTCGCATGCCCGCGCCGCCACCTGGCTGGTGCTCATCTGCCTGCTCGCGTTTGTGCCCGGGATCGCCGGCATCCCGCCCGTCGATCGCGACGAAGCGCGGTTCGCGCAGGCGACCAAGCAGATGATCGAGACCGGCAACTATGTCGACATCCGCTTCCAGGACGAGACCCGCTACAAGAAGCCGGTCGGAATCTATTGGTTGCAGGCGATCGCCGTGAAGGCCGGCGAGGCGCTCGGCGTACCACGGGCGCCGACCCGGATCGGGCTCTACCGCATTCCCTCGCTGGTCGGCGCGATCGGCGCCGTGCTGCTCACCTACTGGACGGCGCTCGCCTTTGCGTCGCGCCGCGCCGCCTTTCTCGCCGCGCTGATGATGGCGACGTCGCTTGCGCTCGGCATCGAGGCGCGGCTCGCCAAGACCGATGCGATGCTGCTGCTCACCATCGTGGCTGCGATGGGCGCGCTCGGCCGCACTTATCTTGCGGCGCGAGGCGCGAGACCGCCGCCCGCGAACCCGTGGCAATGGCCCGCGATCTTGTGGACCGCGCTCGCCGCCGGCATTTTGCTCAAGGGGCCCGTGATCCTCATGTTCGTCGGCCTCGCGGCGCTAGCGCTCGTCCTGGCCGATCGTTCAGCCGCCTGGCTGAAGCAGCTCAAACCCGCCGCGGGCGTTGCCTGGATGCTCCTCTTGGCAGTGCCGTGGTTCGTCGCGATCGTGCTGAAAAGCGGGGATCGTTTTTTTGCCGACGCGCTCGGCCATGACCTGTTTGCCAAGCTCGGCAGCGGGCAGGAGTCGCATGGCGCGCCGCCCGGGACCTACTTCGTGCTGTTCTGGGTGATGTTCTTTCCGGGCTCCATACTGGCGGCGCTGGCGGCGCCGACCGCCTGGCATCAACGCAAGGAGCCCGGCCCGCGATTCCTGCTCGCCTGGATCATACCGGCGTGGGTCGTGCTCGAGATCGTCGCCACCAAGCTGCCGCACTACGTGCTGCCGATTTATCCTGCGATCGCGATCCTCATCGCGAGCGCGATCGACAACTATGTGCTGTCGCTGCAGCGCTGGCTGCGCACGGGGCCGCTCTGGTGGTTCATCCTCAGCATCGCGTTCGGGGTGCTCGCGATCGTCCTCCACGTCGCGATCGGCGGAAATGCCGGCGTGCTCGCCTGGCCGTTCCTGGTGACGGCGATCATCTTCGCGCTGTTCGCCTGGTGGCTCTTCGAGGTCGACGGGGCGGAGCGCTCGCTGTTGCGCGCCATGACCGCCGCGGTCCTGATCTGGTGGGGCCTGTTCGGCCTGACCGTGCCGGCGATCCCGCAGCTCTTTCCGGCGCAAGATCTCGCCAAATACCTGCGCTTCACGGAAGCATGCCCCAATCCGCAGGTCGCGACCGCCGGCTATCACGAGCCGAGCCTGGTGTTTCTCGCCGGCACCGCGCTCAAGCACACCGACGGCGCCGGCGCCGCCGAGTTCCTGAGTCAGGGCCGCTGCCGTTTTGCCTTCGTCGAGGCGCGCCAGGAGCGCTCCTTCGGGTTGCGCGCCCAGGCGCTCGGTGTCCGCTATGCCAAGGGCACCCGGGTCAACGGCGTCAACATCACTGATGGCCATCGGATTGCCGTCACGGTGTTCCAGACGACGCCGTGAGCGAACCGGCAAACGAATCGATGACGGAGCCCATGACAAAGGCTGCGATGGCGCAAGGCGCTGCATCCCCGGCAATGCCGTCCTGGGGCGGCTACATCGTCGCCAACCTGGTGGCGGGGCTTAAGGGGCCGTTCCGCGCACCGCGCGGCGCCTGGACGAAGCGGCTCGCGCCGGCGTGGCGGCGCTACGCCGCCTATGCGCTGCCGGTCGTCGCCGTGATCGCGGGCACCATGGTGTTCATCGATGCGCCGATGATGCGGGCCGCCGATGCGCTGCCGCGTGGCGTCATCGATACGTTCAACGAGCTCACCGATTACGGCCGCGGCGCGTGGCCCCTGATCCCGCTGTTCGTGCTGCTGCTCACGACACCGATCTTGAGCGTTCCGCGCCTGGGATTGATGGGGCGCGGGGTCGTGGCGGCCGCCGCCATACGCGTCGGCTACATGTTCCTCGCGATCGGCCTGGCGGGCCTCGCGGACACGATCGTCAAGCGGCTCGTCGGCCGTGTGCGTCCGTCCGACTTCGGCCCATTCGCCTATGAGCCGTTCTCGTGGCGGTCCATCTATGCGAGCTTCCCGTCCGGCCACGCCACCACCGTGTTCGCGACCCTGGTGGCGGTCGGTCTCGTCTTTCCGCGCCTGCGGCCGGCCCTGTGGGCTTATGCGCTCGTGATCGCGGCAAGCCGGGTGATCGTCTCGGCGCATTACACGAGCGACGTGCTGGCGGGCGCCGTGTTCGGCGCCTTTGGCGCGATCGTCGTGCGCGACTGGTTCGCGGCGCGCCGGCTCGGCTTCTATGTCGGCCAGGACGGGCGGGTTCACGCCATGCCGGGTCCCTCGTGGCGGCGGCTTTTCAGGGTTGCGCGTGCGCTCCTGGGTCAATAGAGAGGCGCGCGTGTCACGCAGGGGCGCATATCCGCGCCGGCGAGCCGGAAGCCGCTCCCGATCAAGTCGGGGGCAGGCTTTCGCCGGGATATGCGCTGGCACCGGGATCGAGGGATGAGCGACGCAAGCACGACGCAGGCGCAGGCGCCCGCCGTTTCGGTGGTCGTCCCGCTGCGTAATGAGGCGGGCAATGTGCGGCCGCTGGTCGAGGAGATCGCGGTGGCGCTCGCGGGCCGCGCTTTCGAGATCGTCTGCGTCAACGACGGCTCGACCGACGCAACGGAAAGCGAGCTGATCGAACTAATGCGCGCGCGGCCCTATCTGCGGCAGGTCAAGCACCGCGTCTCCTGCGGCCAGTCCGCGGCGGTGCGCAGCGGCGTTGCGGCGGCCCGCGCGCCGCTGGTCGCGACGCTCGACGGCGACGGGCAGAACGATCCGACATTCCTGCCGAAACTGCTCGATGCCGTGGCGCAGGGCGGGGCGCGGGTCGGGCTCGCGGCCGGCCAGCGCGTCGGCCGCAAGGCGAGCGGCTTCAAGCGCTTCCAGTCGCGCATCGCCAACGGCGTGCGCGGGATGATCCTGCGCGACGGCACGCGCGACACCGGATGCGGTCTCAAGGCATTCCGCCGCGACGTCTTTCTCGCGCTGCCCTATTTCGACGGGCTGCACCGCTTCTTGCCGGCGCTGGTGCGGCGCGACGGGTTCGACGTGGTCTATGTCGACGTGGTCGACCGCGAGCGCCGCCATGGCGTCTCGAATTACGGCATGTGGGATCGGCTGTGGGTCGGGATCCTCGATCTTGCCGGGGTATGGTGGCTGGTGCGGCGCCGCAGGCGCGTACCGCTGATTTCGGAGGTTGAGCGCGATGGTGGCTGATCTCTCGCACCAGGTCGGGAACTATTTCTACAACGTGTTCGTCGTCAAGCTCAGCTGGGTCGTGCTGGTCGGCTTTGCCGGGCAATTGATGTTCAGTGCGCGCTTCATCGTGCAGTGGATCGCGAGCGAGCGGGCGCGCAAGAGCGTGTTTCCGGTCGCGTTCTGGTTCTTCTCGATCGGCGGCGGGCTTCTGTCCTTCGGTTACGCGCTCACCATCAAGGATCCGGTCTTCATCCTCGGCCAAGGATTCGGTGTATTCATCTATGCGCGCAATCTCTATTTCGTCTATCGCGAGCGCCAGGAGCGCCGTTTGAAGGCGGCGTAAGCGCGATTTATCGGTGGTTGCGGCCGGCGGTCCGCGCTAAAGTCCGGCAAGACGTACCAGCCCAACGTAAAGCGTGACGCAAAGGCAAATCGCGAAGAGTTCCAACCGGGGACCGTGCCGTGAAGAAGATACTGACGCGACTCGTTCAGATCCTGATCGTCCTGGTACTGTTCTACTTTCTGCCCAAGCTCATGCTGTTCTACGCGGTGTGCGGCATCTACGACGTATCGCGCAACAGCCCGCTGACCTTGGCGGTCGCCGACCGTTACTTCTTCGGCAACGGCGTCTTCACCTGGGTGCTGTCGCCCTTCAATGTGCTGATGGATCTCCTGGCGCTGCCCTACGTCAACAAGGGCGTCTACCGGCTCGAGGATCTGCCAAAGCCATATCAGGACGAGATCAGCGCGCTGATCGAGGGCGCTCACAAGCAGGATCTGGTCGGCCAGCTCAAGCGCGCGGCCGAATCGCACGCGCGCAGCATGTTCTTTTTCAAGTGGTACGGCGCGAACGTCGACACGGTGGTGGACGTTCCGGCATTCCACGCGGACTACAAATACATCAAGACGGTCGGCGTCTCGGTCTTCAGCAAGAAAGAGTCGACCTCGAAGCATTTCGGGCCGATGCGCGCGACGTTCCGGGTGCTCTACAACGTCAACGACATGGACGACAACTCGGCCTACATCGTGGTCGGCGACAAGACCAATTACTGGCGCGAGAGCAAACTGTTCATCTTCGACGACACGCTGCTGCACCAGTCGTTCAATGACTCCGACAAGGCGCGCTACTGCCTGTTCGTCGACATCGCGCGCCCCTCCATGGTGCCGACGCTGCTCGCCGGTGTCGTCACGCTCAGCCGCTTCTTCTTCCGCGGCTTCAATTCGATCTTCTACAAGAAGTGGAAGGTCATCGAGGCGCAGTAGCTTACGCTCGCGCCACCGCCATCGCGGCGAAGCCGCGCTCGAGATCGGCGATCAGGTCGGAGACGTCTTCCAGACCGATATGGAAGCGCATGGCGGGTCCGCCCGGCGCCCAGCGCGTGGCGGTGCGGAAGCTCGCGCAGTCGAACGGAATTGCGAGGCTTTCGTAGCCGCCCCACGAGGCGCCGATGCCGAACAGGGTGAGCGCGTTGAGGAACGCCATGGCGGCGGCTTGCGGCATGGGTTTGAACACGACGGCGAACAGGCCGCAGGCGCCGGTGAAGTCGCGCTTCCAGATCGCATGACCGGGATCGCTGTCGACTGCGGGATGAAGCACGCGCGCGACCTCGGGGCGCTCGCGCAGCCAGTGCGCGACCCGCAGGCCGGACTCCTGGTGCCGCGCGAGCCGTACCCCCATGGTGCGCAGGCCGCGCAAGCCGAGGTTCATGTCGTCGGGGCCGACGCACAGGCCCGCATAGCCGGTAAAATCCTTGAGCGCCTGGGCGGTCGCGGCATTGGCTGAGACGATGCCGAGCATCACGTCGGAATGGCCGCCGAAATATTTCGTCCCCGAGATGATCGAGAGGTCGACGCCCTTTTCGAGCGCGCGGAAATAGAGCGGGCCCCCCCAGGTATTGTCCGCGAGCACCAGCGCCCCCTTGGCGTGGGCGGCGGCCGCGATCGCCGGAATGTCCTGCATCTCGAAGGTGAGCGAGCCCGGCGCCTCGACGAACACGGCGCGCGTCCGCGGCGTGAGGAGATCCGCGATGCCGCCGCCGATGCCCGGGTCGTAATACGATGTGGTGATGCCGTAGCGGGAAAGAACGGTGTCGGCGAGCTTGCGGGTCGGCCAGTAGACGCTGTCGGTCACCAGCAGATGGTCGCCGGCCTTGAGCACGGAGAGGAGCGCCGCCGAGATCGCGGCGAGCCCGGAGGGCAGGAGCGCCACGGCCGCGCAGGCCGGACCATCGAGTGTGCGGATCGCGGTCTCAAGCGCCTCCGAGGTGGGCGTGCCGCGCCGGCCGTACTGGTAGCGGCCACGATGGGCCAGGAAGTCCTCGGCGTTCTGATAGAGCAGGGTCGAGGCATGGTACACGGGCGTGTTGACGTAGCCGTGGTGCGCGAACGGGTCGCGCCCGCCGATCGACAGCAAGGTGTCGGGCTTGAGCGTTCCGGGTTCGGCGGCGGCTTTCTTGTTCATGGCGGCTCCCTGCGGGCTGGCCGATGGGCCTGGCGCGTGATGACTTATCCTCGATCGTCATCGCGGCCTAGCTGTTTGTTCGGGCGTGATCTTTTCCCGAGACCGGTGTCCCCGATCGAGCCCGGACGGGTCCTTGGAACCCCGTACCAGGCATTTACGGCGGCATCGGGCGCGATCGTCAACCCCTTGACCGTGCATGGCGATCGTTTTGAGATGCCGCACGAGTCGGCCGCCGGGCGAGCGGCCGACGATCAACCCGATCGTGTCTCTGGGAGGGCCGGCATGCGATGTCTGGCGCGCGTCTGTGCGGTGATGAGTGCGGTCATGGTTCTTGCGACCGCCGCGGTGGCCGGCACGCTCGACGAGGTGAAAAAGCGCGGCATGGTCAACTGCGGGGCGAACGGGCAGCTGCCGGGTTTTGGCCTGCCGGACGCGCAAGGCAACTGGACCGGCCTCGACGTCGACTTCTGCCGCGCGGTCGCGGCCGCGATCTTCAACGATCCCACCAAGGTGAAGTTCGTCGCGCTGACCGCCAAGGACCGCTTCACGGCGCTGCAATCGGGCGACGTCGACGTGCTCGCGCGCAACACCACCTGGACGTCCTCGCGCGAGGCGCA
>DASXCK010000038.1:0-7348 GCA_036491235.1 Xanthobacteraceae bacterium | reverse complement strand
CCCTTGGTCGCGATCTCGGTCTCGTTGCCGTAACGATCGACGGTCTGGCGGGGATTGAGAATGGAAGACGTCGGCTTGACCGCAAAACGCGCGACCACCGGCTGGCCGGTCGAGATGCCGCCGAGGATTCCGCCCGCACGATTGGCAAGAAAGCGCGGGCGGCCGTCGTTGCCCATGCGCATCTCGTCGGCGTTCTCCTCGCCGGTGAGCGCCGCGGCCGCAAAGCCCGCGCCGATCTCGACGCCCTTGACGGCGTTGATGCTCATGAGCGCGCCCGCGAGATCGCCGTCGAGCTTGCCGTAGATCGGGGCGCCGAGGCCGGCCGGCACGCCCTCGGCCACGACCTCGATGACGGCGCCGACCGAGGAGCCCGACTTGCGCACGCCGTCGAGATAATCGGCGTAGAACTTCGCCTGCTCGACATCCGGACAGAAGAACGGATTCTTGTCGACCGCATCCCAGTCCCAGCGGCTACGGTCGATCGCATGCGGTCCCATCTGCACCAGCGCGGCGCGCACGCTCAGGCCTGGTACGATCTTGCGCGCGATCGCGCCGGCCGCGACCCGCATGGCGGTCTCGCGTGCCGACTGGCGCCCGCCGCCGCGATAGTCGCGCAGGCCGTACTTCACGTCATAGGTGTAATCGGCATGGCCCGGCCGATACTTGTCCTTGATGTCCGAATAATCCTTCGACCGCTGGTCGACGTTCTCGATCACAAGCGCGATTGGCGTGCCAGTCGTCACCTGCACCCCCGACGCCGCGTCGATGAAGACGCCGGAGAGGATCTTCACCGTGTCCGGCTCCTGCCGCTGGGTCGTGAACCGCGATTGGCCGGGCCGGCGCTTGTCGAGATAGGGCTGGATGTCGGCTTCGCTCAGCGGAATGCGCGGCGGCGCGCCGTCCACCACGCAGCCGATCGCCGCCCCATGGCTTTCGCCGTAGGTGGTGACGCGAAAGAGATGGCCGAAGGTGTTGTGGGACATGAGATTTGAACTCGTTGGCTCATGTCGTAGCCCGCGTCGTCAGCGTTGGTCAAATACGGGGAACCGCCGGCGGCGCGTCGCTAAGCACGGCGACTTACAGCGAATCGATACGACATCATAGCGACCTGAAGAGTCGCAGAGATGAATGGTCGTTCAGCTTGCCATGAATGGTCGTTTATTCCGGGCGAATACAGTGATGGTTTCGATGAACGGTTGTTAAGATCAAGTATTCCAACGGTAATTTCGCCAAAACTATTTGAAAAGCGCGGCGGAAGGCCTTAGTGAAAATCACGTGGGTTCGGTGCGGTTCAGGGGCCATTCGTCGTGACAATTCACAGTGCTTTCGATCAGGCGGGGCCGTTTGGCAGCGTGCGCAGGTCGTTCGTCGCGCTCGCCGCGTCGGCGCTTGCCGCGATCGACATCGCGCCATCGCAACGGCTGCGCCGCACCGCGAGCTTCTCGGGCACGCAGGTCGCCGTCATGTGCGGCGCGCTGCTGATGCTCGTCTCGATCCCGATCCTCACGCAGCCACTCCCGCCGATCGAGGACTACGTCAACCACCTCGCGCGCATGCACGTCATGGCGTCGCTCGGCTCCGACCCCGACCTCGCGCGCTTCTACGAGATCGACTGGCAGATCGTTCCCAACCTGATGATGGACCTGGTGGTGCCGCCCCTCGCCCACATGATCGGCATCTACAAGGCCGGCCAGGTGTTCACGATCGTCATCTTCGCGTTGATCCTCTCCGGCACGGCCGTGCTCAACCGCGCCCTCTTTCGCCGCTGGTCGGTGCTGCCGCTCGCCGTCGCGCCGCTGCTCTTCAACTACGCGTTCCTCACCGGCGTCATGAACTATCAGTTCGGCATCGGCATCGCGCTGTGGGCGACCGCGGCGTGGGTCATATTGCGCGAGCGACGCTGGCCGTGGCGTCTGGCGGTTTCGACGGCCTTCGTCATGGTGCTGTTCTTCTGTCACCTGTTCGCGCTCGGCGTCTACGGCGTCGCGTTGCTCGCGATCGAAAGCGCCCGGCTGTGGGCCCGGCGTGGCCAGCCGCTCACGCCGCGTTTGATCGACTTCTGCGCCACCGGATTGCCGGTCCTCCCGGCACTGCCGATGCTGCTGATGAGCCCGACCTGGAGCCTGTCTTCGCAGAACGTCTGGGAGCCGCTCGGCAAGATCGACGGCCTCAAATACGTCTTCGAGGTCTATTCCGACACGGTCGCCTTCATGCTGATCGGCGCGCTCGCGATCGGCATCGTGTGGGCCATGCGTCACCGCCTGCTGCGCTTCCATTTGGTCGGGATCATGCTGTTGATCGTCGGGGGCGCCGTCTACATGGCGCTGCCGCGCATGATGTTCGCGACCTACATGGCGGACCAGCGGCTGCCGATAGCGCTCGCGTTCCTGATCATCGCCTGTCTCAACGTCGACATGGGCCACCGCCTGGTGCGACGAGGCTTCCTGGCACTCTTGTTCGTGCTCGTGGTCGTGCGCGTCGTCGAGGTCGACTCCCATTGGGCCGACATGTCGGGCGCGATGCAGGAATTTCGCGACTCGGTCAAACGGATCAAACGCGGCTCGACCGTGCTCGTCGTCTACGCCGACCCCGAAGCCGGCGACGACGTGCACGACCTCGGCCTCGTGCACGAACCTTGCCTTGCCATGATCGAGCGCTCGGCGCTGGTGACCACCGCGTTCACGGTCAAGGGCAAGCAGGTGATGCACGTGCGGCCGGCCTACCGCAACCAGGTCGACACCGAGGACGGCGTTCCGCCGAGCTTCCAGCAGATTGCGCTCTCGGCTGCCAAGCACGTCGATGACCATAAGGTGTTCTGGCACGACTGGGAGAACCGCTTCGATTACGTGTACGTGCTGTTCAGCGACGAGGACACGCAGAACCCGGCGCCCGACCACCTTAAGCTCGTGCACGACGGCGCGCGCTTCCAGCTCTACAAGGTGCAAAAGGCCAGCTGAGTGCCGGTGCCGGGAGCCCGACTCTTCGCGTCATGTCTCCGCAGGCATGATCGCGAATGCTGGATCCAAAAAGCGGCATGAAAACATATGCTTGCCGGCGCCTCTTCGATTCTGAAGCTAAGTCGGAGCTGGCCGTATAAGGCTGCGGCGCTCGGACGCCGGACGCTTGGGTTTATTTGCAGCGGGGACGCCAGTAGAGACCGTATTTCGATTCCCGCTCCAGCTCATAATGCGACGTGATCGCCGCGCGGACGCGGTCCGTCAGCGGGCCGTTCATCAGATCGGTCCAGTCGTCGTTGAGCTCGATCAACGGAAACTCACAGCGCTCGATCCGCCCCACGGCCGCATCCTCCAGTGCCGGAGCCGCGAACGCGATGCTCCGGATGTTGTTGAGGTCGAGGCTGAACGGCTCGCCTGCCCAGTAGCACAGCGTCGGGTCGCGGCAGACGACCGGACCGATCGGCGCCGCGCGGATATAGTGCAAATCCGCCGCGTAGGCGTCGTCCATGACCGCCGCGAATGCATCACCGATCGCTTCGCGCGCGGACGTACTCGCCAGCAACGGCGATGCCAGCGCGATCACTGTCCAGGCCGCCGCGGCGGCCCAGCGCCGTGGGCGAAACGCGTCATCCCTGCGTACGTACTGCACCACACCGGCCCCCATGACGCCGAGGCCGATCGCGATGGAAAACAGCAGGTCGAAGAAAACATTCACATCGACGCCATCGACGCCCGACATCGCGATGCCGACCGCGAGCGCGACCACCGCATAGATCAGGATCAGCCGCCGCTTCACGTCGGCGCGGAACGCCAGAAACGGAATGACCAGGAGCAGCAGGCCGTATTGCCTGAGCTGTTCCGCGTTCTGCGCCCAAGCGACACTGACGTTGTAGGGCCGCGCCAGCAAGAGCAGCACGAAGACGTTCCTGCCGTACGCCGCATAGAGGCCCGTGCACGCGATGGCCACCGCGACAGCCGACAGGCCGACGAACCAGGCTAGCGCCCGCACGCGGCCGGACAAGAGTAGGAACAGCGAAATGCTCAGCGGCACCGCGACGATGTTGTGCTTGATAAGGCCGGCGACGAGCATGAGCAGCACCACGCCTGCCCAAAAGGCCGCGGGCGGCGCGGCGTCGGCCGTGCGGACCACGCACCACAGCGCGACCAGCATGAACAGGCTCGCCAGGATCTGCGGATCATCGGCCGCCGCGTAGTCCTGATGAAAGATGCCGAACAGCGCCACGAACGCGGCGCCGGCGAGCCACCACGCCTTGTGCCGGCCGATGATCTCGCGCGTGATAAGCGCGATAGCCGCGGCGTCGAGCAGCAAGGCGGCTGCCGCGATCGCGCGGCCGGCGCGGACGTTGTCGCCGACCGCGGCGCCCGCCGCGCCCGTGAGGTAGAACCACAGCGGCAGGTAGTTGTTGAGCTTGAGGCTGCTCAGCGGCGGATAGAGATCCGCCCCGGACCACGCCGCCGCCGCCCAATAAGCGTTCCAACCCTCGTTGACGTTGAAGCTGAACCTGGTGCAGACCTTGCACGCCATGGCGGCGATCATCACCAGGGCGATCGCGCCAAAGACGATCCCCGGGGTCGCGGCCAGCGCCGAGAGCCGTTTGTGTGTTTTCACCATCGAGGCTCCCACGGGCCGGATCGCGATCCCCCCGCCATATCGCCTCACGATAGGCCGGTCCGTCAAACGGGTTGACATAGCTTAGCGTTTGGTGCCGGGCTTGCGCGGTCGCTCATCGGCCGCCGGGCTGCGGATTGGGGACATGATCGAGCCTTACGCGGGTCAACCGGGACCATCAGGGACGCGACCGCCGACGGCGACGTGGTCGCGCGCCGTTTTGGCCTCGCCCGGCGCGACCACTGTTCTCCTGCTCGCTTTCGCGGCCCTCCTCGCGCTTGCGCCTCTCCTGATCTTTCCGGTGCCGCCGCTCGCCGACTACCCGAACCATCTGGCGCGCATGCACGTCATCGGCAGCGTCGGCGCCGATCCCGACCTCGCGCGCTACTACGAGATCCGCTGGCGGATCATCCCCAATCTCGCCATGGATATGGTCGTCCCGCCGCTCGCGCGGATCGTCGACATCTATCACGCGGGCCAGATCTACGCGGTCGCGTGTCTGGCGCTTGTCGCGAGCGGAGTTTTCGCCCTCAATCGGGCCCTGTTCGGCCGCTGGTCCGTGCTCTGCGTTGCGGCGTTGCCCTTTCTCTACAACCACATCTTCTTCCTCGGCTACCTGAATTACTGGTCCGGCATTGGGCTCGCGCTATGGGCGGCGTCGGTGTGGGTGTGGTTGCGCGACCGGCCTTGGCCGTGGCGGCTCGCGGCATCGACGCTCTTTGCAATCATGCTTTTCTTCAGTCACCTGTTCGCCGCCGGCGTATACGCAATGACGCTGCTGGCCCTCGAGCTGTCGCGCCTATGGCGCCGCCGCAAGGCCCCGCTCGCGATGCGCCTTGTGGATTTCGCGGCGACCGGCTTGCCTTTCGTTCCCTTCGTCCCGCTGCTGCTCGCGAGCCCCACCCTCGGCCTTGCCGGCACCAATGCGTGGTCGCTGCCGGCGAAGCTCGAGGGCCTCTACTTCGCGGTCAGCACCTACTCGGATCGCGTCGACTTCGCGCTCGTCGCCGCCATTGCGGCTGTGCTCGCATGGACGACATTCCGCCGCGAGTTGCGGGTGCATCCGGCCGGCTGGGTTCTGGTCGCGCTCGGCGCGGCCGTCTATCTCGCGATGCCGAATATCCTGTTCAACACCTATGTGGCGGACGAACGTCTGCCGGCTGCGCTCGTCATCGCGGCCCTCGCCTTTTTCTCGCTCGACGCCGCGCGCGCGTCCGCACGGCGTGCCGTCGCGTTGCTGCTGATCCTCGTGCTTGCCGCGCGCGTCGCCGAGGTCGGCGTCAACTGGATATCCCTGTCGCGCCAGACCGCAGACGTGCGCGCCTCCACCAGGCTCATCGCGCAACGCGGCGCGCGCGTGCTCGTTGGGGCATCAGATCATATTTCCGACAACGAGGCGTTCGATTTCGCCCTCGCACACGCCGCCTGCCTTGCGATCATCGAGCGCTCCGCATTCGTGGCGAACGCGTTCGTATTCCCGGGCAAGCAGATCATGGAGGTCCGTCCGGTATACCGGCAGATCGCCGAGCTCGTCGACGGAGACCTGCCGACCGTCGCGCAGCTGGCGACAGCCAACAGGGCGACCGCGCCGCCCGAGGGCACCGGCGAGTATTGGCGGAAATGGCCAACCAATTTCGACTACCTTTACGTGATGTACACGGCGCGCAACGAAGCCAATCCCTTCCCCGATCTTCTTACCCTCGTTTACGACGGCGACCGCTTCAAGCTCTACAAGATCCGCAAGTCCGGGCCGTAGCCCCCCGATTTGCCGGCGTTTCGCGCGCTTCGCGGCCGCCGACGCCACGATGCCGGACAAGCCGCAACATGCGACGGCGCGATTGACAGGCCGGTGGGGAATTGGACAATGACCCAGCTAAGCGCAGGCCATACCGGGCGGCTGGCCACGACAAGGAAAGCGACTGGCGTCTTGCCGCGGGCTCTCATTTCCTCCTCCGGGAGGGCTATGCTTGTCGTGCTTGGTGTGGCGACGGCGCTCGCGCTTGCGCCGGTTGTCGTCACGCGCATTCCCCCGCTCGCCGACTATCCCAACCATCTCGCGCGCATGCACGTGATCGCGACGATCGGTGCCGATCCGGACCTCGCGCGCTACTACGAGATCCACTGGCAGATCATCCCCAACCTGATCATGGACATGATCGTCCCGCTGCTGGCGCGGGTGACCGATATCTACCACGCCGGCCAGATCTTCACGGTCATCTGCGTGCTGATCGTGGCGACCGGGGTGTTCGCGCTGAACCGTGCGCTGTACGGCGGCTGGCCCGTCATCGGGCTTGCCGCGCTACCGCTGCTCTACAACCACATCTTTCTCGTCGGGCTCATGAATTACTGGTTCGGCGTCGGGCTCGCCTTGTGGGCGACGGCAGCCTGGGTCGCGTTGCGCGAGCGGCGGTCGCGCTTTTTGGTGTCTGCGATCTTCGCGATCGGATTGTTCTTCTGCCACATCGTTACGGTCGGGGTGTATGGCTTGGCGCTGCTCGCGCTCGAGCTGTGGCGATTACGGCAGCGGCGCGCCGTGCCGCTCGGCCTGCGCCTCGCCGACTTTGCGGCGACGGGGCTGCCGTTCCTGCCGATCATCGCGCTGCTGCTCGCAAGTCCGACCTGGGGGCTCGCCGGGACGAACGAGTGGTCGCTCTCCGCCAAGCTCGACGGGCTCTATTATGTCGTCAGCGCCTACGCGGATCTCGCCGACTTGGCGCTCGCGGCCGGTTTGGTCGCCGTGCTGGCGTGGGCGGCGTTCCTG
>DASXCK010000037.1:0-11643 GCA_036491235.1 Xanthobacteraceae bacterium | reverse complement strand
CGCCGTGCGCCTCGAGCGCCGACACGAACGCCTTGGCGCGGTCGATGTCGGCCCCGTCCGCGGGCACGGTGTCGGAGAAGAGCACGTCCATGGTGTGATCGAAGCGGATGACGTTGAAGCGGTCGCCGGGCTTGAGGTGGGTGAGCGCGTAGAGCAGGCTCGCCTTGGCCTGAGCGATCGAGGTCCCGCCCATCGAGCCGGAATTATCGATGACAAATACGATCTCGCGCGGGCGCGGCTGCTGCACGGCGTCGGCGAGCGCGGGCGGCGTCACGAAGCCGAGCAGGTAGTCGGCGTCGGCGACGTGCTCGCGGAAGAGCCCGACTGACGGCGCGCTGGTGGCGGCGGGCGTCCAGGTCAGCTCGAAGTCACGGTCGGCGGGCACGGTCTTGTCGGCGAGCCGGATGACGCGCGTATCGGCCGAGGGCTGCTCAATCGCAATCTTGTGGTGCGTGCTCGCCACCTCGCCGAGCGGGAAGCCGGCCTGCAGCCGCACCGTGATGGCGACGGGATTGATCGGCGGATTGTCGCGCGGATCGAGCACCGGCGGCTCGATGCGGGCGCGGTCCGGCACCGGATCCTTGACGTCGCCCCAACCCTGGCCGCGCTCATCGAGCGCAACGGTCTGCACCACCGGCGCCGGATTGTAGCGCGGCGCGACCACCAGGGGGATGCGGAGCGAGAACCGGTTGCCGGACTGAGGCACCGACTCCTGGTACTCGATCTGAACCAGCACGCTTTGGCCCGGCCCGATGTTGGCGACCGCATTGGTGAAGATGTTCGGCCGTTCCTGGGTCATCAGCGCCGTCTTGTGGCCCGCGGCCTTGGCATCCTCGTAGATCTTGCGGGCAGCCTTTCGCTCCATCACGTCGCCGACGATGATGCGCTCGCCGACCACCATCTTGAGGGTGTCGACCGCGCTGCCGGCGGACAGCGGATAGACGTAGACGGCCTCGACCCAGTGATCGGCCGGGTTGCGGAAGAGCTGGGTGACGCGGCTGCGCGCGATCGGGCCGCTGACCGTGACGTCGATGTCGGTTGCGACCAGCGGCGCTTCGAGATCGGCGGCGCCGGTGTCGCGCAGAAGCAGCGCGCCCGAATGCACCCCGGCGGGCGCGACGTGCTGCGCCGGGGCGGTGGCCCTCGGCAGATCCTGGCCGCGGGCGCGCGGCGTGACGGCCAAAATTGCCGCAATTGCCAGCACAATCGCGAAGATGATTTGGATCGCGGCGGCCAGCGGGCGCGCCATGATCGGGGGAGCGATCAATGCGCGCGGCGCAAGCAGGGCCGGCTGCTGTATCGAGTTGGCCATGAGTTACCCTCCTCCACAATGCATGCCCGCAGCGCCCGCCACGTGTTGTCGGCGCAAACGCGCCGGCGCACGAGCGTCTAGTTTCGGCTTGTTCGGCACTGTTCCGTCGCGCTGCGCCTTGCCGAATCCGCAACCGTACGGATATGTGAGGACCTGTACGGACCCGATATTCCAAGACGTGCGAGCCGAGGGGGCCCGATGCAGGTCAATCCCGAGACCAAGCTGACCGACGAGCAGAGCCGCGTGGTTGCGACTCAGATCCGCGAGGAGCTGGCGCGGCGGCGCATATCGCGCCAGCTTCTGGCCGATCAGGCGAAGATCAGCATCTCGACGCTGGAGAAGGCGCTGTCCGGCCGACGACCGTTCACGCTCGCGACCACGATCCGGCTCGAGCAGGCGCTCGGGGTCGTGCTGCGCAACAATCACGCGCCGGCGGCGGCGCCGAACGGCGTCGCGCCCGACGAGCTCGGCTTCTATTCGCGCCGGGCCGTGCAGTGGATCGAGGGCGCATATCTCACGCTGCGACCCTCGTTCGGCGACAAGGACGCGATCTACGCCTATCGCACCGAGATCGCATGGGACGACGCATCATCGCGGCTCGCATTCAAAGAGTCGGAGCGGCTCGACGCCGCGTTCACGCAGCAGGGCCTCGTCTCGGTGCCGGCGCCGTCCGGCCATATCTATCTCATCACCAACGTGCACGGGCAGTATCGGCTGATCATCGTGACACGCCCGACCATCTCGGGCGAGATGTACGGCATCCTGACCACGCTGCAGGTCGGCCGCGGCGCGCAGCTCACGCCGGTGGCGGCGCCGATCGCGCTCATTCCGCTGGACGGACTGAAGGAAGCGCATTTCGGCCGCGTCGGCACCGGCGACTCGTGCTTTGCGATGTATCGGCAGTATCTCAAGCGCACCGTCGAGGAGCCGTTCGCGCTGTTCTTGCCGGGGTGACGAGATTCCGCCATGACCGCGAATGCGGGCATCCACGTCTTGCTTGCGGCTTATCAGCGGGGAGGACGTGGATGGCCGGGACAAGCCCGGCCATGACGAGGTGAATTATCTCTCGTCCAGCTTCTCGGCAAAAGCCGCGATCGTCTGCTGATACACCGTCGACTTGTTCCAGGCCGTGAGCACGGAGAAATTCGCCGAGCCTTCGCGATAGCCGCCGCCGCGCTGCCAGCCGAAGCTGTGCAGCAGGTTGGCGATCGACGCGAGCGTGTCGGGCACGCTGCGGATGAGATCACGCCGGCCGTTGCCATCGAAATCGACCGCATACTTGATGTAGTTCGACGGCAGGAATTGGGCCTGGCCAAGCTCGCCCGCCCAGGCGCCGCGCATTTCCGAGGGTGCGAGGTCGCCGCGCGAGATGATCTGCAGGGCGGCGAGCAGCTCGCCCTGGAACATCTCGGTGCGGCGGCAGTCATGCCCCAACGTCGCGAGCGCGCGCAGCGTCGGCGTCTTGCCGATGTCGACGCCGAAATCCGTTTCCAGACCCCAGATCGCGATCACGACCGAGCCCGGTACGCCGAAGCGCGCCTCGATGCGATGGAGCAGCGCGGCGTGCGTCTGCATCATGCGCCGACCCTTGCCGAGCCGCTCGGCGATACGGTGACCCGAGAACTGCGCAAAACTCTGATGAAATACGCCCTGGCGATGATCGAGCGAGACCACCTGCGCATCGGGCGAAGTCACACCGTCGAGCGCCGCGAGCGCGCGCTGCGAAATACCTCGCGCCGCCGCGTCGCGGCGAAAGTCGGATAGCCAAGCGTGGAAGTCGCCGCCGCAGGGCGCCGCGACGGCAGGAGCGGCGAAGATGATGAAAGCGATGCAAGCGCCGAGCAGTTTCGTCATGGCAAATGCCTCGTTGGTAGGGCGCGCAAAGCGCAATCGGCACTGGATTGAACGTCTCCCCTGCCCCGAGATATCCGGCGTCTCGTCTGCGGAACGCTGGACGACCGCCATCTTCCACATCTCGGGAGGCAGGGCGAGTCGTATTCGGGGCCGCCCGGGGCATTCAATCCCCGTATGGCCGCCAAAGTTCCGGGCTCCCATCCGGGTTTCGGCAGACGCAATGGCTGCGGCGACGCCATGACGCGCTCGCCGCGGCCCCAAGCCGCGTGTCATGATTTCGCCAGCAACGCGGAAAGCCCCAGAGAACATCAATGGATCGACGCCATTTCATCGCCGGCGCGCTGGCTGCCGGCGCAAGCCTGACAGGTCGCGAGGCACGCGCCGCGGACTATCCGGACAAAAGCCGTCCTATCCGGCTGATCGTGCCGTTCGCGGCCGGCGGCGGCGTCGACGTCCTGGCGCGGCTCTACGCCGACGCTCTGAAGCAGAAACACGGGCTCACCATCGTGGTGGAGAACCGCAGCGGCGCCAGCGGCACGATCGGCGGCCAAGTGGTGCGTCAGGTGGCGCCCGATGGCTACACGCTCCTGTTCTCTGCCTCGACCCAGACGACGTCGCGCCTCGTGATGCGCGAGGTGCCGTACGATCCGCTCGTCGACTTCTCGCCGATCGCGCGGGTCGGCGAAGCGCCGATGCTGCTGATCATGGCGAAGGACCGGCCGCAAAAGACGATCGCCGAGGTGGTGGCGGCAGCGAAGAAGGACCCGTCGCAGTGGGTGTTCGCCGCCTCCTCGCTCGGCTCGATGGGCTACCTCGCGACGGTCGCGTTCATCCAGAACGCGGGCGTCAACCTCACGATCACATCCTACCGCGGCACCGCGCCGGCGCTGACCGACGTCGCGGGCGGCCATGTGCAGCTCATGATCGATCCGCTCTTGGTGCTGCTGCCGCAGGCACGCGCCGGCGCCGTCAAGGCGCTCGCAATCACGACGGCCAAGCGCAGCGCGCTCGCGCCCGACATCCCGACCGCGGAAGAGAGCGGCATGCCGAATCTCGTCTATGCCTCATGGTACGGCTTCTGGGGCCCGAAGGGCATGCCGGCCGAGATCGTCACGTGGCTCAACGGCGCCGTGAACGAGGCGACCGACGAGCTCGCGAAAGCCGGCCGCCTCGCCAAGCTCGGCCAGGAGCCGGTGACCGAGTCGCAGGAGGAGTTCGCGCGCTACATTGCGGCGGACTTCAAGCGCAGCGAGACGCTGCTGAAGAAGGCGGGGTTCAAGCCGCTCTAAGCATGATGCGAAAGGGCCTGCGTCGTACTCGATACGCTGCAGATGCCGAATTTCTGGAAGATCATGTTCAGAGACATCCAGTGCTCGGCGCGCGGACGTTACCCTTCATCTCAGAATGAAATGCATTTTGATGTGCGCTGCGCGATTTCGCATCCGAGTATGGGCGAAATCAACCGTTAAGGATGATTTTACCGGGCCGGCGCAGTCTTGGTGAGCGCTTCGCTGAAACCAATCCGCGCAGCCAAGCGTTCGCCCTAGATATTGGTAATATTCGACGGCGATTACAGGAGAAATCATGCATCAGGCCCTCCCGGTACGCTCCATTGCGCTGGTTGTCGAACCCGATCAGGAACAGCGCGCGCTTGTCGCCACCTTGCTCGAAGAAAGCGATCTGCAGGTCATCGAATGCGACAGCGCGGAGGCCGCGCTCGTGGTTGTGGATTTGAAAATCGCCCACATGGCGATGGTGGTTACCGACGTCGCACTGGCCGGTCGAATCGACGGCGTCACGCTCGCGCAGAATCTCGAAGCGCAGCACCCGGAGGTGCCCGTGATCGTTATGTCGGCGCGGCCGAGCGAGCGCGTCAACGAGTTGCCCGACAATGTCCACCAGCTCGCGTGCCCGTGGCGGCCGCTGGATATGCTCATCGTCGCCGAACGCGCACGCCGGGCCGCGTAAGCAGCGCCTCTCATCGATTGAATGAGAGCTGGCGAGACGAATCTCGCCAGCGAACGCTCCGACGCCCATGATGGCGGGCGTCGGAGAAACGCCGCGCACCGCTACGCCGATGCGCCACCGTGCCTGATGCAGTTCGCACGGAATTTCTGGCGGTCCTTGCCGTGCAGATTCTTGTCGTTGGCTTGCGCCGAGCACGCCTGCGAAATCTTCTTCTTTTCGTCGGGGCTGAGCTTCGGCTTCGCGCTCTCGGCCGCCGGCGTGGTGGCGACAGGGGTCGCCACGGGCGTGGCCACCGCCGCCGCTGCTTCTGGAGCGGCCGGGGCCTGCGCGAACGCCGCGCCGGTACCGATTGCGAAGCACAGAATGGTCGTACTGATAACAGACTTCATAAAGCCCTCCTTGAGGTGTTGACAGGTGTCAGTTTGCCAGAACAAAACAAGAACACAAGGGAAAATCGTGCCCTATCCGTGCGGGTCGGCTAAGGGCCTACTGCCCCAACGGGAACTGCCCGTGAGGGGACGCCTGCCCCGGAAGAGGTCGGTGCACGTTCATCTGCGGGCGTGACGGACGCGCTGTCAGCCGTGCCGCGCACATCGCCATTGCCAAGCACCACGAACGAGGCCCAGAAGCGCGGATGCTGATGCGGCGCGTCGGCGGCCGCGAGATAGGCGCGTGTCGCATGGGCGAGCGCCTCGGCGGCGCCGCCGCCCTGCGGCGTGCGCCATTCCGCGAAGAAGCGCACCACGACATCGCGAGCCGTCGCGGAGTCGAGCGGCCAGAGGGATGCAAGCAATGTCGGCGCACCCGCAACCGTGAAGGCCGTTTGCAAATCCTGCACGCCGGACGTCGCGGTGGCCATGCTCAACTTCGCGGTGTTGCACGCCGACAGCACGACGAGGCGCGCATTGAGCGAGAGCTGCGCAATCTCCGATACCGTGAGGACCCCGTCATCAGACGGATCCTCAGCGTTCATCGGCGTGAGCACCAGGGCCGGTTCGGTCAGTCCAGGCAGATCCGCGGCGAGCAGGCCGTGACTTGCCACATGCAGGATGTCGTATTCGGCGAGCGGCTTTTGGCGGAGCGCCCACTCGGTTGCGGCATCACCAAGGAGCACGTCCTCGGCCGGAGCATGCAGCAGCGTTGCGACCGCTTCGAGTTCCTCGGCAGTCTCAGGTAGTTCGCCGAGCCCCGTCAGGGCCTGAACGGCTCGCACGCCGCGGACGGCGGCTGCCGAAGCCGGCGGCGCGACGTGCGTCCGGTCGAGCTTGGGATCGCCAATACCCAAATAGGCCCGCGGCGCCGGGGCGCGGCGCAGATACCGCGTCGTGGCCAGATACTGGCGTGCCGACAGCACACGCGAAAAGTCGACATCGCGGATCAGCCAATGCGCCTTGGCGAGATCGTAGCCTTCACCCATGCGCGACGGCGCGGTGGCAAGCAGCGCGCCGAGCGGCACACCGGCTGCTGCATCGGGTAACGCCACGGTGACATGAGTGTCGGGACGCAGGCACGCTTCCAATCCTTGGAACAGGAAGTCGTGCACATGCACCGCGGCCGAGACCGGAAATTGCGCATCCAGCACAGGATCCGGCGGATGGCTTGCGGTCGTCGCAAACTCGATAAGCTTGATGGCCGGCTGAATGCTCGGCGTGAATGGTGCTACTGCGAAAGTGACGTTGCTCGGCGTGATGCACAGCTTACCGAGACCATCCAGCACCGGAAAATAGCTGACATAGGCATCGTCCGGCGCGAGTGCGCGCTGCAAGTCGTCCAATGTCGGCAAGCCTTTTGCGGGCGCGAGTTTGGGATTGCGCTGCAGCCGGTCCTTAAGGGTCGCGAGGGCCGCCACCGTGTCGGTATACTGACGGTCGAGCTCAGTTCGGTTCAACGATGTATTACCTTCGAGCGCTGCGCCGATCCGCTCGACTTCCCAGGCGCGCTTGCGGCGCAGCAACTCGAGATAGGATTTGGCATCGCGGCGCGCCGCAGCATCGTCCTGCGAGTCGAGCAGGATCGCGGCATCGACCAACGTATGATGCATAGCGGGCCACAGCATCTCGCCTCCGGCCAGCATCAGCCCGAGGGCGTCGCGGTCCACGCCACGGGTCGCACCCTCAAGGCCCGACTCGACGATGATCATGTCGAGGAGGTTTGGCAACGGGGCGCCCTCGAAGCCCGCACGCAGCGCCGCATCATAGTTGTCGAGCCGCTGGCGCGCGGCGAGCTTGAGAAATCGGATGCCGTCGACGACCTGTATGGGGTCCCAGATCAAGAGCTTGCCGCGCGCAAAATTGCGGAACGCCTCGAACTCGCGCCGCGCGACGGCATCCATCGGCCAGTCGACATCCTTGTCGAACAAGGGCTTCCAACGCTGATCCGGAGCGTCCTGGCGACCGACGCCGATGAGAACGTCCGAGACGGCGAAATAGAACTCGGCCATGCTCGCAAACGAGCCGCGCGCAAGGATTTCTCCCTTGTGCGCCTGCAACGGATGGCGCGCGTGGACGGCTCTGGCCTCATCGGTCTTGTGGGCGAGCATCAAAGCCGTGGAGGCCATGCCGTTCGCGATGGCAAGCCGGTAAGTTTTTTCCTCGTCGGATATGTCGAGGTGCTCGTTTAATGCGATCGCTTGCTTGAAAGAAGCGGCTACTCCCTCATAGCCATGGGCATATGACGTCAACTGCGCTACCTCAAATACGTATTTGGCATACACCGGGCTGTCGGCAGGAACGCTCTTGGCGATGAATGCCCCGACGCGCAACGCCAGCGCGGTGGCACCTGCGATGTCCTTTCCGAAGCGCAGGGACTGGATGAGATCGACCAGGATCCGCGCCTTGCCATAATCGCTGTAGCGCACGTCCATCCGCAGCAGTGCCGTCCGCGCGCGCGCAAGGCTGCGTTCCGCCGCCGTCAAATCATTCTTACTTGCGTACCAGTCATGCAAGGCGAGCTGAACCATCGCCAGATCGGCCGGATCCTGGACCGAATTGGCGAGCGCCAAGGCCTGTGGGTTATGGAGATAATCCCCGACGGCGGCGTCGTCCTTGTGCCAGATCTTGAGCCGCAGCCAGTTGGCCAGGAGGCGCGAACGGTAGCGATTGAATTGGGGATTTGCGAGGATCAGGCGCATCGCGCTGTCGACGTCCCGCCCGACGCAGTCCCAATCGGCGGCGGTCGTGCACATGTCCGCTGCAGCGATCTGCAGCACAATCCTGTCGTCGAGGCTCGACGCCGCGTCGCTGGCGCCTTGCATCATTTGCGCGGCCTGGCGGACCTTTCCGTGCAGATAAAGCTCAAAGGCCTGTTTCGCCGCGTCGGCTTGCTGTCCCGCCGCGGGCGCAGCCATAATCAGGACGAAAAGGCACGGGACAAATAGGTAAAGCCACTTGGCCATAGGGGGGACCGAGATGAAAGCCCAAACCTTATCGGCGCTGATCTTAGCCACAGTTGCATCGTTCGTCACATGCAACGCGCCGGCCGCCGAACCGCAATACATGGGCCATTCACTACCGGCCGTAGCGACGGCGGGCCCCGCAACCGCGGCGACGGCCTGGGACGGCGCCCCTGTCGATGCGCTTCCCGGCCAGGTCGTCCACGGCGCGCTGGCACGGCGGCCGGCCGACCAGGGCGCGCTGGCGACGCGCGGCGCGGTGGAGATCGGCATCTACCGAGCGGCGGCGCCCTCGGTGGTGCTGATCATCACGTTCGACAGCAAGCTCGGCTCGGGCAGCTATCTGGGCGATGGCCTGATCCTGACGAACTGGCACGTGGTGGGGTCGAGCCGCATGGTCGGCGTGCTGTTCAAGCCGCCGACGGAAGGAATGGCCGTCGATCTCAATGGCCTCGTGCGTGCCGACGTGGTGAAGACCGACGCGGTGCACGATCTCGCGCTTCTCAAGCTCACGATAGCGCCGCCGGGGATCAAGCCGCTGGAGCTCGGCAATCCCGGCGAGATCCAGGTCGGCGCCGACGTCCACGCCATCGGCCATCCATCCGGGGAGGCGTGGACCTATACGCGCGGGCTGATCAGCCAGATACGCAACGATTTCGCGTGGCAGGACAAGGAGGACGCGGACAAGCACCGCGCCGACGTAATCCAGACCCAGACGCCCATCAGCCCGGGCAATTCGGGCGGGCCGCTGCTCGGCGCTTCCGGCCGGATTCTGGGCGTAAACACCTTCAAGGACACGGGCGGCGAAAACCTCAATTTCGCCGTCTCGGTCGTCGACATCGCGCCGTTCCTCGCCGCCGCGACTGCCCAGGCGGCCGCCCCGCCGACATCCGAGCCCCCGAGCGCCAAGGCGGCGCCCGCGGGCGGCGCGCCGCTGAAGGCGGCGCCCGCCTCGCCGTCGGCCTGCAAGGCGCGCGTCATCTATGAGAGCAAATACGACAAGTCGTGGAAAACGGGCGACGACTACAAGGTCGGCATCGATACCAATTGCGACAATGTCGCGGACATCGTGGTCGTCACGCCGGTCGACGCGAAGGAGCCGATCAGGGCAATGATCGACAGCAACTACGACGGCAAGATCGACGTCATCGTCGAGGACACCGATCGCGACGGCCGCTGGGACATCTCGTTCCACGACACCGATTTCGACGGCACGATCGACCTGGTCGGATTCCACCCGGACGGCAAAATCACGCCATCGCGTTACGTCACCTACCGGGAATACGTCGCATCGGCGGCGAAGAACCACGGCGGCGGCTGAGGGCGCCCTCGCGGCGCCTATCGGCTCGCGCGCCGCGCTGCTTGCGCTGATCCGCGTTCCGCCTATAGTCCGCGCCGATTTCGGGTCGCCACAGGCCTCGATGCGTCGGGACGCCCCGCTGGCTGGGGCGCGGCGGAGGTGCCGGCGAGTTGTGTCCAAGGAGAGCCGTGTGGCGAAAGGCGACGTCAAGAAAGTAGTGCTGGCCTATTCGGGCGGGCTCGACACCTCGATTATTCTCAAGTGGCTGCAGACGACCTACGGCTGCGAGGTCGTGACGTTCACGGCCGACCTCGGCCAGGGCGAGGAGCTCGAGCCGGCGCGCAAGAAGGCGCAGCTCCTCGGCATCAAGCCTGAAAACATCTTCATCGAGGATTTGCGCGAGGAGTTCGTGCGCGACTACGTGTTTCCCATGTTCCGGGCAAACGCGGTGTACGAGGGGCAGTACCTGCTCGGCACCTCGATCGCGCGGCCGCTGATCGGCAGGAAGCAGATCGAGATCGCCGAGAAGGTCGGCGCCGACGCGGTGGCGCACGGCGCGACCGGCAAGGGTAACGACCAAGTGCGCTTCGAGCTCACCTACTATGCCCTCAAGCCGGACGTGAAGGTGATCGCGCCGTGGCGCGAGTGGGATCTCACCTCGCGCACCAAGCTGATCGAGTTCGCCGAGAAGCACCAGATTCCAATCGCCAAGGACAAGCGCGGCGACGCGCCGTTCAGTGTCGACGCCAATCTGCTGCATGCCTCGTCGGAAGGAAAGGTGCTGGAGGATCCGGCGCAAGAAGTGCCCGACTATGTCTATTCGCGCACGATCAATCCGGAAGATGCGCCCGACAAAGCCAGCTACATCACGGTCGATTTCGAGCGCGGCGACGCGGTCGCGATCGACGGCAAGAAGCTCTCGCCGGCCGCGCTGCTCACCCGGCTAACCGAACTCGGCCGCGCCAACGGCATCGGCCGGCTCGACCTGGTCGAGAACCGCTACGTCGGCATGAAGTCGCGCGGCATGTACGAGACGCCGGGCGGCACGATCCTGCTCGCCGCCCATCGCGGCATCGAGTCGATCACCCTCGACCGCGGCGCCGGGCATCTCAAGGACGAGCTGATGCCGAAATACGCCGAGCTCGTCTATTACGGCTTCTGGTTCTCGCCCGAGCGCGAAATGCTGCAGGCCGCGATCGACAAGTCGCAGGAGCTCGTGACGGGGCGCGTAAAGCTCAAGCTCTACAAGGGCAATGTCGGCGTGGTCGGACGCGAGAGCAAATACTCGCTCTACGACCAGGATCTGGTGACCTTCGAGGAAGGCGCCGTCGCCTACGATCACCGCGATGCGGAAGGTTTCATCCGGCTCAACGCGCTGCGGCTGCGGACATTGGGGCAGCGGAAGAAGAAGCTGGGATTGTGAGCTTGCGCTTCCCGCTTCCGACGATGCTGCGTTTCTCTTCTTGCGTCCTCTCGCCCGCACGCGAGGGAGAGAACCGATAAACATCAGCGGGCGGCGCGCAAACCCGCCGCCGTCGTCGACACTACACCTGCCGCTCGAGCATCAGCTGCTTGATCTCGGCGATCGCCTTGGCGGGATTGAGGCCCTTGGGGCAGGTCTTCGAGCAATTCATGATCTGATGGCAACGGTAGAGGCGGAACGGGTCCTCGAGATGGTCGAGGCGCTCGCCGGTCGCCTCGTCGCGCGAGTCCTTGATCCAGCGGTTCGCCTGCAGCAGCACGGCGGGGCCGAGGTAACGCTCCGGATTCCACCAGTAGCTCGGGCACGCGGTCGAGCAGCAGGCGCACAGGATGCAT
>DASXCK010000036.1:0-29428 GCA_036491235.1 Xanthobacteraceae bacterium | reverse complement strand
CGCCTTCCAGATGCTCGCCGGCCGCGTCACCGGTCCGCTGGTGCAGATCACGACCTTGATCAACGAATTCCAGGAAGTCGCGCTGTCGGTCCGCATGCTCGGCAACATCATGAACGCGGTGTCCGAGCCCGGCATGTCGCGTGGCCTGCGGCCGGCCGTGCGCGGCAAGATGACGTTCGAGGACGTGAGCTTCAACTACGGCAGCTCGCCGGTCGCCGCCCTCGACCGCGTGAGCTTCTCGATCGATCCCGGCCAGGTCGTCGGCATCGTCGGACGCAGCGGATCGGGTAAGAGCACCGTGATGCGGCTGCTGCAAGGCCTCTACGCGGTCCAGCGCGGCCTGATCCGCATCGACGACTACGATATCCGCGAGCTCGACAAGGTCCACCTGCGCAATCACATGTCGGTGGTGCTGCCCGAAAGCTTCCTGTTTCGCGGCACCATCCGCGACAACATCGCGGCCGGCAAGACCGCGGCCTCATTCGAGGAGGTCGCCTGGGCGGCGCGCCAGGCAGGCGCCGAGGAGTTCGTCGAGCGGCTGCCGCAGGGTTACGATACACCGCTGGAGGAGGGGGGCTCGAACCTGTCGAGCGGCCAGCGCCAGCGCCTCGCCATCGCGCGCGCCCTGGTGCGGCGCCCCACCGTGCTGCTGCTCGACGAGGCGACGAGCGCGCTCGACCCCGAGAGCGAGATGATCGTGCAGGACAACATGTCCCGCATCGTCGAGGGCAAGACGACCATCATCGTGTCGCACCGCCTCTCGTCGCTGCGCAATTGCGACAACATCCTCGTGTTCGACAAGGGCCAGATCGTCGGCAGCGGGCCGCATGACAACCTGCTCGCAAGCTGCCTGACCTATCGGCTGTTGTGGGACAAGCAGAGCAGGTCGTTCCGATGAGCGCCAAACTGATTCCACTCCGCAAGCCCGTCACGCCGCCGGCAAAGCGCCTCGACCAGGCGGCCGTCGCGTTCCAGCCCGATGCGGTGGTGATCGAGGAGCGCAGGCTTCCATTCGTGGCGCGCAGCGTCGTCTACATCGTCGCGGCGCTCATCATCAGCGCGGCACTGTGGGCGAGCCTCGCCAAGGTCGACCGGGTCGTCACGGCGCGCGGCAAGTTGATCACCGTCGATCCGATGATCGTCGTGCAGCCGCTGGAGACGGCGGTCATCCGCTCCATCAATGTCGGTGTGGGCGACCACGTGAAGGCGGGCACGGTGCTGGCGACGCTCGATCCCACGTTCACCGAATCGCAGGAGGTGGCCACCCGCGAGCGGCTCAACAGCATGCACGCCGAGGCGGCGCGCCTCTCCGCCGAGATCTATCAGACGCCGTTTCCGACGACCGACGTCGAGAAAGCGCTCGATCCCAAATATCTCGCGCTGCAGACCGCGGTCTACACCCATCGCCGTGCCGAATATACGGCCGCGGTCGCGTCGGCGGAGGCCGACGTTGCGCGCTACCAGGCGTCGCTCGCGACCAACCGTGAGGCGCAGCAAGGGCTGCAAGAGCGCCTCAAGGTGACCACACAGATCGAATCGATGCGCAAGGAGCTCTATGCGCTGGCGGCCGGCTCCAAGCTCAACCTGCTCACCTCGCAGCTCGACCGGCTGAACCTCTCCGACCAGCTCGCCGAAAAGCAGTCGCAGGAGAAGGAGCTGCTCCAGCAGGTCGCAGCGGCCCGCGAGCAGCGGGAGAAATACATCAATAACTGGGTGCGCGAGGCCGGCGAGAGGCTCACCACCGTGCAGCAGGACATGGCGACCGCGACCCAACAGCTCACCGCCGCCGAGCGCCGGCGCCAATTGGTCGTGTTGCGCGCGCCCGAGGACGGTGTCGTGCTCGAGCTCGGCCAGCGCTCGATCGGATCGGTCGCCAAGGAAGCCGAGCCGCTGGTCACGCTGGTGCCGATGGGCAACCGCATCGAGGCCGAGGTGGACGTGGACAGCGCCGACGTCGCGCGCCTGCGCGTCGGTGACGAGACGCGGGTCAAGCTCGACGCCTTGCCCTACCAGCGCCACGGGACGATCGACGGCACGCTTCGCGTCATCACCGAAAACTCGTTTCAAAACGACAAGAACGGACGCCCGGCCGAAAAGCCGGACGGCCAGCCGTCGTTCTTCCGTGCCCGCATCGCGCTCGGGCCCTTGCAGCTGCGCGACGTGCCGAGGGATTTCCGCCTCATCCCGGGCATGACCACCACCGCCGAGATGGTGGTCGGCAAACGCACCGTCATCTCGTATTTGCTCGACCCGGTGATACGCCTGTTCGACGAAGGACTGCGCGAGCCGTAGCCGCTACTGCATCGTTGCCCCGATCTAGCGCCGTCATCGCCCGCGAAGCCGGGCGACCCCGTCGCCGTGGATCAAATGGCAGTACCGATTTCCCATTCAATCGGTCGCGATTGGTCGATTGCCTGGCTGGCGAGCCATGACGCAGAAAAGCCGGGCTGGCCATCCGCGTGCGGGTTGCTCAGGCACGCCCCGCCTGCTTGCGTGTCTTGATTGCCGAGAGCGCCTCGATCGCCTCTTCGCAAACGATGCGCTTTTCCAACTCTCTTGTGTGTGCAAGAATAAGTTGCATCCGATCGGCAAGGCGACGTTTTTCGATCCGAGGAGAGCTCGCGATTTAAGTCGAGATTCCTCCGAGACGGACAGCCCGCCTCGCCGCGTTCGCGGACATTCTCGACGTTGCTCTTGCAGTGACACCGGGCCGGGAGGGCCTCCCGCACCCGAGATGCACGGGAGAAGCCGATGAAGGCGCACATCGTCGGCGGCGGGTTCGGCGGGCTGGCGGCAGCCGCGCTTCTCATCCGGAACGCCGATGTGTCCGGGGCCGACATCACGATCTACGAGGCGGAGGAGGGGCTGGGCGGCGGGTTCTTTCTCGGCGGGACCGCGGCGAGCGGCTACAACCTGCCCGGATCCGTCTTCGACAAGGAATTCCGCTGCACGTTCGATCTGCTCGAGTCGATCCCGTCTGCACCCAATCCCGGGATTTCCGTCACGCAGGATTTCTTGGCCTTCAATACGGGCGAGCCGTACCAAGACAAGGCGCACATCCTGGATCGCGACGGCGGCATCGTGCACGGTCCGCGTTTCGGCCTGAGCCTGGGCGACGGGCTGCGCCTCGCGCGGGTCGTGCTGACGGCCGAAGCGATGCTGGACGGGCGGCGTATCGACGAGTTCTTTCCCAAGGAGTTTTTCTCGACCGAATTCTGGTTCCTCTGGTCGACGATCATGGGTTCGCTGCCTCAGCACAGCGCCATCGAGTTTCGGCGCTACATGAACCGCTTCCTCTATCTGTTCCCGGATCTGTCGGACATGCGGGGCGTGATGCGCACGCCCGTCAATCAGCACCAATTCTTCATCGAGCCGCTGGTTGCGTGGCTGCGCCCGCGTGGCGTGAACTTCCTCACCGGTGCGTTCGTCCGGGACATCGGTTTTGCGCCCGCACCCGGCCGCATCACCGTCGATCGCATCGACTATGAGCGGAGAGGCGCCGCGACATTGGTTGCGATCGCGCCGGACGATGTCGTGCTCGTGACCACCGGATCGCAAGCCGCCGACCTTTCCGCCGGATCGATGACCGCGGCGCCCGAACCGGCGCCGAGCGGACGCTCCTGGGCGCTGTGGCAGCGCTTGGCTCAGGGGAATGCGGATTTCGGCAAGCCTGACGTCTTCTTCGGCGCGCCGCGAATCCCAGAGTCGCTGTGGGTGACCTTTACGGTCACCGACACAGGAACTGAATTCGTCGATCAGATCGCGGCGCTGACGAACAGCACCGCAGGACTTGGCGGCCTTGTGACCCTCAGGGACTCGGGCTGGGTCATATCTTTGTCCGTCTTCCATCAGCCCGAAATCGTCGGCCAACCGGCCGGCACGACTGTCTGGTGGGGCTATGGTCTCTACCCCGACCATCTCGGCACTTTCGTGCGCAAGCCGATGACGGCCTGCACCGGCGCGGAGATTCTCGGGGAGACGCTGAGGCACTTGCGGTTGGAGAGGCAGTTGGATGCGATCATGGCGTCGTCGATCTGCGTGCCTTGCTACATGCCCCATGTCAATAATATCTGGCTTCCTCGCCGTCGCGGCGACAGGCCTCCGCCGGTCCCGGCGGGCGCGACCAATCTTGGAGTCGTCGGTCAGTACGTAGAGGTCCCCCGGGAAATCGCCTTCACGATCGAGTGCTCCGTGCGCACGGCGTGGGAAGCGATTCACCGCCTGCTCAAGCGTGGTCCCGTGCCGCCGCCCGTTTATCAGGGCCAGTACGATCTGAAGGCGCTATGGGGTGCGCTGAAGGTATTTGTCTTTCCGTGATCTGCGCCGCACTCGGTGTCGTCGGAGGAAGCCGTCATGAAGCTCGTGCGCCTTCTGCTCCACAGGCTCTTCCGTGTTCTGCGCTCGGAGCCCGCAGTTGATGCTCGGCGACGGACGCACGTCGGCGCCGCGCATTTCTTCCGCGAGGTTGCGGCGCTGCGGTGCGCGGCGCGATCGAACCCGTCCCGCGTTCAGCCGTGGCCGTGCGATTTGAGCCAATCCATCGCTTGTTGTCGTGCGCGCTCGCGGTGATGATGGAACGGTCGGCCCGTCATGCTCGCGAGTGCCCGCACCGCATGATCGGCTTTCGTTCCTTCCAGCTTGATGTCGGCGGCGAGAAGGGGGATCGCCTGTCGCTTGCGCCTCGCCACGAATGATGCGACGTCGTCGCGCGCCGAAACCGTGTCTGTGTGGATCTTGTCGGGCGCGGAGCGCGAGGCCCGCGGGCGCCGGCGAGTGGCCTGGGAACTGAGACGGCGTGTGCCTCGCATCAAGACTTGCATTACACCCTCGAACAGGCGGCTCAACAGGGTGCCGACACGCGGGACGGCCTCAACGGCGGCTTCCTCGGCAAGCGCCTGCGGCTCGAGCCAGGCGGTCTTGAGATAAGTCGCGAGCTGCAGCAGCCCCTTGTCGTGCTCGGTGATCCCGAAGGCGGCGTCCTCGAGCTCGGGATCGACCGGCGGAAGCGACGGCATGTCGATTCTTACCGCCATGTCCTCGTCCGGCCGCGGCTGATCGGCGATCAGCGCGCCGATGCTGTTGGCGGCCGCGGTGCGCAGGCCGAGCGAGCCGAGATTCCATTTATCGGTGAGGTATTTCAGCAAGCTGGTATGGTCGAAAATCGGAGATTCCCCATTGATCTTGGCGACGCCTCGCTTGGCCCATGGCGAAACCAGAAGGGCGGGTACGCGCACGCCGAGTTGATCGAATGAATACGTTTCGGCTGGCTTATGCCAGGGGTTCAGCTGAGCAAGCATCTCGGACAGGAGAGGATGCTTCGGCGCCGACGGCGCATCCGGCGGCACGGCCTTCGGCGGATAGACGTGATCATAAAAGCCGCCGTGCTCGTCGAAGAAGACGACGAGCAGCGTTGATTGCCACAGCTCGGTATTTTCGCGGATGGCATTGTAGACATCCGCGACCAGCTTCTCACCCTTCATTACGTCGTGTGGCGGGTGGTCGTCATTCTGCTGGAATCCGAGGAAGTCCGGCTCGATATAGCAGAACTTCGGGAAATCGTCGGCATGCCCGCGCGCATCCGCGAAGAATTCGCCGATGTAGAAATATCGGGCCACGTTGCGGGCAAGCCGCGGCCGTTGCATTACCCAGCTTTGCGGAATGTCGTGGAAATACGATTTCCAATGGATGCCGGCCTCGCTGAGCCGATCGAAGATCGTGAGCTGCGTCTGATGAAAATACCCTGGAATGTCGATGCGGTATGTTTCGTCGCCGGGCATATCGACGCGCCCGCTCGCCGTTCCGGAAAGCGCGAAGAATCGATTGGGCCAGGTCGGTCCGGGGAGAGATGAAAACCAGCGGTCGCAAATCGTGAAATCACGGCCGAGGGCATGGAGCGCGGGCAGAAAGCCGAGCGGATAGTAGCTCATGATGTATTGCCGGGCTTCGTCGGTGCTGTCCGGGTACGACCCTACGAAGTCGGCGACGAATCCACTCATGGGCCCAGGATTGTCGACGGGGCCGTTCAGTTGTGTGTGAATGTGGGAGACCTCGTGATGAGGGTCCCAGATATTCGGCTTTTGCCATGGCATCTGCCGTAGCCGCGTTTCCGCCTGGAAGAATTCCGTTTGCTTTCCGGCAGCGCCTCCAGACAACAACAGGTTTTTTGACGAAGAAGCGCGATCGATTCCATCGAGGCCTTGATAAATTTCGCTAAAGCAGCCGAGCATTTGATCGAACGATCGGTTTTCGAGCAGAAGCACGACGACGTGCTTGATCGGATCGCTCATCGACTGCTCCCGGATGCGGCGGCCTGACAATCGATGGTCCCGCAGAAATCGAACGAGGTCGATCGAGCAGGCCAGAAGCCGGCGAACGATCCCAGATTTCCTTAAGGTTGTAAACGAAATTGAAATCAGCCCGAAGGGGAGGCCCCTCGCCGTGCTTGCCTGCTGAGCGGCTGGATCGTTACATCCTCCCACCCGTGGCCTTGGGGTCGCCAACCAACCGAATCATCGCATGAGCAGAGATGCCGCCATTGCCCGCGCCGCCGATTATTTCGACGGCGGCGGATTCAAGACCGACCTCGCACGCCGGGTCGCCATTCCGACCGAGAGCCAGAACCCCGACCGGGCGGGCGAGCTCGCGCGCTACATCGAGACCGAGATGAAGCCTGCGCTGGAAGCGCTCGGGCTTACCTGCCGCGTCCTGCGCCACCCCAAGGCGCGTGGGCCGTTCCTGGTCGGCGAGCGCCGCGAGGGCGACGGCCTGCCGACCGTCCTCGCCTACGGCCATGGCGACGTGATCCGCGGGCTCGATGCCAACTGGAAGCCGGGCCTGTCGCCCTGGCAGCTCGTCGAGGCCGACGGCCGCTACTATGGGCGCGGGACCGTCGACAACAAGGGCCAGCACACCATCAACATCGCGGCGCTTGCCGCCGTGCTCGGCGTTCGCGGCCGCCTCGGGTTCAATCTCAAATGGCTGATCGAGATGGGCGAGGAGACCGGCTCGGCGGGCTTGCGCGAGATCTGTGCCGAGCATCGCGACCTGTTCACGGCCGATGTGCTGATCGCGTCCGACGGCCCGCGCCTCGCGGTCGACCGGCCGACCGTCTATCTCGGCAGCCGCGGCGCTTTCCCGATCGACCTGTGGATCGACGCGCGTGAGGGCGGCCATCATTCGGGCAACTGGGGTGGACTCCTGTCGAGCCCGTCGATCCAGCTCACGCATGCGCTCGCGACCATCGTGGGCCCGACCGGCCAGGTGCGTATTCCCGAATGGGTGCCGCAGGCGATTCCGGATTCGGTGCGCCGCGCGCTCGCCGACTGCGAGGTGCGCGCCGGCCCGGGCGACCCGGTGATCGACCCGAACTGGGGCGAGCCCGGCTTGACGCTCGCCGAAAAGGTCTATGCGTGGTGCTGTTTCGAGATCCTGGCGATGACGGCGGGCAATCCGGAAAATCCGGTCAATGCCGTGCCGCCGCGTGCCTGGGCGCGTGGCCAGGTCCGCTTTGTCGCCGGCATCGATCCCGACGCGATCCTGCCGGCGCTGCGCCGCCATCTCGATCGGCACGGCTTCCCGATGGTGCAGATCGCGCGGGGTCGCGACGAGATCTTTCGCGCCACCCGCCTCGATCCGGATCATCCGTGGGTCGAGTGGACGGCGGCCTCGATCGCCCGCACCACCAACAAGCCGACCGCGATCCTGCCCAATGCCGGCGGCTCGCTGCCGAACGACATTTTTGCCGAAGGCCTCGGCCTGCCCACCGTGTGGGTCCCGCACTCGTATCTCGGCTGCTCGCAGCACGCGCCGAACGAGCACCTCCCGCTCGCCATCGCGCGCGAGGGCCTGCGCATGATGGCCGGCATCTATTGGGACTTGGGCGAGGCGGGGACGCCCGCGAAGGAACGGTGACGCATTAATGGGGTAGCGCGATCGTGAAGGCGCGCCGCCCCAGGATCACGCGCGCAGGCGCGGATCGATCCGTAGCGCGTCATCCGTTGGTTCGTCTGCGCCATTGCGCGTTACGACGAAGCCGCGCGTCATAAAATCCATCCAACTCGCATACATGATCAAAGGGACGAACATCAGCGGCATGGCAGCCTCCGGGAGCCACCTCCCGCGTCATAATGTGCTGTAGAATAAACTTGCTTGGCGACCTGGGGGTTCCATCGCCTGGAGGCGGCATGGTGCCGATGGTAAACGCTCACGTGTCAGTGACGCGCGGAACAATCACCGCGTCGGCGAATGTCATGCGTCGACGATCGACACGCGTACCCGCGGATTTACTTCTCCACGAGCTGCTTCGGATCCGACAGCACGATCTCGGGCTTGCCCCTGAACATCTGAATCTTTCCCGTCACGCAGACCTGCTTCCCCTGCAGGCCTTTCTCGGGCGTGCCGAACTTCGCGCGATCGGACGCGAAGATCATCGCCGTGAACGGCGCATCCGGATAAGGTTTGCCGAAGTCGATGAAGGTGAGTCCGCCTCGGACCTGCGCGGCGTATTTCGCGCCGGCGACGAGGCCGCAAACGGTCGCGGTCTCGCCGGCGTGTTTCACCGCGTCCTCGGGTGCGAGCGCCGCGGCGTACGCCGCCTGCGCCGGGAGGGTCAGCGTCAGAATGGTGATCGACAGGCGGAGTGAATACAATCGCCGCTCCCCCAATCCGGATGCGTCGCTCAGCATGAGTCGAAGCCCGATGCTAGCCGCTGTCGCCGCGCGGCACCATCCCTCATCGTGGGATCGCCGGCGCCACGCGGCAAAAATATGCTTGGATTCCGGGCGGCCATGCGCTGGCGCATGTCCCGGCCGGCCGTCAGGGCCCTCCCGTATTGCGAATTTGCCGATATCTGCAATGAATATTCTCCCTGAAGTCAGGCATGAAACGCTTGTGGCCAGCTACGTGCCATAGCGGCCTCGCAACCCGTCACATCCGTCCCTCAACCTCGGAGCCTCGCCCGTGCCCGTCATGTCCGGAAAGCGCGCCTTCCTCGATCTGCTCAGGCAGGAGGGCGTCGAGATGGTCTTTGGCAATCCCGGCACCACCGAGCTGCCGCTGATGGACGCCTTCGCGGTCGAGCACGACATCCGCTACGTGCTCGGCCTGCAGGAGGCGGCCCTGATGGCCATGGCGGACGGTTATGCCCAGGCCTCCGGCAAGCTCACCGTGCTCAACCTGCATGTGGCGCCCGGCCTCGGCAACGCCATGGGCATGCTCTACGACGCCCAGAGGGCCGGCTCGCCGATCATGGTCACCACCGGTCAGCAGGACATGGAGTACGTCGTCACCGAGCCCATCCTGTGGGCCGACCTGCCGACGCTCGCACGGCCCTTCGTCAAATGGGCCGCCGAGGTACACCGGGTCAGCGATCTGCCGCGGCTCGTCCATCGCGCGGCCAAGACCGCGCTGGCGCCCCCGACCGGGCCGGTCTTCCTGTCGCTGCCCGGCGACATCCTCAAGGACGAGGGCGAGATCGACATGCTGGCGCCGACCCGCGTCGCACCGCGCGTGCGCGGCGACCTGGCCGCGATCGCGGCGGCCGCCGAGATCCTGGCACAAGCGAAGCATCCAGTGATCTACGCGGGTGACGCGGTGGCGCAGAGCCATGCCCATGCCGAGCTGGTCGAGCTTGCCCAGTTGCTCGGCGCGCCGGTCTATGCCGAGTTCGTGCCGAGTCGGGCAACGTTTCCGTCCTCGCACCCGCTCTTCCGCGGCGCGACCGCGCGCTCGCAGGTGGCGGTGCGCCAAGCGCTCGATGCGCATGACGTCCTGTTCTCGGTCGGGGCCGACCTCTTTACCTGGTCGCTGCCGTCGAAGACCGAGCCGATGCCGCCCGGCATGCGGCTCGTCCATCTCGATACCGACCCGTGGGAGATCGGCAAGAATTTCCCCGCCGACGCCGCGATCCTCGGCGATCCAAAAGCGACGCTGCCCGAGCTCACCGCCGCCATCCGCGAGCGCATGACCAGCGCGGCGCGCGGCGCCGCGCGGGATCGGCTCAAGACCGCAAGCGACGTGACCATGGCGGAACGCGAGGCGCTCAAGGCCAAGGCACGTTCGCTTGCGACGCAAGTGCCGGTGCAGCCGCTTGCGCTGCTCAACGCGATCGGCGAGATGCTGCCGCGCGATGCGGTCGTGATCGAGGAAACGCTGTCGTCGGCGCCGGGCATCCGCTCGCTCATCCGCAGCGACGACCCGCAAAGCTATTTCGGCCTGCGTGGCGGCGGCATCGGCTGGGGCCTGCCGGCCGCGATCGGCGCGAAGCTCGCGCTGCCCGACCGCCCGGTGGTCGGGCTGATCGGCGACGGCAGCGCCATGTACACGATCCAGGCGTTGTGGACCGCGGCGCACTACAAGATCCCGGTGATCATCGTCATCCTCAACAACACCTCCTACCGCATCCTCAAGCAGCGCCTGCACGCGCTGCGCGGCCATGCCGAGCAGGTCGACACCTATGTCGGGATGGAGTTGATCGATCCGCCGGTCGATTTCATCGGGCTCGCGCGTTCGCTCGGCATCAATGCGGAACGCGCGAAGACGGTACACGAAGCGACCGATCTCGTGGCAAAAGGCCTCAAGAGCGACACTTCGCTGCTGATCGACGTCGCGCTCGATCGCCACTTCAAGCCGATGTGAGCTTCACCCTGCGGCCCTCGGCAAAAATGACCAAAAGGCCTTGAATCATATCCAGAACCATCGGGGAATCACTTTCGGGGCTCACCCTAGCCCTGCAGGAGAGGGTAAAGCCGCCGCCCGCCCCAGATACGCCTCCCGCACCCGCGCATCCTCGCGCAAAGCCGCGCACGTGCCGGCCGCGATGATGCGCCCGGTCTGCAGCACATAGCCGCGGTTCGCCGTTTCGAGCGCATAGCGCGCATTCTGCTCGACCAGCAGCACGCTCACGCCGTCCTGGTTGATCGTCCGGATGGTGCGGAAAATGTCCTGCACGACCCGCGGCGCGAGGCCGAGCGACGGTTCGTCGAGGCAGAGCAGCGCCGGCTCCGACATCATGGCGCGGCCGAGCACCAGCATCTGCTGCTCGCCGCCCGACAGCGTGCCGGCGTTCTGGCTTGCCCGCTCGGCGAGGCGCGGAAACATGGCGAACACCTTGCCGATCAGCCCGCGCACCTTGGCGCCGTCGCGCCGGTGCTTGAAGCCGCCGAGCTCGAGGTTCTCGCGCACGGTGAGATAGGGAAACACGTGCCGGCCTTCCGGCACGAGCGCGATCCCGAGCTGCGTGCGCGCATGCGAGGGCAGGCGGGTGATGTCCTGTCCGCGCAGGCGGATCGCGCCGGCGCGCGGGACCAGCGCGCCCGCGACTGCGCGCAGCGTCGTCGATTTGCCGGCGCCGTTGGCGCCGAGCAGTGTCACGATCTCGCCGTCGTGGACCTCGAAGGCGAGGTCGCGGCAGACCGGGACCTCGCCATAGGCGAGCTCCAGGCCGGCGGCTTCGAGCAGCGGCGCACTCATGATTTCCCGTTTGGCGATTCGTCGCCCAGATAGGCCGCGATCACGCCGGGATGCTGCTGCACCTCGGCGGGCGCGCCTTCGAACAGGTGCTGGCCGTAATCGATGACCAGCACGCGGTCCGCGATGGTCATCACCAGATCCATATTGTGCTCGACCACCAGGATGGTCAGGCCGTCACGGCGCAGCGTTTGCAATCGCTCGACCAGGTTTTCGACCTCCTGCGCGTTGAGGCCGGCCGCCGGCTCGTCGACCATCAGCAGGCGCGGCATCGTGGCCAGCGCACGGGCGATCTCGAGCATGCGGCGCTCGCCATACGACAGCGAGCCGGCCGGGACGTTCGCCCGCGCCGCAAGCCCCATGAAGGCGAGAAGACGCGCGGCTTCGTCGCGGCAGCGGGCATGGTTCGCGCGGAACGCAGCACCGTGCACCACGTATTGCCAGGCCGGAATCGACACGTGGGTGTGGAAACCCGCGACAACGTTCTCGATCGCCGAGAGCCGCGGAAAAAGCCGGATCTTCTGGAACGTGCGCGCGATGCCATGGCGCACGCGTCGGTGCGCGCGGACACGGGTAAGATCGGCGCCGTCGAACGTCACGCTGCCGATATCCGGGCGGTAGACACCGCTCAGCAGGTTGAGCAGCGTCGATTTTCCGGCGCCGTTCGGCCCGATGACGGCGAATACGGTGCCGGCCGCAACGCTGAGTGAGATGTCCTGCACGGCGCGCACGCCGCCGAAGCTTTTGCGCAGGCCACTCGCGCGCAGCAGGATGGGCGCGCCGTCGATCATGGCGCCCTCACCGGACGCCGCAGGCGGTCGAGCGCGAGCCGCGCCGCCTGCGCGATGCCGCCCGGCATGAACAGCACGACGAGCGTGAGCGCCAGGCCATAGACGACGAGGCGCAGATCGCCGATGCCGCGCAGCAGCTCGGGCAGGACGGTGAGCACGATCGCGCCGAGCACCGGCCCGGTCAGCGTACCCATGCCGCCGACCATCACCATGGCGAGGATGGTGAACGACTCGGTGATGAAAAATGCATCCGGCACCAGCGTGCCGACGAGGCCGGCGTAGAATCCGCCGGCTGCGCCCGCGACCGCCGAGCCGACGCCGAACGCAAAAACCTTCCACATCGCGCAGTTGATCCCGAGCGCGGTCGCCGAGACCTCGTCCTCGCGGATCGCCGCCAGCGTCTCGCCGATCGGCGAACGGATGAGCTGATCGAGCAGCAGGTAGCTCAGCAGCGCGAAGCCGGCGACCAGATGGAAGAGGTGGCCGAGGTCGTGAAAGTCGATCGGCGGCAGGCCGGGCAGGGCGATCGCGGGTGGCGGCTCCACCGCGTAGATTCCGAGCGGCCCCTGGGTGAGGCTGATCCAGTTGAGCAGGATCTGATAGGTGATGACCGCGAAGCCGAGCGACGCGATCGCCAGATAATGCCCGCGCAGCCGCATCGCGAACAGCGCCAGCACCACGCCGGCGAGGCCTGCCAGCACGACCGCGGCCGCGAACGCCGCCCAGAACGGCACCCCGAGCCGCATGACCAGGAGCGTCGCCGTATAGGCGCCGAGCCCGTAGAAGGCCGATTGCCCGAGGTTGAGCTGACCCGCATAGCCGAGCACGAAGTCGAGACCGAGCGCCAGCATGACATTGAGCGCGCAGACGATCAGGTTGGTGCGCCAGTAGGAGTCGGTGAAGACGAGGGGGAGGATCGCGATGATGAGAACGGCGGCGAGATACGCGACGAGCCGGGAATGCAAGGGACTCGTCATGGCCGGGCTTGTCCCCGCCATCCACGTCTTGAGCCGAGTGCGGATTCAAGAAAGGCGTGGATGCCCGCATTCGCGGGCATGACGGAAGACGGCGCGGCGGCCCTACACATTCTCTTCCCGCCGCTCGGCGATCAACCCCGTCGGGCGCAACGCGAGCGTGACCAGCAGCAGCCCGAATACCACGATGTCGATCATCCCCGGCTCGAGGTACTGCGTCGTGAAGCTTTCGATCAGCCCGACCAGCAGGCCGGCGAGGATCGTGCCCTCGACATTGCCGAAGCCGCCGATGATGACGATCGCGAAGGCTTTTACGATGACCGACGTGCCGGCAAACGGGGTCAGCACGAGCACGGGTCCGAGCAGCGCGCCGGCCATGCCGGCGAGCGCGCAGGCGATCACGAAGGTCAGCATCACGATGCGATCGGGATTGATGCCCATGAGGCCCGCCGTCTCGCGGTCCTGCGACACGGCGCGCAGCGCCTTGCCGAGGAACGTGAACTTCATGAACCCATAAAGCAGCGCGATGGTCGCGATCGAGGTCGCGACGATCAGCACGTTCTGCAGCGTGATGAAGGTGTGGCCGAAGCGGATCACGTCATTGCTGTAGGGCGACTCGAACGCGTAGGGGATCGGCCCGAACCAGGCCAGCATCGCGTTCTCCAGCATCACCGAGACCCCGATGGTCGCGATCAGCGGCAACAGCTCATTTCCCCTGTTTTGCAGCGGCGCGAACACCGCCGCGTTCATCAGCCAGCCGAGCGCGGCGCCGATCACAAGCGCCACCGCGATGCTCGGCAGGTAGCCGCCGCCCAGCCCGTGCATGAAGAAGTAGGCCGAGAACGCGCCGAGCGTGACCACGTCCGCATGCGCGAAGTTGATCTGCACCAGCACGCCGTAGACCAGGGTCAGTCCGAGCGCGACCAGGACGTAGAGGCTGCCGAGGACGACGCCGTTGATGCCCTGCTGGAGAACGACCGTCATCGGTCTCTCAGTTCCAGCCGAGCGCCTTCCACGACAGGTCGGGCTCCGTCTCCATGTAATGGATCGTGTCCATGCTGCTGTTCTGGTTGTGCGCGTCGAACGTGATGGTGCCCGTGATGGCCGGCAGGTCCTTGGTCTTGGCAAGCTCGTCGCGGATCGACTGGGCGTTCGTGGCGCCGCGCTTGACGGTGTCGGCGACCAGCATGATCTGGTCGTAGGCGTGCGCGTTGAGGTGCGTCGGGTCCTGGTTGTACTTCGCCTTGAATGCCGCGATGAAACTTTGCACCAGCGGACGCTTGTCGAGCGGATCGAATTGCACCACGCGCACGTAGCCGATCGCGGCCTTGCCGGCCTTCTGCTCGAAGCCGAACGGCAGCCAGATGGTCCCGAGCTGGATCGCCTGCCCGCCGCCGCCCTTGGTGACGCCCGCCTGCATCAGCGCCTGGGTGATCTTGAGGCCCTGGCCTTCCAGCGTGTAGGTGGGGATCACGTCGACCTTTCCGAGGCCCGCGATGCGGGTCGCGATCGCGGTGAAATCGTTGACGTCGCGGCCGAAGCCGATGTCGGCGAGGATCTTGCCGCCAAGCTTGGTGAAGGTCTCGGCAAACACCTTGGCGTTGCCGATGCCCGCATTGGTGTTCTCGTGCAGCAGCACGGCGGTGCGCGCCTTGAGGCGGTTGTAGGCATTGGCCGCGATGTCGTTGCCCTGCATCACCTCGTCGGGAAAGATGCGGAAGGTCCACGGATTGCCCGGTTCGGTGATCTTGATCGCCGAGGAGCCGGCATTGATCAGCGGCACCTTGGCCTGCGCCATGATCGGCATGATCGCGAGCGTCGCGTCCGAGCATTCCTCGCCGAGTGCGACGTCGGGTTTGTACTGGTCGATCAGGCGCTTTGCCGCCTGCGTCGCCGGCAGCGGGCCGCAGGCCGAGTCCTCGTACTTGACCGCGAACTTGTAGCCGTTGACGCCCGCTTTATTGAGCTGCTCGAGCGCGAGCTCGATGCCCTGCTTGTCCTGCACGCCGAAATAGGAGCCGGGCCCGGAGATCGGCAGCAGCGCGCCGATCTTGATGACCTTGTCCTGCGCGCGCGCCGCGGGCGCCATGCCCAGGGCGATGACGGCGAGGCCTGCGGCGATGGCCGGCGCGACGGTGAAGCGGCGCAAGCGTGACATGGTACGTTCCCCTGTGGCGCCGGTCGGCGTCCCGGCTGTAGGCCGAAAGACTAATCTAGCGTCCGGGTGGGCGCCAGCGGCGTCGCAGCGGCGCGGCGACGCGCCGCCGCTGTCACACCTTCGACATCTCGAACGTCGGCTTGGCGAATAGCTCTTCCACCGCGACCTTGCGATCGGCGAGGCCCTGCTCATGGATGTATTGCGTCAGCGCCTCGATCTCGCGCAGGTTCTCGTGCACGCCGTATTTCCAGAAATCTTCGCCCATGGCGGCGGCAGTCTCGCGCGTCTCCGCCTCGAGGAACGGTAGGGTCACCAGCAGCGCGTTGACGTCGCGCAGGTTGGTCATGGCGATCGCCTTCGCGTCGCAGAACGCCTTGTAGACGCTGGTGGCGAGCCAGGGATAGCGCTCGACGAGCGTCTTGCGGATGCCGACGAGATGCATGATGGGAAACAGGCTCGTCTTCTTGTAGTAGGCCATCTCGGCGGCGCGGGTGTCGGGGAAGAGTCGCCTGATGTGCGGCTCCCCGGCGAGGAATGACGACGGCGCGCGTGCCGTGAATAGGGCGTCGAGCTCGCCCTTGCGCAGCATGCCGACCAGCGTCTGGTCATCGCCGATCGGCTTGAGGTCGAGGTCCGGGATCGGCTTGAGCGGGGTGCGCTCGCCACGACCGGGCTGTTCCTGGCCGCCGCTGCGCCAGTGAATCTCCGACGGCGGTACGCCGTACTCGTGCTGCAGCATGCCGCGCATCCAGACCACCGCGGTGATCTGATATTCGGGCACCCCGATGCGCTTGCCGCGCAGGTCCTCAGGTCGACGGATGCCGGCGTCGGCGCGGATGTAGATGCCCGAGTGGCGGAAGATGCGCGACACGAATGCCGGAATGCCGATATAGGCTGAGGTGCCGGCCGCGACCGTGCGGATGAAGCTCGAGAACGAGATCTCCGAAACGTCGAATTCCTGGAACTTGAAGGCGCGGTGGAAGATCTCCTCCGGGTAGAGCGGCAGATAGGTGACGGCGCAGCCCTCGACCTTGACGACGCCGTCCCGGATCGCCTGCGTGCGGTCGTAATTGCCGCACGCGATCGTAATCGGCACTTCCACCATGGCGCTCCTCGCACTGCAGTGTTGATTTGCCCTCGGAATTGATCAGGTATTCAATCAGAACCGTGCCATGGCGTCAGCTTGTAGGCTACAAGCAAGCGCTATATTTTTTGTGCCGTCATGCGCGGGCCTGTCCCGCGCATCCACGCATCCTTGTGCAGGAAGCGACCGAATGGCCAAGTTAGGAGATCTGCCATGATGTCGACGGTTGTCGGCGGCGCCATGCTGCCGCACGCCCCTCAGTTCTTCACCATGCCGGACACCGAGGACAAGGCGCTGGTCGCCCATGTGCGCGAGGTCGCGGGCGGCATCGGCGAGAAGCTGCGCGCGCTCAATCCCGACCTGTGGATCATGTTCTCCAACGACCACGCCGAGCAGTTCTTCCACAATGCCTGCCCGGCGTTCACGGTGCATGTCGGCGGCGAGGCGCGTGGCGAGTTCGCGGGTCGAAAATTTCATTGGAAGGTTCCGAGCGAGATCGGCTTCGAGCTCGTGCGCCAGCTCTATCGGCAGAATTTCGATCCAGCTTTCACGTCGACCGCCAAGATCGATTACGCGATCGGCATTCCCCTGACCCATCTCGGCCACACCGGACCCGTGCTGCCGATCTACGTCAACGCCTACCTGCCGCCGCAGCCCACCATGGAGCGCTGCTATCAGTTCGGTCAGGCGGTCGCCCGCACCGTCACGGCGCTCGGGCTCAAGACCGTGATCCTGTCGAGCGGTGGGATGTCGCATTTTCCCGGCACCGACCGCTATTCCAACCCCGAGCTGGGCTGGGACAAGCGCGCGCTGGAGAAGCTCGCCGGCGGCAACCTCAAATCACTGATCGGCTATGACGAGACCGAGCTCGACGACACCGGCAATATCGAGCTGCGCTGCTGGGCTTGTGCGGCCGGCGCGCTCGGTGAGCGCAAGCCGGACGTCGTATCGATGGACCCGAGCTGGCACCACAACTATGCCTCGCTCGCCTGGTTCGGCACCGGCCCGGCCGAGCACGCCGCGCATTACCCATCGATCAAGCCCGAGTTGGTCGAGCTCACCGCCGCACTGCATGGCCTCGCGCACGAGGCCGACAAACGCGCCCAGTATGTCGCCGACGCCGCCGCCTATGCGGACAAATTCCGCCTGCCGCCGGACCAGCGCGAGGCGCTGGTCAAGCTCGACATGCCGACGATCGTGAAAATGGGCGCCCACCCGCTGGTGCCGTTCCTCGCGCAGATGCAGATCCAGCGCTTGCGTGCTGGCAGGTGAGGGCATTAAAGCGGATTCATTCATATTGGATCACGCCGTCATGCCCGGCCTTGTGCTGGGCATCCACGTCTTAGCGATCCGGCAAGAAAGACGTGGATGGCCGGGACTGCCCAGCCGTGACGGGATCATTCGAAGGAAGGCGCCATTTCCGAGCGTCATGACCGATCGGGGGCGGCCAATGACGGCTATCGTCGTGTGAACCACCTCGCCCCCTCCGGCCACTAACGGACAGGCCAAAATCCTCGGCCCGCGAGGAGCGTCATGCCCGTGCAGCCACGAAACCGCATTCGTTCTGCGGTTGCCGCGATAGCCGCGGTCACGGCGGTTGTCGCCACGGTCGCCATGGCGGTGATTGCCGCGCTTGCGCTCACGCTGGGTGCGGTTGCGCTACTGTCCGGGCCGGCCCTCGCCGCGAGCGAGCAGGCGCAGATCACCAAACCACAAGCGCCGTCGCAGCTGCGCGCCGCCGTCCCGTCGCCGGCCGCGCGGCGCTTTCTCGCGATTGCGCGCGCGAACTTCGGCCAATGGGACCTCGACCACGACGGCGTGCTCACGCGCGAAGAGATCGAGGTCGACATGCAGAATCCGAGCATCGTCGGCGACGCCGCCGCGGCGCTCGCGGCGCTCAAGCTCGGGTCGACCACGTACCGGGACCTGTCGCAGACGCGTTCCTTCACGCCCGCCAGCCTCGATGCGATGGAGCGCGATCTCGTCCAAGGCCGCAAGCTCGACCGGAATTTCGTCGGCTTCTACGCGGCCGGCCTGCACAAGCTCGCAGAGCAGCCGCGCGACCTGTTCGTCGCGGGTGGCCCGCGCATCAGCGCGATCCGCCAGGACTTCACCAGCGATTGCTACTTTCTCTCCGCGGTCGGCGCGCTCGCGCAGGCCAATCCGCAGGCGATCGTACGGCTGATCGCCCGCAACGACGACGGCAGCTTCACGGTCGGCTTCCCGCACCAGCCGCCCGTGCGCGTGCCGGCGCCGACCGACAGCGAGATAGCGACCTATACGATCGCAAAGGACGGCATCTGGCTCAGCGTGCTGGAGAAGGCTTATGCGATGCTGCGTATCCGCCACGCGCCGCAGGAGACGGCGACCCGCGAGCCGCTCGACTCGGTGGGCTTCCGTCTTGGCAGTACCCGCGTCATGGAGTTGCTCAACGGGCACGACAGCCGCGCCATCGGGTTCCCCGCCATCACTCACAAGCCGCTCGATCCCGGTCTGGTTGCGCAGACGCGCACCGAGATCAGAAGCGCGTTGCAAGATCATCGGGTTGTGACGGTATCCAATTCGAGCCACGCGTACGCGGTCGTTGCCTATGACGCAGGGCATGACCTCGTCACGGTGCGCAATCCGTATGGCCGCGGTGGCGTCGAATCGTGGATCACGGACGGCGACAGCGTCCGCCGCAACGAGGAAGGGTTCTTTGTGATCCCGACCGCGCGGCTCGTCGGCAACTTCAACTACGTGCGCCTCGAGGTCGGCGGCGATCTCGCCGCCGGAGGCCGGAGCCCGGTGCTCGCGACCTTGGCGCCGCCGATCGGGAAATCCCGAGCGCTGTAGCCGGGATGACGCCAACGAACGCGGGGGATATCCGGGGCCTTTGTTCCCGGATGTCGGTGCGGAGTCCGTCATCGGGCGGCGTTTCGCGCCGACCCGTTGGCGCCTCATCCGGGCTACATCGCTGCCATCAGAAGCAGTCGTGCTGGCGTGCCAGGAAGCGGCACTCGATGTCGCGCTCGATCGAATCGGTGAAGTGGTCGAAGCCGCGCTCGGCGACGTAGTTGTGGATCTCGCGCTCGACGCCGTGCTGCTGCGATTTGGTCAGCCAGTTCATGATGCGGCCGCCGAAAGCCGCCTGTCGAGGAGCCTTGGGGGTCGGCAGTGCGTAGGTGTCGGCAAAACCGTTGGTGAGGGCGATCGAGCGGGTCATGGAAGTCTCCGGTAGGTTCAAGGCAATCCCGGACGCTTCCTCTATTCACTGCTTCTTATCGAATCGTTTCTTGCAGCAACGCTGTATCAAGGGCGTCGCCCGCCGTGATGTAGCGGACCGTCATGACTGGGTTGTGTTGCGAAGCGCTGATCGCAAAGACGCAATTATCGCGACGATTTGAGGCGAGTTGGATACGAATAGTTCGTCGCGATCTTGCCTGGCGCAATGCGCTGGCCTTTACGTAAGGCCATGCACGGCGAGCAGTCGGGTCATGCGCGCCGCGGCAATCTCCGGATCGTGCAGCACCCGCGCCTTGTCGGCCAAGCGAAACAGCTCGGCGAGATGGACCAGGGAGCGCGCGCTCTCCTGGCCGCCGACCATGACGAAATGGTCCTGCAGCCCGTTGAGCCAGGCGAGGAAGACCACCCCGGTCTTGTAGAAGCGTGTCGGCGCCCGGAAGATATGACGCGACAGTGGCACGGTCGGCTCGAGGATGCCGTGGAAACCCTGGACGTCGCCGGCCGCCAGGCGCGCGAGGCCGAGCGACGCGGCCGGCGCGATCGCGTCGAAGATGCCGAGGAGGGCGTCCGAGTGGCCTTCCTCGTCGCCCGCGATCAGCTCCGCGTAGTTGAAGTCGTCGCCCGTATACATGCGCATGCCGGCCGGCAGGCGGCGGCGCATGGCGATCTCTTTCTCCTTCGACAGGAGCGAGATCTTCACCCCGTCCACCTTGTCGGCATGGTCGCGGAGGATCGCCAGACAGGTCTCCATCGCGGCCGTGTGGTCGGCCGCGCCCCAATAGCCGGCGAGCGCGGGGTCGAACATCTCGCCAAGCCAGTGGATGATCACCGGCTCCTTCACCTGGGCGAGGATGCGGCCGTAGACCCGGGCATAGTCGTCGGGTCGCTTGGCGGCACGCGCGAGCGCACGGCTTGCCATCAGGATCAGCCGCCCGCCCATCGCCTCGATGGCCTCGATCTGCTCTTCATAGGCGCGGATCACGTCATCGAGCGTGACGTTCGGTCCGGCGTCGAGATGGTCGGTACCGACGCCGCAGCCGATCAGCGCGCCCGGCCGCGCCTTGGCGGCCGCGAGCGCACGGCGCATGAGGTCCTTCGCGCCCGGCCAGTCGAGCCCCATGCCGCGCTGCGCCGTGTCCATCGCCTCGGCGACGCCGAGCCCGAGGTCCCAGAGATAGTCGCGGAATGCGATCGTCTTGTCCCAGTCGATCGCGGCGTCGAGCCACGGATCGACGTCGGCGAGCGGATCGGCGACCACATGCGTCGCCGCATACGCGATGCGATTGAGCTTCGGCGCCGCGCCCTTCTTCGGCAGCAAGATCGGCTCGCCGGTGGTGTAGGGGGCGAGCCGGCGGTCGGTGGTGGGTAATGAGATCGTCGCCAATCTAATCTCCCTCGTGTCCCGGGCGCAGCGCAGCGTGAACCCCGGCCGAGCGAAGCGAGAGCCGGGGGGGAAAGGGTGCGCTGCAGAACCGGGACCCATGTTATCCGGCGCCGCTGGGTCCCGGATGGGGTGCACCGCTTCGCGCTGCACCCCATCCGGGACACCAGGCATCAGATATTGAGCTTCGGCACATCAAGCCATTTCCGCTCGGCCCAGCTCCGCAGCCCGAGCTCGGCGAGCTGCACGCCCTTCGCGGCCTCGACCAGGTCGTGCGTCCACGGCGTGCCGGCGACCAGGTGGCGGATGAAGTCCTCCCACTGGATCTTGAAGCCGTTGTCGTAGGTGATGTTCTCCGGCACCTCTTCCCATTGGTCGAGGAACTTCATCGTCTGCGGCACGTCCGGATTCCACACCGGCCGCGGCGTGTTCACCCGATGCTGCGTCCAGCAGCGCGTCAAGCCGGCGACCGCCGAGCCGTGCGTGCCGTCGGCCTGGAACGTCACCAGGTCGTCGCGCCGCACGCGGACGCACCAGGAGCAGTTGATGTGGGCGATCACGCCGCCCTCGAGCTGGAACGTCGCATAGGCCGCGTCGTCGACATCGGCCGCATAGGTCTTGCCGTTCTCGTCGACCCGGCTCGGGATGTGCGTTGCGCCGATGCAGCTCACGGCGGTGACGGGCGCGAATACGTGGTCGAGCACGTAACGCCAGTGGCACAGCATGTCGAGGATGATGCCGCCGCCTTCCGCCTTCTTGTAGTTCCAGCTCGGCCGCTGCGCCGGCTGGCCCCAGTCGCCCTCGAACACCCAGTAACCGAACTCGCCGCGCACCGCGAACAGGCGGCCGAAGAAGCCGGCGTCGCGCAACATGCGCATCTTGCGCAGGCCGGGAAGAAACAGCTTGTCCTGCACAACGCCGTGGCGGATGCCGCGCGCCTTGGCGAGCTTCGCCAGCCGCACCGCCCTGTCGAGGCTGTCGGCGATCGGCTTCTCGCAATAGACATGCTTGCCGGCCTCGATCGCGCGCGTCACGAGGTCGGCGCGCATCTGCGTCGTCGCGGCGTCGAAGAACACGGTGTCCTTGGGGTCCGCGAGCGCCGCGTCGAGGTCGGTCGTGTGCCGCTCGATGCCGTATTGCTGCGCCAGTGCCGCAAGCTTCGCGCCATTGCGGCCGACGAGGATCGGGTCAGGCATGACGCGATCGCCGTTCGGCAGGGCGACACCGCCCGCCCGGCGGATTGCCACGATCGAACGCTCGAGGTGCTGATTGAGCCCCATGCGTCCCGTAACACCGTGCATGATGATGCCAAGCCGCTGCGTCGCCACGGGCGCTTCCTTTCCGTTTAGATCTCGTCATGGCCGCGCATAGTTGTTCGAAGAACGGCGTCGCTTCGCTCGCCTATGTTCCGGCCATCCACATCTTGCTGCTTGGCCAAGACGTGGATGCGCGGGACAAGTCCGCGCATGACGGGTTACTTTGGCCCGTTACACTGCAGAGCGGCCGGATCGGTCAAGGGGTACGAGCTAGATCTCGATCTGCCCGCCGAGCTCGACCACGCGGCCGGCCGGAATGCGGAAGAACTCTGTCGCGGGCTGCGCATTGCGGTGCATCACCTCGAACACCGCGATTCGAAATTGCTTCCAGCGCGATCGGCCGACCGCATGGATGGTCAGCCGACCGACGAAGAACGACATGTCCATCCGGTCGAACTGCAGCTTGCGCTCGCCGCAGAGATCGAGCGCGAGCGGCACGTTCGGATGCTCCATGAAGCCATAGCGGGTCGACAGGGCGAAGAAATCGCTGCCGAAGTCCTCGACCTTCAGCCGGTGGGCGAAGTCGACGCGCGGCACGTTCTCGGTCATCACCCGCAGCAGCACGATGCGCTGGTGCAGCACCTTGTTGTGCTTGAGGTTGTGCAGCAGCGGCACCGGCACCATGTCGGTACGGCTGGTGAGATAGACGGCGGTGCCGGGCACGCGCGTCTTGGATTTGATGCCGCGGATGAAGTCGACGAGCGGCAGCGTGTCGCGCTCTAGCTTGGCGAGGATCAGCGCGCGGCCCTGGCGCCACGTCGACATCAGGAAGAAGATGACGGAGGCGACGACGAGCGGGACCCAGCCGCCCTCCAGCACCTTGATCAGATTGGCGCCGACGAAGGAGAGGTCGACCACGATGAACAGGCCGGTGACCGCAAGGCTCACCGGTAGGCTCCAGCCCCACACCTCGCGCATGGCGATATAGACCAGCGCCGAGGTGAGCAGCATGGTCAGCGACACCGCGATGCCGTAGGCGGCCGCCAGGTTGTCCGAAGAGCGGAACGCGACGGTGAGCGTCAGCGTCAGCGCCATCAGCGCCCAGTTGACGAAGTCCACATAGATTTGCCCGTACCCTTCCGCCGAGGTCTGCTTGATATGCAGGCGCGGGCACAGCCCGAGCTGGATCGCCTGGCGGGTCATCGAGAACGCCCCGCTGATGATCGCTTGGCTCGCGATGATGGTCGCGATGGTCGCGAGCGCGACGAGCGGAATCTGCAGCGCGTTCGGGCACAGCGCGTAGAACGGGTTGACGCCCTTCGCGACGGCGCCGTCGATCACGACCGACGTCTGGCCCGCGTAATTGAGGACCAGCGCCGGCAGCACGAGGCCGTACCATGACGCACGGATCGGCCGCGGGCCGAAATGCCCCATGTCGGCATAGAGGGCTTCCGCACCGGTTGCGCACAGAAAGACCCCGCCGAGCACCTTGAAGCCGGACAGTCCGTGAGTGAACAGTAACGATGCCCCGTAGCGCGGATCGAGCGCGACCAGCACGCCCGGATGCTTGATCAGGCTGGCGACGCCGAGCACCGCGATGGTGATGAACCACACGGTCATCACCGGGCCGAACAGCCTGCCGATTCGTGCGCTGCCTTGCGGCTGCAGCGCGAACAGCGCGATCAGGATCGCGACCGCCAGGGTGACGATCCAGGGTGCGATCGCCGGTGCCGCGGTCTTGAGGCCCTCGAGCGCGCTCAGCACCGAGATGGCCGGCGTGATCGCACCGTCGCCATAGAGCAACGCCGCGCCGAGGATGCCGGCGCTGATCACGGCGATGCGCGTCCCGTGCTTGATGCCGAGCAGCGACATCAATGCCAGAATGCCGCCTTCGCCTTCGTTGTCGGCCCGCATCACGATGAGAACGTATTTGATCGAAGTGATGATGATCAGGGTCCACACGATCAGCGACAGGGCGCCGAGCGCGACATCGGTGCCGCTCGCGCCCTCCTCGTCGAGCACGGTCTTCATGGTGTAGAGGGGGCTCGTTCCGATGTCGCCGTAGACGACGCCGAGCGCGCCGAGCGCGAGCACGGCAAGGCTGCCCTGAGGCTGGCCGGGTTTTGCTTCGGCCGTAGCCGCGGTCGTCATCGCTGCGAGATCCTGTCGGTGATGGCTGGCATCCGCGTCCGCGGAATCGGGACGCCGCCTGATTATAGTTTTTTTACGACGGCCGTGTTGCCGCAATGGTGCCGGCCGGCAAAACTATGGAACAACGGCCCGAAACCGTCGGATCGGGTCGGCAAACCGACGGAGGACAGGAATGGATACCCAGGATCTGCACGACCGCGGCCTGGCGCTGCGGCGTGAGCTGTTCGGTGCCGCCGCCGTCGACGAGCGCACCAAGGCGCTCGGCGATTTCGGCGCGCCGCTGCAGCACATGATCAATGCCTATGCGTATGGCGACGTCTGGAGCCGGCCGGGGCTGCCGCTCGCCACCAAAAGCCTCGCGATGATCGCCATGATGGCGGCGGCCGGCAAGCCCGAGGAGTTGCGCGTCCATCTGCGCGGCGCGCTGAAGAATGGCTGCACGCCGGACGAGATCCGCGAGATCCTGCTGCTGGTCGCGCTCTACTGCGGAATCCCCGCCGCCAACGAGGCCCACAAGGCGGCGGTCGAGGTGTTGCGCGAGGCAGGATCGTAGTTTCATTTTCGTCATGGCCGGGCTTGTCCCGGCCATCCGCGTTTTTGCCGACAGTTAAAGACGTGGATGCCCGCGACAAGGGCGGGCATGACGATTTCTCTTACATCACCGCCAGCTCGGAATTCTTGCGGTCGGTGACCAGCATGCGGCCCGGATAATGCGTGATGCAGAAGTCGGGCTTGGCGGTCGCAACGACCGACTGCGGCGTGACGCCGCACGCCCAAAAAACAGGCAGCTCGTCGTCGCGCACCGGCACTGCGTCGCCGTGATCAGGCTTGGCGATGTCCTTGATGCCGATCAGCTCCGGCTTGCCGATATGCACCGGCGCGCCGTGCACGGTCGGAAAGCGCGTCGTCACTTGGATCGCGCGGATCGCGTCGGCTGGCTTCAGCGGCCGCATCGACACCACCATGGGGCCGTGGAACGGCCCGGCCGGCTGTGTTTCGATCGACGTGCGATACATCGGGACGGTGCAGTCGCAGGTCTGGTGGCGCAGCTCGATCCCGCAATCGACCAGCGCTTCCTCGAACGAGAACGAGCAGCCGATCACGAACGCCACCAGGTCGTCGCGCCACCAGCGGTTGATGTCGGTCGGCTCGTCGACGACCTCGCCGTTGCGCCACACTTTGTAGCGGCCGAGATCGGTGCGGATGTCGAGATCCTCGCCGAGCGAGGGCAGGCGCGGATCGCCCGGCGCCGAAGCCGCGAGCAACGGGCACGGCTTCGGATTGAGCTGGCAGAAGCGCAGAAAATCGCTGGCCAGCGCATTGGGCAGGATCGCGAGGTTACCCTGCACATAGCCGGGCGCGAGGCCGGAGGTCGGTCCGCCGAACTCGTTGCGCCGGATCATCAGCCGGGCGTCGCGCCCGGTCTGCCGCCCGGCGGCCGGGCTGTCATCGAGCGTTGCGAGCGACATGGTGTCCGCCTTTTTGGTATCCGCCTTTTCGCGCCGCGAAACCGCATTTGCGCCCATGTTATCATCGCAGGCGCGGCCGAAAAGCAGTTGAATACGAACCCGATATCGCGTTTTCTTAGGGCAACAACAAGGTCCGGCAGGACTTCCGCGGAGGGAAACATTCCATGAGAGTTTGCAACGTAAGCGTCCGTCGCGTGGCGGGACTTGCCGCCATGATGACATTGGCCGCCGCGGCGGTTGCGACCGCGCAACAGCCGGCGGCCGCGTCGCAGCCGGTGACCATCGGCATCGTTTCGTTCCTCAGCGGCCCGGCCGCAAGTCCGTTCGGCGTTCCGGGGCGCAACGGCGCCGAGATCCTCATCGAGGCGCTCAACGCCGGTTCGGCGCCCGCCCCCTACAACACGGTCGGTTTGGGTGGCGCCAAGATCCAGGCCAAATACGTCGATGAGGCCGGCTCGACCGCGCAGGTCGTCACTGAATTCCGCAACCTGGTCCAACGCGACAAGGTCGATGCGGTGGTCGGTTATGTCTCGTCGGGAAGCTGTCTCGCGGTGACGCCGGTCGCCGAGGAGCTCAAGGCGCTCACCGTCTATTTCGATTGCGGCACGACGCGCATCTTCGAGGAAGCGCCGCGCAAATACGTGTTCCGCGCGTCGCCGCATGCCACCATGGATAACGTCGCCGCGGCGCGTTACCTGCTGGCCAAGCACAAGAACATCAACGTGTTCTCGGGCATCAATCAGAACTATGCGTGGGGACAGGATTCCTGGCGCGACTTCGTCGGCGCCATGAAGGTGCTGGCGCCGAAGGCCACGGTGGACAAGGCGCTCTTTCCCAAACTCTTCGCCGGCGAATTCGGCGCCGAGATTTCGACCTTGCTGACCTCCAAGTCGCAGGCGCTGCACTCGAGCTTTTACGACGGCGACCTCGAAGGCTTCATCTATCAGGAGCAGGCACGCGGCCTCGATAAGCGCATGCCCATCATCTACACCACCGGCGAGGCGTCGATCTGGCGGCTGAAGGACAAGATGCCGAACGGCACCATCATCGGTGGGCGTGGCCCGAACGGCCCGCTTGCGCCGGACAGCGAGCTCAATCGCTGGTTCAAGAAAATCTACACCGATCGCTACGGCACGCCGCCGACCTATCCGTCCTACCAGATGGCCCTCTCGATCCTCGGCCTGAAGGTGGCGTGGGACAAGGCGGCGAAGGCCAAGGGCGCCAAGCCGACCACCGACGAGGTCGTCGCCGCGTTCAAGGGCATCGAGTTCGACGCCCCGGGCGGCCACGTGAAGCTTACGCTCGGCGACGGTCATCAGGGCGTGCAGGAAACGGCGTACGGTACCTATCGCTTCAATAAGCAGACGCAGCAACCCGAGATCGTCGATGTCATGCGCTTTCCGGCCGAGTGCGTGAACCCGCCGCCCGGCGTCAACGCCGAGGACTGGATCAAGGACGGAATGAAGGGTGCAAAGTGCAATTGAGCTGGCGCTCAATTCGGTGATTGGAGCGAGGGTGCATCGCGTGCAAGCGCTCGCGATTCTTGCGCCCCCTCTCCCCAGGGGAGAGGGTCGGGGTGAAAGGCTTTCGGAGCCGGAATTGAAACTCCGAGCGCCCCTCACCCGGCTCGCTGCGTTCGCCACCCTTTTCCCTGCGGGGAGAGGGGAAGGCAAGTGCGTTCATCCTCTCCGCGAAACGGAGGGGAGTTAACCGAGGTCCCGTCGTGCTGACCGCGTTTGCGATCCTGACTGACGGCCTCGTCTACGCGGCCTATCTGTTTCTCGTCGCCGTCGGCCTCACGCTGATCTTCGGCGTGATGAAGATACTCAATGTGACGCACGGATCGTTCTACGCGTTCGGTGCCTATGGCGCCGCGACGGCGGTCGGCATCTATGTCGATCGCGGCTGGCCCGACGCGCTCGGCTTCCTGCTGATGATCGTCATCGCCTGCGCGATCGGGCTCGTGCTCGGACTCATCCTCGAGCGCGGCATCCTGCGCTTTGCCTACGGCAGGGACGAGGTCGTGGTGGTGCTCGTCACCTACGCGGTATTTCTCATGCTGGAGGACGTGATTGCGCTGATTTGGGGACGGGAATCGCATGCCGCTTACCAGCCCATGATCGCGGCAGGCAGCATCGATATCGGCGACCTCGTGTTGTCGAACTACGACATCGGGCTGGTGGCCATCGCCCTGGTGGTCGCGGTCGTGGGCTATTGCGCGCTCAAGTTCACCCGGTGGGGGAGGCTGCTCACGGTGGTGATCTTCGATCGCGAGACCGCCGCCGCCTTCGGCATCAACGTCAAGGTGGTCTACACGGTCACCTTCGTGATCGGCGCGATGCTGGGCGCGCTGGGTGGGGCCGTGATGGCGCCGAAGATTTCCGTCACCCTCGGTATCGGAGTGGAAGTGATCGTGCTGGCCTTCGCGGTGGTGGTGACGGGCGGGCTCGGCTCGATCGAGGGCGCCCTGATCGGGTCGATCATCGTCGGACTCTGCCGTGCCGCCGCCGTGCATCTCATGCCGCAGATCGAGCTGTTCGTGATCTACGCCGTGATGGCGCTCGTGCTCGTCTTCCGCCCGTACGGCCTGTTCACCCAGGCCCAGCCGCGGAAGATCTGAGATGAGCGCGCGCAGCATGTTCATCGTGGCGCTGGCGTTCATCGTGCTTGCGGTCGCGGGGCCGTTCGCGCCCGGCTGGATCACATCGCTTGCGACCGTCGCGTTCGCCAACGGCCTCGTCGTGCTCGGTCTGGTGATCCTGTGGCGGGCGGGTCTCGTGCCGTTCGGGCAGGCGCTCTTCTATGGCGTCGGCGCCTACACCGTCGCGCTGATCGGAAAATTCACCGGCGTGCACGATGTTTTTGTGCTCGTCGTGGCGGGCGCGATCGCCGCCGGGATCGTCGCCTACGTCGTTGGCTTCCTGCTCGCGCGCTACCGCGACATCTTCTTCGCGATGCTCAGCCTCGCGATGTCGATGATCCTGTATGGCGTGCTGGTGAAGACAGAGTCGCTCGGCTCGACCGACGGTTTCAACGTTCCGGCCGGTACATATTTCGGTTACGCGCCGCAGGGCGAGGCGCACGATCTCGCGCTCTACTGGCTCGTGCTCGTGTTCTGCGCGCTCGCGGCGGTCGTGGTCGCGATCTACTTCGAATCCGTTGCCGGCGTGCTGGCGGCGCCGGTACGCGACAACGAGATCCGCGTGGAGTTCCTCGGCCTTTCGGTCAACCGGCTCGTCCATCTCAAGCTCGTCATCGCGGGGGTGCTCGCCGGGCTGGGCGGCGCCTTGTCGGCACTCGTCGTCGAGCATGTCGATCCCAACATGGCCTACTGGACGACGTCGGGCGGCTTCGTGTTCGTGACGATCCTCGCCGGCGCCGGCTCGGTCGCGGCCGCCTTCGTCGGTTCTTTCCTGTTCGAGCTGGTGCGTTCGATCGCGGTCGATATCTTTCCGGGCGCCTGGCAGATCACG
>DASXCK010000035.1:0-7123 GCA_036491235.1 Xanthobacteraceae bacterium | reverse complement strand
GCCGACGATTTCTCCATCGTCGGCGTCTATGTGCAGAACACGGCGTGCAAGGGCGACGGCACCGATCCGGCCGCCAAGTTGGTGCGCATCACCGAGACTGACATCCATTCGAACTTCGGCATCTGCAAGTTCGTCAAGAAGGAACACGAGGGCAACACCCTCGCGGCTCAGATGTCGTGCGAATCCGGGCCGGGCGGAAACATCCTGCTGGGCGACGTTCGCTTCACGGTGCGCGACGACAAGAACATCGATGTCGTCGACCAGGACAACACCTATCGGTCGGTGCTCTACCGTTGCCCGCAGGGGGCCGCCCAGCGCGCGTCGCCCACCTCGGCCAGTACCCGCTAGACCAACCAGACGTTCAGCCGACGGCCAACGCCGCCACGATCGTCGCGACCTGCGTGGCGCGCCGCGCTGCCGGCCCGTCGACATCGCGCTCGTAGCCCGCGACGCGCATGGCGCCCTGCGCCGGGCACATCTCGACCGCAAGGCGCGTGAAGCGGTTGAGCACCGGCTCGGTCACCCAGCCAAAACTGTCGCGCGCGAATGATCCGCGCCAATCGGCGAGCGTCTCGCGCCGACGCCGGCTTGCCGCCGCGGCCTCGGCCGGGTCACACGTCGTCACCACGTCGGCGCCGACCCGCCCTTCCCAGCCCGCCCTAACGTCGAGCCAGTCGTTCGCCGCGCAGGTGGCCACGAGACGGGTCGTGGAGCCTTCCTCGGTGCGCTCGATGACGCAGCGCTCGCCGGCGCGCATGCCTGCGAGCGTGTAGATCACGGGACGCGCGAGCGGGGTCGTCTCGAGGCGCTGGCGCGCCTCCGCGAAGGTCGCGCACTCCTCGAAGACGGCGCGTAGCAGCTGGTCTGGCGGGATGTGGCGGACGCGCCGCCACGTATGCACGGCATTCGCGGCGATATCGAAGAACCGCAGCCACGGGTGGCGTGTGCGCCGCCACAGCGGTGCCTGGTTGATGGCGATTGCGAAGCGCCCGGGCGCCATGGCGGTGAGGACGCCCACATAGCCGGGCCAGGTGACGTTGAAATAGTCGCCGGCCGGGCCGCGCATGCGCGCAACCTCGACGTGGCGGCCGAGGCCCGAAAACGGCCAGTCGAGCGTGCGGGCGAGCCAGGGCGCGCCCGCCTCCTCGCGCGCCAGCGCCGTGCAACCCCATTCGTAGGATCCGTTGAGCAGCCAGATGCCAGGAAATTTGAGCGCGGCCGCGATCGCCTCGATCTCCGCGATATAGGGCGAACTCGATCGCACCAGCCAGGCGCGTGCCAGGCGATCCAGCCACGGGACGAAAGGCAGGGCGAGCGCCGGAAACCAGGCGAGGCAGTCGTCCCGCAGCGCCCGCGCGCCGGCGGCCCGCTCGCGGGCGTGCCGCACCGCGCCGCCGTCGCGCACGTCGATCACCGCAATGGCAGGCAGGAGATCGGTCGTGGGGTCGTTCATGGTGCCGTCACCGTTGATCTTGCGCCGGGCGGCATGATCCCGACAATTGCGCCGCCTTCGCGGCACCCGAAGGCAGGGTCGTGAGATGCGGAATTGTCGAGCCGCGCGCGGCAGGCCACAGTGTCGCCATGTCCAGCCATCCCACGACGCTCGTCGGACTGACGCTCATCTTCATCCTTGCGGGTTTCGTCAAAGGCACCATCGGAATGGGCCTGCCGACGGTCGCGATCGCCTTCCTGACCCTGCTGATGTCTCCCGCCGAAGCGGCGACCATCCTGATCCTGCCCTCGTTCGTGACCAATGTCTGGCAGCTTGCGGTCGGACCTCAGCTGGGCAGCCTCGCACGCCGCTTGTGGCCACTGCTCGCCGCCGCCACGGTCGCCACGATCGTAGCCGGCCGCGCGATCGGCGCGGTCAGCAGCCTGGCGACGCTCACGGCGCTGGGCGCCGCGATCGTGCTCTACGCGATCCTCGGCCTCGCGCCGCTCCGTCTCGACGTACCCGCGCGGCACGAATTCTGGCTCGGCCCGCTCATCGGCGGCGCGACCGGCGTCATGACGGCGCTCACCGGCGTCTTCGTCATTCCGGCCGTGCCATACCTGCAAGGGCTGCGGCTCAAGCCGGATGCTCTTGTCCAGGCGCTCGGCCTCTCGTTCACCATCTCGACGATTGCGCTCGCGATCACCCTGGCGGACGCCGGGCAATTTCAGTTGCCGACCGCGGGCGCGTCGGTGCTCGTGCTGGTGGCTTCGCTCGGCGGGATGTTTTTCGGCCAGCTGGTGCGCGCCCGGTTACAGCCCAAGACCTTTCGGCTGTGTTTTCTGATCGGCCTGTTGCTGCTCGGGGCGCACCTGGTGCTGCGCTCGGTCCTCTGAGCGCAAAAAACGGCCGATCAGCCGCCCGCGGTCCAGCGCTCCACCTTCCAGACGTCGGGCAACTGGCCATTGTCGTGCGTCCACGGGTCAACCGTCCAGCGCTGGCCGGTCTTCTTGTCCTGCATGGTGGCGGTGAAATGCGGGCCGCCCGCGAGCAGCCGCGAGATCGGCGTCGAAACCGTGTGGAAGCGCAGCAGGCCGAGGCGATCGAGCAGCACCAAGAGGCTCGTGGTGTTGGCCGTCGTGTCGACGCAGTCGAACTGCGCCGGATCGCCGCCGATTCCCCAACCGACGCTCGCGCGCGCCTTGGCGTGCGCGGTCCCGGTCTGCGGCGCCACGCGCTTCTCGAACCATGCCTCGGTCTGCGCGACCGCCCGGCGCTCGGCGTCGGCCGAGACGCGGCCCGACCCCATCAACGCGGACAGCCGTGCGCGGTCGCCACCCGAGATCCCGATCTCGGTGCGGAAGTTGCAGTTGTAGCCGTGGCAGAAAATGAGCATGCCGGCGCTCGGCGCCGGTATTCCCCAGCCCTGAAATGCCGACGTGACCGACGAGTCGATCTCACCTGCCCTCGCGGGCAAGACCGCCAACGCGCCCACAAGCGCCAGCGCCGCCGCAACGCGCTTCATGCCTTCCCTCCCCTTTGCCCTCGCGGTTGACTCATAGCACGAATTGCCCGACGACCGAAGCCATGCGACCCATCCATGTCATCGGCGGCGGCCTCGCGGGCTCGGAAGCGGCATGGCAAATCGCCACGCGGGGTATCTCGGTGATCCTGCACGAGATGCGCCCAGTGCGAGGGACTGCCGCGCACAAGACCGACGGTCTCGCCGAGCTCGTGTGCTCGAACTCGTTCCGCTCCGACGACAGCGCCACCAACGCGATCGGGCTCCTGCACGAGGAGATGCGGCGGCTCGATTCGCTTGTCATGCGTGCCGCGGATGCCAACCAGGTTCCTGCCGGCGGCGCGCTTGCGGTCGACCGCGACGGCTTCTCGGCCGCCATCACGACCGCGCTTGCGGCGCATCCCGCGATCGAGATCCTTCGCGAGGAAGTTGCCGGCCTGCCGCCCACCGACTGGGACAGCGTCATCATCGCAACCGGACCGTTGACCTCGCCCGCCCTCGCCGAGGCGATCCGCGCCACGACCGGCGAGGACGCGCTCGCATTCTTCGATGCGATCGCACCGATCGTTCACCGCGACAGCATCGATCTCGACACCGCCTGGTTCCAGTCGCGCTACGACAAGGCCGGCCCCGGCGGCGACGGTGCCGATTACATCAACTGCCCGCTCACCCACGCGCAATACGATGTCTTCGTCGATGCGCTCATCGACGGCGACAAGGTCGGCTTTCACGAGTGGGAAGGGACGCCATATTTCGACGGCTGCCTGCCGATCGAGGTGATGGCGGAGCGCGGGCGCGAGACGCTGCGGTATGGGCCGATGAAGCCGGTCGGACTCACCAATCCGCATGCGCCGCAGGACAAGCCTTATGCGGTCGTGCAGCTGCGCCAGGATAACCGGCTCGGCACGCTCTACAACATGGTCGGCTTCCAGACCAAGCTCAAGCACGGCGAGCAGACGCGCGTGTTCCGGACGATTCCGGGGCTCGAGAAGGCCGAGTTCGCCCGGCTCGGCGGCCTGCACCGCAACACCTTCCTCAATTCGCCAAGGCTGCTCGACGCGACGCTCCGCCTCAAGGCGGCGCCGCACGTGCGCTTCGCCGGGCAGATCACGGGTTGCGAGGGATACGTCGAGTCGGCCGCGATTGGACTCCTGGCGGGCCGCCTCGCGGCAGCCGAGCGGCACGGCGAGGCGACTGTCGCGCCGCCGGCGACGACCGCGCACGGCGCTCTGCTCGCCCACATCACGGGCGGGCACATCGCGACGATCGATACGGGACCGCGCTCATTCCAGCCGATGAACGTGAATTTCGGCCTGTTTCCGCCGCTCGCCCAGGCGCCGACCCGCGGGCCCGACGGCGAACGGCTGCGCGGCCCGGCCAAGACCGTCGCCAAGAAGCGGGCCCTCACGGCGCGCGCGCTCGACGATCTCATGGCCTGGATCGGCGGCGACCGCGTCGCGGCGGCGGAATGATCCTTCAGAGCCGGCCCCGGCGCGCCGCACGCCACATGCACCACTGCCGGCGCCACGGCGCGAGCCCGGCGGGCTGGAACGGATCGGCGTTGCGTTCCGCACGGGCAAGCAAGACGTCGGTCACGGCCAGCGGCAAAAAGGCCGCACGCGCCGCCGGCGATACGCCCGCCCAGTCGCGCCGGACCTCATCGAGCCGCTCACGCCCCCTGTGGGCGAACTCGGCAAGCGCCGCGGCGAGCGGCCCCGTCGCGGTCCCGGCGGGGATGCTGTCGTGTGCGACCGCATGCCGATCGAGCAGATCGAGCGGCACCGTAACGCGCCCGCGCGCCGCCTCGCGCGGCAAGGTCTCCAGCGCGCTGGCGATTGCAATGGCGATACCGGCCGGTGCAGCCGCGGTGCCGGCCGCGACTGCACGGTCGAGAATCCGCGCCGCGAGATCGAATACGGTGCCGCAAGTCCGTTGCGCAGAGGCCTCGAGATCAGCGAGCGTCGCGAACGGCTCGCCGTAGAGATCATGGGCGCGGGCGTCGATCAGCCCGTTCAGTGCATCCGTCGGCAGGCCGCAATGCGCAACGGTGTCGATCAGCGCCGCCGCCACCGGGTTTGCCATCGCGTCGCCGCGTGCCTCGCCGGCGAGCGCATCGCGCCACCATTGCAGGCGGATTTCGCCGGCAAGCGCCTCGCGCACGACGTATCCGACGCGCCTGAGCTCGACATCGAAGGCATAGAGGGCGTGGAGATGCCCGCGCGCCTCCATGGGCGCAAACAGGACGGCGATGAAGCGGTCGTGATCCGCCTCCCGCACCAGCGCTTCGCAGTGGCGATAAGCGTCCCGCATGGGCGGCGCCTCAGTCGACCGCGATCAGCAGCGCCCCAACCCTCCGCCGCTCATCGAGCAGGATGTTGTAGGTCATCACCGCCGAGCCCGTCGTCATGGTCTCGGCCGTGATCCCTTGCTCGTTGAGACGTGCCGCGAGCTCGGGCGGCAGCGGCCAGAAATCGCGGCCGGTGCCGATCAGAAAATGGTCGATCGCGGCGCCCTCGGCGAAAACCAGCGCCAGCGTCTCGTCGGTGATGTCGTGCGGCGTACGCACCGGGCTCGCCCATATGCCGTCGGGTCGACAAAGCAGTGAGCCGCGATGCGACATGCCGGCGAAGCTGAAGCCGCCCTTGCCGTAGGCCTCGATCTGGGCGGGACGCGGCAGATGCGGGCTTGCTCTATCCACCGCTGATCAGCGCCGCGCGCGCGCGGCCGGACGCTGCGGAGGCTTCGCCGCAGGCTTCGCGGGCTCCGGCTCGGGCTCCGCGTCCGGCGTGTCGTCGCGGGCGTGTCCGCGGTTGGCGCCGACGCCGAGATAGATGAGGATCGGCGACGCGATGAACACCGACGTATAGGTGCCGACCAGCACCACGCCAAACATCATGGTCGCGGTGAAGCTGTGGATCGCCTGACCGCCGAACAGGAGCAGCGCAAGCAGCGACATCGCGACAGTCACGTGGGTGATGATCGAACGTGACAGCGTCGCGTTGATCGATACGTTGAGCAGCTCCGGCATGGGCATCTTCTTGTAGCGCCGCAGCATCTCGCGGATGCGGTCGTAGATCACGACCGTGTCGTTCAGCGAATAGCCCAGGATGGTCAGCAGCGCCGCGATGCTGGTGAGGTCGAAGTCGATCTGGGTCACCGACATGAAGCCGAGCGTGAGCACGATGTCATGCACGTTGGCGATCATCGCGCCCAGCGCGAACTGCCATTCGAAGCGGAACCAGAGGTAACACAGAATGGCGGCGATCGCCGCGAACAGGCCGAGGATGCCCTTGTAGAGCAGCTCGCCCGACACGCGCGGCCCGACCACGTCCTCGCGGCGATACTCGACGCTGTCGCCCAACGCGTCGTGCACCTTCTGCTTCGCGACCGCCTGGGCCGTCTCGCCGCCCGGCTGCTCTGCGATGCGGATCAGCACGTCGCTCGGACCGCCGAAATTCTGCAGCTGGAAATCACCGAGATTGAGGCCCGCGATCGTGGTGCGCATCTTCGCGAGGTCGGCGGCCCCCGACTTCACGCGCACCTCCATCAGGATGCCGCCCTTGAAGTCGATGCCGAAATTGAGCCCGTGGTGGAAGTAGAGGAAGATCGCGAGGATCGACAGCATCGCCGAGATCGGGAAGCTCACCCGCCGGAAGCGGATGAAGTCGAAATTGGTGTCGTCGGGGACGATCCGGAGCGGGAAGAGGCGCACGGCGATCTCTTTCGTCTGCTTCCGCGGCTCAGATCGGCACGCGCTGCGGGCGCACCCAGCGCACCCAGTAGGCGACGATCAGGCGCGTCATGGTGAAGGCCGTGAACAGCGTCGTGATAATGCCGATGCCGAGCGTGACCGCGAAGCCCTTCACCGGGCCAGTGCCGATGAAGAACAGCACGGCGGCCGCGATGAAGGTGGTGATGTTCGAATCGAGAATTGTGGCAAGCGCGCGCGTGAACCCGGCATCGATCGCCGCGATGGCGCTGCGTCCGTGCCGCACCTCTTCGCGGATGCGCTCGTAGATCAGCACGTTGGAGTCGACCGCGATGCCGACCGTGAGCACGATGCCGGCGATGCCCGGCAGCGTCAGCGTCGCGTTGAGCAGGGACAAGACGCCGAAGATCATGCCGACATTGATCGCGACCGCGATATTGGCGAAGAAGCCGAACAGCCC
>DASXCK010000034.1:0-4668 GCA_036491235.1 Xanthobacteraceae bacterium | reverse complement strand
CATCGCGGTCAAGCACGGCAACGACACGCTGCGGCTCGCCATCAACTGGGCGCTCTTCCGGCTGTGGGAGAAGGGCCGCTTCACGGACTTGTGGCTGCGGTACTTCCCGATCAATCCGTATTGAGATCACGCCGCCCTCAGGATGAGCCGGAGTGCAGGCGGTGCCGCACGTGCCTGCGGACCATGGTTCGAGACGCGTTGCCCAATAATGGTGTCGATCTCGGGGTAAACCCGAGATCGATGCGACGCTCCTCACCATGAGGTGCGTTGTTTTGCGAGCCGCAAGAGCCTTTCTCGGAGCACATAGGCGGGTTAAAGAGGGGCATGTCCACCGCCTCCGCCCCCACCTCGCTGCGAGAGTTCGCCGAACAATCCAACGCCTGGCCGTTCGAGGAGGCGAAGAAGATCGTTGCGCGGCTCAAGCGCGCGCCGAAGGACACGGTGATCTTCGAGACCGGCTACGGGCCGTCCGGGCTGCCGCACATCGGCACGTTCGGCGAGGTAGCGCGCACCACGATGGTGCGGCACGCTTTCCGGGTGCTCACCGACGACAAGGTAAAGACGCGGCTGATCGCCTTCTCGGACGACATGGACGGCCTGCGCAAGGTGCCGGACAACGTCCCGAACCGGGAGATGATGGAAGCCCATCTCGGCAAGCCGCTAACGCGCGTGCCTGATCCGTTTTCCAACGAATTTCCCTCGTTCGGCGCCGCCAACAACGCGCGGCTGCGCAAATTCCTCGACCGCTTCGGTTTCGAGTACGAGTTCGCCAGCTCGACCGACTACTACACGGCCGGCCGCTTCGACACGACGCTGCTCAAGATGCTCGCGGCCTACGACCGCGTGATGGAGATCATCCTGCCCACCCTCGGACCGGAACGGCGCGCGACCTACTCACCGTTCCTGCCGGTCAGCGAGCGCAGCGGAAAGGTCCTGCAGGTCCCGATGGTGGCACGCGACATCGCCAGGGGCACCGTCACGTATGTCGATCCGGAGACGAACGAGCGGGTCGAGACGGCGGTCACCGGCGGCCGCGTCAAATGCCAGTGGAAGGCCGACTGGGCGATGCGCTGGGTCGCACTCGGCATCGACTACGAGATGTCCGGCAAGGATCTGATCGACTCGGTCAAGCTGTCGAGCGAGATCTGCCGCGCGCTCGGCGCCGCGCCGCCGGAGGGCTTCAACTACGAGCTCTTTCTCGACGAGAAAGGCCAGAAGATCTCCAAGTCGAAGGGCAACGGCCTCACCATCGACGAATGGCTGCGCTATGCCAGCCCGGAGAGCCTGTCGCTGTTCATGTATCGCGAGCCGAAGGCGGCGAAACGACTCTATTTCGACGTGATCCCGCGGCAGGTCGACGATTATCAGCAATTCCTCGACGGCTATCCGCGACAGGATACGCGGCAGCAGTTGTCCAATCCGGTTTGGCACATCCATGCCAGCCATCCACCGGCGGGCGACATGCCGATCTCGTTCGCGATGCTGCTCACGCTGGTGTCGTCGTCGAACGCGGAGAATGCCGACACGCTTTGGGGCTTCATCGGCCGCTACCGCCCGGGCGTGACGCCGCAGACGCACCCGAAGCTCGACGCGCTGGTCGGCTATGCGATCCACTATTTCCACGACTTCGTGCTGCCGGCGAAGAAGTTCCGCCAGCCGAGCGAGACCGAGCGCGCCGCGCTGCAGGATCTGCGCGACGCGCTGGGGCAATTGCCGGCCGAGTCCACGGCCCAGGAAATCCAGGGCGTCGTCTACGAGATCGGCCGGCGCGAGCCGTTCCTCGACACCAAGAAGGGCAAGGACGGCAAGCCGGGCGTCTCGCTCGAGTGGTTCAACCTGCTCTACCAGGTGCTGCTCGGCCAGGAGAAAGGCCCGCGCTTCGGCTCGTTCGTCGCGGTCTATGGCGTGGGCAACACGATCGACATGATCGACGGCGCGCTGGCGCGCTCGGCATGACAGGTACTTCGCGCACGTAAATGCCCCTCACAGAGCTTGCGGTCATCGGCCTCACCATCCTGGTGTCGTCCTTCATTTCCGGTACGTTCGGGATGGCAGGCGGCATGGTGCTGCTCGGCGTGCTGCTGATCTATTTTCCAGTCACCACCGCGATGGTCTTGTTCTCCATCATCCAGTTCGTCGCCAATGCGTGGCGAGCGGCGCTGTGGTGGCGGTTCGTGCTGTGGCCGATCTTCATCTGGTATGCGGTGGGCGGCGTGCTTGCCTTCGTGATCATGCGGACGATCGCCTATGTGCCCGACAAGGCGACCGTCTACGTCCTGCTCGGCGCGATGCCGTTCTGTGTCGAGCTGCTACCGGCCGCGGCACGGCCGAACATCCAGTGGCGCGGCATGCCGTTCGTCACCGGGCTGCTCACCACGGTGGTGCAGTTCCTGGCCGGCGTCGGCGGACCGTTCCTCGATGTGTTCTTCCAGAAGAGCAAGCTCGACCGCAAGACGACGCTTGCCAGCAAGGCGGTGGTGCAGACCTTCAGTCATGTGCTGCGCGGCGCCTATTTCGGTTCGTTCGGCTCGCTGCAGACATTCGAGCAACCATGGTGGCTCTTCGTCGCCGCCATCGGCGTCGCGATCATCGGCACGTCACTGACGCCGCTGATCATCGAGCGCATGACCGATCACGGCTTCCGCCAATGGACGCGCGCCATCATTTTGACGGTGAGCGGCATCTATCTGGTGCGCGGCGTTTGGCTGTTCTGGCGAGCGTGGCACGGGGTGTAGTTTCGTAGGATGGGTTGAGCCCTCGGGTCTTGCCTTCGGCAGGCCCAAGGACAGGCTCCGCGAAACCCATCGCTTTGACGGCCAGCGCATAGATGATGGGTTTCGTTTTCGCTCAACCCACCCTACGGGCTACGGACTTACTGACTCGCCCACACGATGCGCGCGATCCACAGGTAATCCTCATTCGCCAGCGCGCGCTCGGACGGGCTGAGGCTCAGCGTGCGCAGTTCGATCGCCTTCGTGGTCTTGCGCACGAGCTCGCGCACGACCACGTCGCCGCCACGCAGCTTGACCACCACCCGGTCGCCGCGTCGGATCGCGGCCGTCGGCGACACGACGATCATGGTCCCATCGCGATAGACCGGGCGCAGCGCGTCGCCGGCAACCTCCAGCACATATGCGTTGCGGTCCTCGACCGCCGGGAAGCCGAATTCGTCCCAGCCCTCGCCGTCAGGAAAGCCGCGCTCGTCGAAATGCCGCCCTTCGCCGGCCTCGGCGAGGCCGATCAGCGGCATCGTCCGTACGCCGCCGCGCGGCGCCGGCGCGATCAGGCCGACGAACTGGTCGAGGCCGACGCCGGTCGCGGCGAGGCATTTGGCGACTGATTCGGTCGACGGCCAGCGCTGGCGCTGGTCGGCCGTGACCCGTTTCGATTTATTGAACGTGGTCGGGTCGAGCCCGGCCCGCTTGGCAAGGCCGGACGGCGAGGTGCCGGCGAGCGCCGCCAGCGCATCGAGCGCCGCCCAGATCTGGGCGTGAGTCAAAAGGGTCGCGGGTGAAGTCGACATGAAACCCACATGGAAGTCGACCTGGAAGCCGACCTGAGAAACGAACTCCGGACACGGCCGCACGTCCGAGCGCCTTCCCTATAGTTAGGAATTATAACCTCTCGACGACGGCAAAACCAGCGCGCTGGGGACAGTTCTTGAAGAAGCCCGACCGCGTCGGCTAGCTTGCGAATCTATGTCGAAGGATGCGCCGTGATCGGCTTGTTCGAGCGCTTCGCCCGCCCCCTGCTGCGGGTCATGGACCCGGAGGATGCCCACGGGCTGGCGCTGCGTGCGCTCAAGCTCGCGCCGCTGCCCAAGGCCGTGGAGGACGACGCGCGGCTTGCGGTGCGCGCCTTCGGGCTCACGTTCCCCAATCCGCTCGGGCTGGCGGCCGGCTTCGACAAGCACGCCGAGGTGCCGGACGCGCTCCTGCGGGTCGGCTTCGGCTTCGCCGAGATCGGCACCGTGACGCCGCGGCCGCAGGCCGGCAATCCGCGCCCGCGCCTGTTTCGGCTCAATGCCGATCGGGCGGTGATCAACCGGTTCGGCTTCAACAGCGAGGGCGAGGCCGCGGTGCTGGCGCGCCTTGCGGCGCGCGCGGCGCGTGGCGGCATCGTCGGCGTCAACGTCGGGGCCAACAAGACGACCGATGATCGCGGCGCCGACTATGTGCGGCTGATCGAGGCCTTCGCGCCGGTCGCAAGCTACTTCACGGTCAACATTTCGTCGCCCAACACGCCAGGCCTGCGCGACCTGCAGCAGGGGGCGGCCCTCGACGATCTCCTCGCCCGCGTGGTCGCGGCGCGCGATCGCGTCTCGCTGCGCGCCGGCGACACGCCGGTGCTCCTCAAGATCGCACCGGATCTCACGCTATCCGAGCTCGACGACGTGGTCGCGGTGGCGCGCCGGCGCACCGTCGACGGCATGATCGTCGGCAACACCACGATCGCGCGCCCGCACACGCTGCGCGACGAAAAGACCGCGCAGGAGGCGGGCGGGCTTTCGGGCCGGCCGCTTTTCCGGCTCGCGACCCGCATGCTGGCCGAGACTTTTGTGCGTGTCGAAGGCCAGTTCCCGTTGATCGGCGTCGGCGGCATCGACTCGGGTGCGGCCGCACTCGCCAAGATGCGCGCCGGCGCGAATCTGTTGCAGGTCTACTCGGC
>DASXCK010000033.1:0-2754 GCA_036491235.1 Xanthobacteraceae bacterium | reverse complement strand
CTTGTTGTGCAGCGCTGAGGCATACAGCACCGGGTATTTGCCGGGCGCGTCCGGGCGATAGACATCGACCGCAAGCCGCGTGCCGTCCCGCATCGCGACGCTGATATCCCGCTCTTCGACCATTGCTCGTCTCCGCCCGTTGCATGAACGCGGGCCGTTCGGCGCGATGCCTTCGGCCCATGTTCATGCAACGGGCGGACTATGCCACTTTACTTTACGTTCGTAAAGTATAATATTGGAAACCGTCCGATCACGTTTTGAGACGAAATCCACTCCAACCAGAAAAGAGAGTTGAAAATGCAAGGCACACAATTTCTGCCCGCGCTCGGCCGCGCGCTCATCGGTCTGCCGTTTCTGATGAGCGGCTTTGGCAAGCTCGCCGCCTATGGGGCGACGACGGCCTATATCGCCAGCGTCGGGCTGCCGCTGCCGCCGGTTGGCTGGGTCATTGCGGTCATCTTCGAGATCGGCGGCGGGCTGCTGCTATTGTTCGGCTTCCGTTCGCGGCAGGTGGCGCTCGCTCTCGCCGCGTTCACGCTGGCGACGGCGGTGTTTTTCCACACCAACTTCGCCGACAAGAACCAGATGATTCACTTCCTCAAGAACATCATGATCATCGGCGGGTTGTTGCAGATCGCGCATTTCGGCGCCGGGTCGTACAGTCTGGACGCGCGGATCGGGCGAGACCTCAAGGGCGCGACCGGTTGAGGCGCGGAGACAATCGCGCCAATGATGATTGCGGTATCGAAGCGGAACAACGCCTATTCCTTGCGCGGCTCGCAATGCCGGGCGCGGCTCAACTCCTCGGCGCGCGCCGCCTCGACCAGCAAATCCCAGTCGCTCGCCTGGAAGCGCGCCACCACCCGGTAGCCGTCGCCGGTGAAGTCCGGCTCGAACACCGCAGCCTCGCCCTCGCGCATGTCGGCAAGCGAGTCGCCGAAAGCTTCGATCAGGTTTGGCCGGTGGGTGACGATCACGAAGTTGTCGGGGCCGGAGTGATAACCCACCAGCTTGCGCAGGATGTCCGCGCGGCGGTCGTTTTCAGCGCGGGATAGGGCACTGCCGGCTTCGGCCAGATCCGGGGCGATCTTGACCTCACCGACACCGAGCAATGTCGCGGTGTCGACCGCGCGCTGCAACGGGCTCGTCATGACAACGCGGACGCGAATGCCGAGCTTGCGCAGCCCCTCGCCGATCGCGATCGCCTGCGCGCGGCCGGAGTCGCTGAGCTGCCGCTCGCCCACGGGCTTCTTGTTTGGATTGCTCATGCCGTCCTTGGCAGCGTCGGCGTTGGTCGCGCCATGGCGCAGCACGATCACATAGCCGCCGAGCCGCAGCGTATCGAGCAGATCGGCCGGCGGCGCGGGCTGGCTGGCCACGATCGCCGCGGGAACGGCCATCAACAGGACACACAAGGCAAGCAATCGAAGTCTCAACATCTGCGTCTCCTCGGATCGCTCGACGCCATATTTACGAGCCGCCGGTGAGATACTTGGCCGCAGGCCGAAAGACTTTGCGGCGGCCTTTGTTTTTGCGTTAGAAACCCTCGTTTTTTGATCGAGCCCGTCGGCGGCCCCGGAGCAGCGTGTGCAATTTCTCTTTGCCGATCATATGCTTGACACCGACACGCGGGAGCTGCGCCGCGACGGCGGCGAGCCGGTTGCGGTTCAGCCGCTGGTGTTCGATCTGCTCGTCTATCTCATCGAGAACCGCGACCGCGTCGTCACCAGGGACGATCTGCTCGCCGCGCTCTGGGGCGGACGCATCGTCGCGGACTCCACGCTGGCCACCCACATCAATGCGGCGCGGCGCGCGATCGGCGACAGCGGCGAGGAGCAGAAGCTGATCCGCACCGCCGCGCGAAAGGGGCTGCGCTTCGTCGGCGAGGTGCAAACCGCGTCGGCCGGCGACGCCCCCGCGCCCGCCGCTCCACAAACCGCGCGGCCTGCCGCATCGCCGGACTCCGGCCGTCCCGCGATTGCCGTGCTCGCCTTCAACAATATGAGCGGCGAAGCAGGTCAGGATTATTTTTCCGACGGCATCAGCGAGGATCTCATCACCGCGCTGTCGAAGCTGCGCTGGTTCTTCGTGGTCGCGCGCAACTCGTCGTTCTCCTACAAGGGTCGCGCCGTCCCCATGAAGCAGCTCGCCGACGAGCTCGGCGTCGACTATGTGGTCGAAGGCAGCGTACGCAAGGACGGCAACCGCGTGCGCATCACCGTGCAGCTCATCGATGTGGCGACCGGCAGCCATGTCTGGGCCGAGCGCTACGACCGCGAGCTTGCCGACGTGTTCGCGGTGCAGGACGAGATCACCGAAGCCATCGTCGCCGCCATCGAGCCGCAGCTTTATGCGGCGGAACATTTTCGCGCCCGCCGCAAGGCGCCGGAAAGCCTCGACGCCTGGGAGCTCGTGATGCGCGCGCTGTCGCACTTCTGGCGCATGACGCGGGAAGACAACACCGCCGCGCAAAAACTGCTGGAGCAGGCGATCGCGATCGACCCGACCTACGCACAGGCGCTCGCGGTGCTGGCGGTGAGCCGCACCTTCGGCGCACGCATGGGCTGGGAGGATACGCAGGCTTCCGCCGAGTTCGCCGAGCGCGCAGGTCTGGCCGCGATCCGCGCCGACGGCGAGGATCCCTGGGCGCATGTCGCGCTCGGCGCGGCGTACTCGTATCTCGACAGGATCGAGGATGCGATCGCCTGCTATGAGACCGCGATCAGCCTCAATCCGAGCTTCTCGCTGGCGCAC
>DASXCK010000032.1:0-3754 GCA_036491235.1 Xanthobacteraceae bacterium | reverse complement strand
CGCACCGCCGACGGCGCCGTGATCGGCATTTCCAAGGTCACCCGCGACATCTCCGAGCGGCGGCGCGCCGAGGTGACGCTGCAGGAGCGCGAGGAGCAGTTCCGCACGCTCGCCAACTCGATGCCGCAGCTCGTATGGATGGCCGATCCCGACGGCGGGATCGTTTGGTACAACGATCGCTGGTACGAATACACAGGCACTTCGCTCGAGCAGATGGAAGGCGACGGCTGGCAGCGCGTGCACGATCCGGTCATGCTGCCCGATGTGGTCGCGGGCTGGAACGAGTCGGTGGGCACCGGCAAGCCGTTCGACATGACGTTTCCGCTGCGCGGCGCCGACGGCGCGTTCCGTCCCTTCCTCACGCGCGTGGTGCCGTTGCGCGACAGCCACGGCCATGTCGCGCGCTGGGTCGGCACCGCGACCGATATCGCGGCGCAGATGGAGACCGAGAAGCACCTCAAGTTCGTCATGCGTGAGCTGTCGCATCGCTCGAAAAACCTGCTCGCCGTGGTGCAGGCGATGGCGCGCCAGACCATGCAGCACAGCGCGGGCTTCGAGGACTTCGAAGGCCGCTTCATGGGCCGGCTGCATGGGCTCGCGCGCTCGCACGACGTGCTGGTGCGCCAGGATTGGACGGGCGCGACCATCCGCGACCTCGTCGCCGCCCAGCTCATGCCGTTCGTGCGCGAGGACGGCGCGAGCATCGAGATGGAAGGCGAGAACCTTGTCCTCAAGCCCGATGCCGTGCAGAACCTCGGCTTTGCGCTGTTCGAGCTTGGGACCAACGCCGTGAAGTACGGCGCCCTGACGGCGCCCGCCGGCAAGATTGCGGTGCACTGGGCGCTGGTGGAGAACGGGGCCGGCCGCTGCGTGCAATTCGTCTGGCAGGAGAAGGGCGGCCCGCCGGTGACGCAGCCTCAGCGCAAGGGCTTCGGCGCCATGGTGATCGAGCGCTTCGTCGCGGTGACGTTCGGCGGCCGGGTCGAGAGCCTGTTTCTGCCCGAAGGTTTCTGCTGGACGCTGGAGATTCCCGCCGAGCATCTCCTGAGCGAGCCGTCGCCCAAGCTGCCGCCCTCACCGCCGCGTTCAGCGCTGCATTAGGCACTGCGTTAGCGACCTCCCAATGCGGTCATCGTCCGCGCGCGGACGAGAGGATTGCCTGCTTTCGTGGGCAGTGACGCAGCACTTCGACCGAGACGTATCTTGCGGACGCAGTGGCAGCGTTGTTGGATTGCGTCCGATCACTCGCACCCAGGCAGGAGACATCATGACCGAACCCCGCTTCAAGCCGATCGCGCCGGAGCAGATGACGGCCGAGCAGAAGCGCGTCGTGCAGGCGCTGACCGACGGCCAGCGCGGCGGCGTGCGCGGACCGTTTCCGGCGCTGCTGCGTCTGCCGGCGCTCGCCGACCGTGTCCGCGTGCTCGGCGACTTCGTGCGGTTCGAGGGTTCGTTGCCGCCGCCGCTTCGCGAGCTCGCCATCCTGGTGGTGGCGCGATTCTGGTCGGCGCAGTACGAGTGGTACGCGCACTCGCGGCACGCCGTGAAGGCGGGCCTCGATCCGAACGTCCCCGAAGCAATCGCGCAAGGCCGCCAACCGCCGCGCCTCTCGGCCGACGAGACGCTGGTCTACGACGTCTGTACCGAGCTTCTGTACAAGTGCGACGTGAGCGACGTCACGTTCGCCGCGGCGGTGAAGCGTTTCGGCGAGGCGACCGTGCTCGAACTGGTGAGCCTTGCGGCGTATTACGGCTTCGTGTCGCTCATCCTCAACGTCAACCGCACACCTGTTCCCGACGACGCGTCGCCGCTGCCGCCGCTTGCGCGTCAGTGAAGGTCTGCGCCGACGATGAGCGTTGCGGCGCCCGCAGGCGCCGCGACGATCTCATTTGTGATGGCGAGGATGGTGGGAGGTGTGGTGATGGGTGCGCGCGCGCACATGCGTGCGGCCGCGTCCCGTGTAGTGCTGTCGGCCGCCGCCGACCACGAAGGTGCGGCAAGCCGGGCTGAGGCTGCGCGCCTTGTGCCGCAGGCAGGCGCCGACCTTGTCGCGGTCGGGAATGAATTCATTGCACAGGCGGAAAGCGTCGTCCTTGCACGCCTGCTCGGGGCTCATTTCCTGCGCCCCCACTGGGGTGGCCCCGGCCAGGGCGAGGCCGACCAGCAGGGCGGCCGCCACAAGCGACTTCCGGGCAAAGCGATTCAATTCAAGCGATTTCATGTCGTCCCTCGTTGTTGTTGATGGGGCTTTGCCACACCGGTCGTTCAATAAAATGGCACAAATCGGCCGTCTCCGCCGCAATTCGTCCGGCCGTCGTTAACGGGGACAACGGATGGGCGGCCGGCAAGTTGCATCGCGAGGGGCGAGAAAATCGGCCATCCGGCGGCGCCGGGCGCATGGCGCACCGGCCCGACGGGTCATTTGGTCGAGGCCCTCTTAGGCTTTTTCGCCGGCGGCTTCTTGGTCGCCTTCGGCTCGGGCGCCTGGGCCGCCACGACGGCCTGGGCGCAGTCTTCGTGCAGATTGCCTGCGTTCAGCTCGCGCTTGAGACACGCGGCCACACTCGGAATCGTCACGAGGTAGTCCTTGCACAGGCTCTGCACATCTGCCTTGCAGGCCTTCGGCACGGCGAACACCTCGGCGCACGGCGCGCTGAGGCTCGCTTTCGCGCGCAAGAGACAGGCCACGATCGCGTTCACGTCCGGCACGTAGTCGTTGCACAGGCGCTGCACATCGGGCGTGCACGCCCTGCGCTCCTTGATGTCGATGCTATTGCCGAAACGATCGTCCTGCCCCGAGGCCGCCGACGAGCACAAGGACAAACCAGCCGCGAGACAAAGCGCGGTCGCGAGATGCGTGCGAATGACATTCCCCCGTGGTCTCGCGCGCCCGTCCGACCGGATCGCGCGGGGCCAAGCCCCGTGGAGATTTTTGCCATCCTACGCTGGATCGCAGCGCGTCGCCACGAGGAATTGCAGGGACAATTGTGGCAGTGCCGATGGCGGCCGGGTCCTGGCCGGACGGCGTATCGCGGCCGATCAGTACCGGTTGGCGATCGGCAGCTCCTCGGCCGGGAACAAGGTGATCACCCGGCAGCCCTTGTCGGTGACCACGACCTCTTCCTCGATCCGCGCCGCCGAGAAGCCGTCCGTGGCCGGGCAGTAGGTCTCGATCGCGAACACCATGCCTTCCTTGATCTCGGTCGGGTGATCCATCGAGACGACGCGCGAGATGATCGGGCGCTCGTGCAGCGCCAGCCCGAGGCCGTGGGCGAACTGCAGGCCGAACGCCGCCATCTCGTCGGGAAAACCGAACTCGCCCGCCTTCGGGAAGGCGCTGCAAATCTTGTCGGTCGAGGTGCCGGGCTTGATCAGCACCATCGCGTTGTCGAGCCACTCGCGCGCCTTCTTGTAGGCGTCGTGCTGCACCGTCGTCGCGCGTCCGACATTGAACGTGCGGTAGTAGCAGGTGCGATAGCCCATGAAGGCCTGCAGGATATCGAAGAACGCCTGGTCGCCGGGCCGCAGCATGCGGTCGGTGAAGTTGTGCGGATGCGGATTGCAGCGCTCGCCCGAGATGGCGTTGACCGCCTCGACGTCGTCGGAGCCGTGTTGGTAGAGGAACTGATTCACGTTGGCGACGATGTCGTTCTCGCGCACGCCCGGCTTGAGCTGCTCGAAGACCAGGTGGTACGCGCCGTCGACCATCGCGGCGGCGCGATTGAGCAGCGCGATCTCGTCGGCGCATTTGATC
>DASXCK010000031.1:0-4602 GCA_036491235.1 Xanthobacteraceae bacterium | reverse complement strand
GGCCATGACGAGGTTCGTTTCCCGTCATCCCCGCGGATGCGGACATCCACGTCTTTCTTTCGGCGGCTCGGCAAGGAAGACGTGGATGGCCGGGACGAGCCGGCCATGACGAGGTTCGTTTCCCGTCATGCCCGCGAATGCGGGCATCCACGTCTTTCTTGCGGTGGCTCGGCAAGGAAGACGTGGATGGCCGGGACGAGCCCGGCCATGACGAGGTTCCTTTCCCGTCATCCCCGCGGATGCGGACATCACGTCCTTCTTTCGGCGGCTCGGCAAGGAAGACGTGGATGGCCGGGACGAGCCCGGCCATGACGAGGTTCGTTTCCCGTCATGCCCGCGGATGCGGGCATCCACGTCTTTCTTGCGGCGGCTCGGCAAGGAAGACGTGGATAGCCGGCACCGCCTTCGCCCGCTTCGCAAGCCACGGGCGCGCCAAGCAAGCCCGGCCATGACGAGTGAAAGGCGTGGTTGCCCACCCGGTGATGGAGCCGCTAGATTGCGCTCCTCCTCGCAAACTCATCCGGGACATCCATGGGCAACTTGGCACTTTCGGTCGCGGTCGGCGACTATGATCGCAACCGGCCGCTGATCAACGGGGCGGTGCGCATCGACGGCGTCGATCCGGTGTTCATGACGCTGTCGCCGGAGGAGATCTTCTTCCGCGCGTTCCGCTCGCAGGATTTCGACGTCTGCGAGCTGTCGCTGTCGAGCTACACGCTGCGCACGGCGCGCGGCGATTGTCCGTATGTGGCGGTGCCGGCGTTCGTGTCGCGCATGTTCCGCCACACCTCGATGTGGGTGCGCACCGACCGCATCAAGGAGCCGCAGGATCTCAAGGGCAGGAAGGTCGGGCTGCCCGAATGGCAGCTCACCGCCAACGTGTGGGCGCGCGCGGTGCTCGAGGACGACTTCGGCATCAAGCCGTCCGACATCCACTGGATCCGCGGCGGCATCGAGGAGCCCGGCCGGCCCGAGAAGAACCCGATCAAGCTGCCGGCCGGCATCCGGCTGGAGGATGCGCCGGCGGGCGCCACCATTTCGCAGATGCTGATCGACGGCGACATCGACGGCTTCATGGCGCCGCGGCCGCCGTCGTTCATGACGGCGGAGACCAAGAACGTCGGCTGGCTGTTTCGCGATCCGACCGCGGCCGCGAAGGACTACTATCGGCGCACCGGCATCTTTCCGATCATGCACCTCATCGGCATCCGCCGCACGCTGGTCGACAAGCATCCCTATCTGCCGGTCGCGATCTACAAGGCGTTCGAAGCCTCGAAGGCGGCCGCGATGGCGGCGCTCTCCGACACCGCCGCGACCAAGGTGACGCTGCCGTTCGTCGAGGAGCGGCTGAAAGAGGCGCGCGACCTGATGGGCGAGGACTTCTGGGCGTACGGCATCGAGGCGAACCGCAAGACGCTCGAGGCGTTCCTGCGGCATCACCATTCGCAAGGGCTGTCGCCGCGGGTCGTGAAGGTGGAGGAGCTGTTTCACCCCTCGGTGTTCGAGACGTTCAAGCTGTGAATTAAATTAAACGTCATGCCCGCGAATGCGGGCATCCACGTCTTTGGACACGGCACGAAGCAAGACGTGAATGGCCGGGACCCGCCTTCGCTTGCTTCGCAAGCTACGGACGCGGCAAGCAAGCCCGACCATGACGGGTCCATTTATGTTCGTCCCACCCCGCCCAATCGCGAAATCACCGCATTGATCCCGATCGACAGCACGAACAGCACGATCAGGATGGCGTACATGCGCGGCATGTCGAAGATGCTGTAGGCCTGGATCACCAGGAAGCCGATGCCCTCTTTCGACAGGCGCGTCTCGGCGAGCAGCGCGCCGATGAGCGCGACGCCGAGCCCGAGGCGTACTCCATTTACGATCGGCGCCCGCATGGCGGGCAGGTAGATCTTTGTCGTCATCTGCCAGGCGTTGAGGCGAAAGCTCCTGCCGACGCGGATCAGCACCTTGTCGATCTGGCGCATGCCCGACGCGGTCGAGAGCGCGATCGGGAAGAAGCACGAGAGCGCCGCCATCGCGATCTTGGAGCCGTAGCCGACGCCGAACCACATGATCATCACGGGGAAGAAGATGATCTTTGGCGTCGGCCCGAGATAGTAGAGATAGGCCTCGTAGGCGCGCGCGAGCAGGCGGTTGGCGCCGAGCGCGAGGCCGGCGACGAGGCCCGAGATGCCGCCGATCGCAAGCCCGATGCCGATCTCCTTCGCGGTCACCCACAGGTGGCCGTAGAATTCGGGCGTCGAGAGCAGCTTCCACAGCGCGACCGCGATCACGGGCAGGCGCGGCACCACGTCGCGATAGAGGAGGCCGGAGGCGGCGACCGCCTCCCAGATGACGAGCACCGCGACGATGATCGCGGCGCGCAGCAGCGTCACGGGTTGCGCTAAAGCAAACGCTCGTCGATCCAGCCTGCTCGTCATGGCCGGGCTTGTCCCGGCCATCCACGTCTTGCTTGCCGAGAGGCTGCAAGCAAGACGTGGATGCCCGCATTGGCGGGCATGACGTGACGGCTCACTCGCCCGGTCGCAGCCATCGTTCGATCCGTTCGGTGATGACGAAGAACAGCACGCTCACGAGAATCACGAAGCAGATCGCCGCGTAGGTCTCGGGCAGCTCGTAGCGCTCGAACAGGTCGTTGATGAGCTGGCCGAGGCCGCCGAAGTTGATCAGGAACTCGACGCCGACGACGTTGATCAGCGTGAAGATGAGGCCGAGGCGGATGCCGACGAAGATGGTCGGCAGCGACGCCGGCAGCAGGATCTTGAGAAAGAGCTGCGTGCGCGTGAGCTTGAGGCTGCGGCCGACGTCGATCAGCACGCGCCGCGTGCCGGCGAGGCCCTCGATGGTCTTGAGGATGACGGGCGGCAGGCCCGCGACGAAGCCCATCATGATGATGGTCGAGGCGCTGCGGCCGAAGATCACGAGGAAGAGCGGATAGAGCAGCACGGTCGGCGCCGCCGCGAGCGCCGCGACCCAGGTCTCGGTGGCGCGGCGCAACAGGTCGACGCTGTAGAGCAGGAGGCCGAGCAGCACGCCGACCACCGTGATCATCGCGCCGGCCGCGAGGCACTCCAGGAAGGTGAGGCGAAAGCGCGCCGCGATGCCCTCCTCGGTGACGACCTTGCCGAAGCTCATCGCGACCTGCGAGGGCAGCGGCACGATGTAGCCGTTGATGAAGCCGAGCCGGATGAGCGCTTCGACGGCCGCGATCGCGGCGATGAGCGTGCCGAGCCCGAGGGCGAGCGGCAGGATGCGGTCGCGGGCGAGGGCGGCGGTCATGGTTTTGGTTTCTGAACCAGACCCGTCATCCTGAGGCGCGAGCGAAGCGAGCCTCGAAGGATGATCGGTCGATGTCGCGCGGCAAACGAGCAAGCGGCAGCGCAGCGGCCGTCGTCCTTCGAGGCTCGGCCTGCGGCCGAGCACCTCAGGATGACGGGGTTGGTGCAGGTGGGCGTGGCGGCGCTCATCCGCGTTGCTCGCCCCCGCGCAGGTGGCTCTCGTCGTCGAGCATGCCGCGGCTGGCTTCTTCGCGCAGGTCGCTCCAGATCGCCGCGACGTAGCGGCCGAAGGCTTCGCTGGAGACGATCTCGGAGGAGCGCGGGCGCGGCAGCGCGATCTCGACCATGCGCTTCAAGCGGCCGGGGCGATACGTCATCACCAGGATGCGGTCGGCGAGCTGCACGGCCTCGGTGATGTTGTGGGTGATGAGCAGCGTGGTCTGCTTCAAGTGCTGCTGGATCTGCAGCACCTTGTCGCCGAGCAGCAGGCGGGTCTGCTCGTCGAGCGACGCGAACGGCTCGTCCATCAGCAGGATCTTTGGCTGCGACGCCAGCGTGCGCGCCATCGAGACGCGCTGGCGCATGCCGCCGGAGAGCTCGGACGGGTAGCGGTTCTCGAAGCCGTCGAGGCCGACCAGCTTGATGAAGTGGCGGGCGCGCTCGCGGCGCTCGCGCTTGCCCTGGCCCGCGACCTCGAGCGGGAAGGCGACGTTCTCGATCACGGTGCGCCACGGGAAGGTCGATTCTTCCTGAAACACCATGCCGATCGCGGCATGCGGGCCGCGCACGGTCTCGCCCGCGACCGTGATGCGGCCCTCGTAGCCGTCGATCAGGCCGCCGATCACGTTGAACAGCGTGGACTTGCCGCAGCCGGACGGACCGATGACGGCGAGGAATTCGCCGGGCGCGACCGTGAACGACATGTGGTCGACCGCGACGACGGGCCCCTCGGCGGTCTCGAAGCGCTTCGAGACGTCGTCGACGACCAGGATGGCGTTCGCGCGCTCATGCGCTCGCGCCCCCTCATCCCGACCTTCTCCCCCTGAAGGGAGAGAAGGAGCGCGGGCGCTGTGCGTCGTATCCGGCACGCTTTTTCCTTTTGTCACCCCGTCTGGCGCGTCATCGCGCGCGCGACGTTGGGGCCGTAGCCGGGCTTGACGCGGACGTCGACGACTGCGACCTCGCCGCGTTCCACGGCGGCAATCGCTTGCGCGAATGTGGACGCCAATGCGCCCGCGTCGTCAATGGGACCAAAGCCGACTGCGCCCTGTGCGCGCGCAAGTGCCGCAAGGTCGATGTCGGGATC
>DASXCK010000030.1:0-1925 GCA_036491235.1 Xanthobacteraceae bacterium | reverse complement strand
TACCGGCGGCGCGGCCGTCGACGCCTTCAAGGGACTCGAGAACGTCGATCTGGTCGTGCTGTTTCCGCATGGCCGGATTTCCGACGTGCAGCGGCGGATGATGACGACGACGGGTGCTTCCAATGTTCACGCGCTGGCGGTGGAAGGCACCTTCGACGATTGCCAGGCGATCGTGAAGGGATTGTTCAACCATCACGGCTTCCGCGACCAGGTCTCGTTGTCGGGCGTCAATTCCATCAACTGGGCGCGGATCGTGGCGCAGGTGGTGTATTATTTCACTTCCGCGGTCGCGCTCGGCTCGCCCGTGCGGACGGTGGACTTCACCGTGCCTACGGGCAATTTCGGCGACATCTTCGCGGGCTATGTGGCGAAGCGGATGGGGCTGCCGGTGCGCTGGCTGCGGATCGCCGCCAACATCAACGACATCCTGCCGCGCACGCTCAAGACCGGGATCTACGAAGTGCGCGAGGTTCACGCTTCCGCCTCGCCGTCGATGGATATTCAGGTCTCCTCGAATTTCGAGCGGCTGTTGTTCGAGGCCGGCCGGCGCGACGCCGCCGGCGTTCGCAGATTGATGGCCTCGCTGAAACAGTCCGGACGCTTCGTGTTGCCCGACGCAACGCTGGCGGCGATCCGCGAGGAGTTCGACGCCGGGCGCGCCGACGAGACCGAAACCAGTGCGGCGATCCGCGCCGCCTGGCGCGAGGCCGGCGATCTGGTCGATCCCCATACCGCGGTCGCGCTGGCGGTGGCGGACCGCGACACCTCGGATTCGAAGATTCCCAATATCGTGCTGTCGACCGCGCATGCCGCGAAATTCCCCGATGCGGTCGAGGCCGCCTGCGGCGTGCGCCCGCCATTGCCGGCCTGGCTCGAGGGCCTGATGACGCGGCCCGAGCAGATCACGGTGATGAAGAACGATCAGGTTGAAGTTGAACGGTTCGTGCGCTCGGTCAGCCGCGCCGCGAAGCAAGGAGTGAGTGGATGAGTGTCGATGTTACCAAGCTGCCCTCGGGCCTGACCGTCATCACCGACACCATGCCGCATCTGGAAACCGCGGCCCTTGGGGTGTGGGCCGGCGTCGGCGGCCGCGACGAGAAGCCCAACGAGCACGGCATCTCGCATCTTTTGGAACACATGGCGTTCAAGGGCACCGCGCGGCGCTCGTCGCGCGAGATCGTCGAGGAAATCGAGGCGGTCGGCGGCGATCTCAACGCCGGCACCTCGACCGAAACCACGGCCTATTATGCGCGGGTAATGAAGGCCGACGTGCCGCTGGCGCTCGACGTGCTCTCGGACATTCTCGCCAATCCCACTTTCGTGCCGGATGAACTGGAGCGTGAAAAGAGCGTGATCGTGCAGGAGATCGGCGCGGCGCAGGATACGCCCGACGATGTGGTGTTCGAGCATCTCAACGAGCTTTGTTATCCGGAACAGCCGATGGGGCGCTCCCTGCTGGGGACCGCGAAGACCCTGAAAGGCTTCAACCGCGATACCTTGCGCGGCTATTTGTCGACGCATTACCGCGGCCCGGACATGGTGGTGGCGGCGGCCGGCGCGGTCGATCACAAGCGCGTGGTCGAGGAAGTGTCGCAACGCTTTGCGAGCTTCGAGGGCGAGGCGGCGCCGAAGCCGCAGCCGGCGATGTTCGGCAAGGGCGGCTCGCGGGTGGTGCATCGCGAACTCGAGCAGGCGCATCTGACGCTGGCGCTGGAAGGCGTGCCGCAGACCGATCTGTCGCTGTTCTCGCTGCAGGTATTCACCAACACGCTCGGCGGCGGGATGTCGTCGCGGCTGTTCCAGGAGGTCCGCGAGAAGCGCGGATTGTGCTATTCGATCTACACCTTCCACGCGCCCTATAGCGACACCGGGTTTTTCGGGCTCTACACCGGCACCGATCCGGACGATGCGCCGGAAATGATGGA
>DASXCK010000029.1:0-20262 GCA_036491235.1 Xanthobacteraceae bacterium | reverse complement strand
GCATAGACGAGCCCGCCGCCGTTGCCGATCAGCCGCACCGGCAGGTCGTGCAGGCACAGGTCGACCGCGACCTGCTCGTAGCAGCGCCGCGTGATGAAGGTCGCGATCGTGTTGACGTACGGGATGAAGCCTTCCATCGCGAAGCCCGCCGCCATGCCGATGACGTTCTGCTCGGTGATGCCTTCCATGAACCAGCGCTCGGGCATCTCGCGCTTCATGTCGGCGAGCAGCCCGGGGCTCAGATCCGACCCGATGAACACCACCCGATCGTCGCGCTTGGCCAGCGCATGCACTTGCTTGAGACACGTGGCGCGCATGGCCTTACTCCAGCGCGCCGTACATGCGCGCGACGAGATCGCCGGCGATCTTCGATTTGTGATGCCACTCGGCGTCGTTCTCGGCGAACGGGATGCCTTTACCCTTCACGGTATGGCAGATGATGGCGTTCGGCTTGCCGGACGCGAACGGCAGCCGCGCGCAGGTCTCGCGCAGCGCCGCGACGTCGTGTCCGTCCACCTCGGCGACCGCGAAGCCGAAGGCGCGCCACTTGTCGGCGAGCGGCTCGAGGTCCTGGATCTCGCGCGTCGGCCCGGCGGACTGGATCTTGTTGTAGTCGACCAGCGCCGTGAGGCGATCGACGCCGTGCTTGCCGGCGCACATCGCGGCTTCCCACACCGCGCCTTCGTTGATCTCGCCGTCGCCCGTGACGACGAACACGCGCGCGTCGCTGTTGCGGGCGCGCAGCGCCAGCGCCATGCCGAGCCCGACCGAAAGGCCGTGGCCGAGGGCGCCGGTCGAGGCCTCGACGCCCGGCACCTTGCCGGCTTCCGGATGCCCGCCGAGAATCGAGTCGCGCCGGCAGAAGGTGTCGAGCTCTTCGAGGCCGAAGAACCCCTTGTCGGCGAGCAGTGCATAGAGCGCGAGGCAGCCGTGCCCCTTGCTCAGGATCATGCGGTCGCGTCCGGTCCAGCGCGGCTCGGCGGCGCGGAAGCGCAGCACGTCATCATAAAGCACACGCAGGATCTCGATCAGCGACATCGACGAGCCGATGTGCCCGCGACCGCCGCCGTCGAGGGCGCGCACGACGAGCCGCCGCAGATAGAGCGAGCGCTCGTCGAGCCCGTGTGCCGCCCCGGCGGTCCGTGTCGCGTCGCCCACGAGGCTATCCATGCGCCGCCTCCGCCTGCGGCGCGAGCCGCGCCACCAGCTCGTCCGCGCGCGCGAGCTGGCGCGCCTTGGCGTGCGGCCATGCCTCCGTCTCGCCCGCCTCGACGCGGCGGCGCCAGCGCTCGGGCACGAACTCGTTGAGCAGGATCAGCGCCCAGCGCAGGCCGAACAGCGGGTAGAGCGCCGCAAGGCGCGGCGCGAAGGCAGGATCGTCCGCGTAGATGTGCAGCGCAGCCGCGCGCAGCCGCGCGGCCTGCGGCGTGGCGAGCGGCGTGCCGGGATGATGGAGGATGTCGGCCGTCAGTTTCACCGGATCGTCCCAGCCGAAATACTCGAAATCGAGGAACTTGAGTCTGCCGTCGGTGCCGCGCAGGCAATTGTGGAAGCCGAAATCGGCGGGCACCAGACTCTGCTTCTCCTGCGGGAGGGGGGTGGCGAAGTCAAGCCCAGCGGCGGCGAACGCGCGCTCGGCGCGCGCGAGCAGCGTCGCCAGCGCGGGCGCGAACGCGCCGCGCAGGAAGCCCGTGAGCGCCGGCTCGGTCTCGCCGTGCACCGACAGGGCCGCGAGCCGCGTGCGGATCTGCCGCTCGACCTCGCGACCGGACAGGCACGCCTCGGCCGCCGGCCGGCAGAAGGCGCGGCCCGCGGCAGTCGCGCCCGTGCCGTGCAGGGCCGCCAGGAATTGCGCCGCCGCGTCGACGTCGGCGTCGCCGGGCGCCGCAACCGGTGTGCCGTCGAGCCAGGTGAGCAACGCGCCGTGGCGCGCCGGGTCGGCCGCGACGACGCGCGCGACATCGGCGATGCCGCGCTCCTGCATCAGCCGCAGCGCCTCGACCTCGGTCGCCAGTCGGTCGCGCCCGTCGATGGGAGGCGGGAAAAGCTTGAGCGCGAACACCTCCGGTCCGGCCGCGACACGGAAGACACGGGCGTTGCGTCCGCCGCGCAGCGGCGTGAGGCCGTCGACCGGCCGGCCGACGAGATCGCGTGCGAGCGCCAGCGCGGCGTCGTGGGCCGCCGTCGCTTCGGCGCGCATCGCCGTCATCGCGGCGCCTCCGTGAACAGCGCCGCCGTGATCTCGCGCCAGCTCGCGCAGACGCGCAGGCCGGCCGTGTGCGCGCCGTCCGCGGGGCCGAACAGCACGCGCTCGACGCCCGGCGGAAAGCCCGGGTCGGTCAGCACCTCGACGAGGTCATCGACGAAATGGGTACAGCCGAGCGCCGCAATGCGCGCGAGCTTGGCGGCCCGCGTCCCTTCGAAGAAGACGTTCTCGCGCGCGATTGCGTATCGGCGCGGATCGAAGAAGCCGTGCGCCTCCATGAAGCCGAGCGCCGCGACGCGCAGGTTCACGCGCGCGGGGTCGTAGTTCGCGTATTCGGTCTTGTGGCTGACGATGAACACCGCGTGCCCGGACTGCCGGCAGCGCCGCAGGAAGCGGTCGACGCCGGCGAAGAGCGCAGCATCGCCGATGCCTTGCCCATACACGTAGCCCTGCAGGCGCTGCCAGGTGATCTCGCCGTCGGGCAACAGGCGCACCGCGTCGCGCACCGCCTGCTTGCTGCCGCGGAAGCCGGCGGACAGGAGCTTGCGATCACGCGCCTGCGCACGAAAAACATCGTCGTAAGCGATGAGCGTGTTGTCGAAGTCGAGGCCGAGCCGGAGCCGGCCAGCACCGGGCTCCGGGTGGCGCGGTGGCATTTCCGCGACCCGGGCGTCCACGGATGCCGCGCGCGTCACAGCGGCTCCTTGCAGCCGCACCCGACCACGAACGCATAGTCGGCGGCGCGGACAATGCCCGGATGCACGATTTCGTCGACCATCGAGAAGCATAATACCATGTGGAAATAACGCTCCAGCAGCGCCTTCAGCTCGGCGGCGCTGCGCCGCCCGATCGGAGGGGCAGCGCCGTCGCCGTCGTCGTCCGCGTCCGGCGACGCGCTGCCCAGAATCAGGAGGCCATGCGCGAAGCTGAGCGACGCCGCGAGATGGCGCGCGAAGACGTCCTCGTCGTCGCGGGTGATCTGTTCGATGGCGCCGAGGCAGTAGATCGCGTCATGGCGCATCGGCAGCGGATCGCCAAGCACGTCGTGCACCTGGGCGAGGACCGGCGTGCCCTCGCCCGATTGCGGGTGCAATTCGCCCAGCCTTGCCGAATCGGGATCATAAACCGTGAGCTTCTTGACCTTGCGATGCACGAGCGCGCTGCCGAGCGCCTCGACGCAGCCGTATTCGGCGACCGCGCGGCGGGAGTCGAGAAGGTCGACGATGAAACGATAGCGCGCGAGCGACTGCGCCAGCAGCGTCGGATCGCGCGGTCGCGCCCCGAGCGTCAGGGCCGGAGCGAAAGGCAGGTTGATGGATTTGCCGGCGCCGCGGACGCGCGCCGCTGACGGGGAGCGCCGCGGCGGTGTCCGCTCGTTTCCCGACGGCCGCAGGATCAGAAACACGCTCGACCACAGCCCGCGCGGCGGCGTCGTGACGGCGCGAATGCCGAGATTGGTCAGGAGTGTCGCGACCGTCAGCGGGACGGTCAGGAGCGCGAGACCAGCGAGCCGCAGCGGCGAACTCCAGCCGGCCGCATCGCCGCGCTTGAGCACGTTGCCGAGCGCCCGATAGCTCGCCCAGCGCAACCGGCTCGCCGGCACGTAGTGGATATCGGTCACCCAGGTGGATGTATCGAGCAGGCGCGCCGACTGCTGGGCGAATTCCCGGCCGAACGTCGCCGCATCCGCGAAACCGCGCTCGTTGGCGACCAGAATCATGAACTGCCCGCCCGGGACGAGCAGCGGCGCGGCGTGGGCAATGAACTCGTCCGCCGACTTGAGCATGCCTTCGCCCAAGATCATCAGGCAGGCGTTGAAGCTGCCGGCGAGCGCGCGTTCTTCCTCCTCGGGCAGTTCGGGCAGCCGCGCCACTTCGAGCGTGAAGATATCGCCGGCGGTGCGCGTGAGCCAGCGCGCGAAGGCCGCCGGCTGCGGCGCGACCAGCAGCGTGCGGCCGTTTTGCGCGATGATCTTCTTCAGTGCATTGAGGGGCAGCCCGTAGTCGGGCCAGCGCGGATGCAGTCGGGTCACGTCGGGTGCCGATCCGAAGAACTTCGCGCGCAGTCGCCACAGCGTCGCGGCGAGCCCGCGTGGCGCCCTCTCGCCGAGCAGGAACTGCCAGTCCTCGCGGCTGAGCGGGCGCCGCGTCTGCGCGCGGTTCGAGGCGAGCGAGCCGATCCAGTAGTGATGATGGCGGAAGGGATGCGGCTCCGGCGACAACAGGCCGCGCACCTCGGCTACGAAGGCGTCGGCCTCCGCGACCGCCGCGGCGAGAAACAGCGGCGGCTCGCCCGCGTGATAGACGAGCGTGTTCGCGGCATTGCCGCGGTGCTGCTCGGTCGTCCATTCGGAGAGGCTGTTGGCAAGCGGCTTCGCTTCGATCGGTCCAGGGAGCAGCCATTTGCTCTCGTGACTGCGCGGCTGCATCTCGACCACGAGGTAGTCGTCCGAGTCGGTGAGGGCGACGACGTTGCCCGAGGGACACATCTCCGGAATGAACGAATAGTCGCACGACGCGCCGACGACGAAGTCCGTCACTTCCGGGCGGATGCCGATCATGTGCATCAGGTAGAAGCGCCCGATCAGCGTGTTCTCGTCGACCCGCCAGAACAGCCGGTTGGTATGGGCGTTGTGGCTGAGCCCGAAATTGACCATGTTGGCGACGGTCGCGGGATGCAGATGCGCGAGCGACCATCTGACCAGTTCGCGCGGCGACAGCGCGACGACGGTCGAGTTCGGGTCGATCCGCCGCCGCAGCAGCGGGATCGCGTCCTCGGCGATGATCTGGAAGTTGCCGGCGACGACGCCGCTCGCGCCGCCGCGAATGCGTTCGACCACGCTGCGCAGCGAGCCGTCGGCGACCAGATAGTCCGACACCAGGAAGATGAACGCGGTGTCGAGCATTGCTTCGCCGGTCTGCCGCACCGCGCGTGCGAAGGCGAGCGTAATGGTCGCGCTGTGGTTCCCGTCGGTGATCAGATCGTCGATGCGGCGGATCTCTGCCGTGCAGGTCTGCTCGAGCCGGTGCCATGCCGGGCTGGCGCGGATCAGCAATTCTTCCGATTCGCTGGTGAGCAGCACGAAGCGGGTGGGCAGCGCCGCCGCGACTGCCGGCAGGTTGCCGGGCGCCAGCAGGGTGGGCAGGGAGAATTCGAGGAACTGGCTGACGAAGCGATAGCCCCAGACCGGCATCAGCACCGTCACGGCCCGCACGGGCGGCCGCGGCGCGGCAGCGCCCTCGGGCAGGACATCGGCTTCAGACGGCGCTCGCATTCCGACCGTTCCCCCGCCGGGATTGCTGCGACCCGGCGCAGCTACCGCTGCAGCGTGATCCTTTCCGAAACCGGTCGCCACGTCTCGAGAGCATGCTCAACGCAGCCGCAGGGCCTGCATGCGCTTGATATTATAGTAGCGGTCGTCGTTCATCGAGTTCGGCACCTTGCCGGCCGCGAAAGCGTCGCGCAGGTCGATGATCGCGTCCTCGACCGTGCGCCGGGCCGCGAAGCCGAGGTCGCGGCGGATGAGTTCGGACGAGACGTGATAGGAGCGGTGGTCGTCGGTCGGCGTCACGACGATTTCGACCTTCGGGCCGATCTCCCCGCGCACTTTCTCGGCGATCTCCATGACCTTGAGATTGTGATAGCCGGCATTCCACACCTTGCCGTCGACCGCCGCATCGGGCGCTTCCAGCAGCATGAGGTAGAGGTCGGTCATGTCTTCGACATGCAGGTTCGGCCGCAGCTGGTTGCCGCCGAACACCGTGATCCGCCCGTTGTTGATCGCGAGGTTGGTCAGGATGTTGACCGTGAGATCGAGCCGCAGCCGCGGCGCGAAGCCGCACACGGTCGCGGGCCGCAGGATGACGGTGACGAAGCCGGGCTCGCGCTCGGCCATCAGCACGTCCTCGCACATCGCCTTGAATTTCGAGTAGTCGGTGAGCGGCTCGAGCGCGAGGGCCTCGTGCACGTCCGGGGTGTTCTTGATGCCGTAGACCGAGGACGAGGAGGCGTAGACGAAGCGCCGGACGCCGGCGTCCTTGGCGGCCCGCACCAGCGGGCGGAAGCAGTCGTAGTTGATCGAGCGGCCGAGCGTCGGGTCGAGGTCGAACGAGGGATCGTTGGAGATGCACGCGAGATGGATGACGGCGTCGCACGCCGTGAGCGCCGCCGCCACGTCGGCGGCTTCCCGCAGGTCGCCCTTGACGATGCGCAGGTCCGGGTGCGGTGCGAGCACGTCGCCGTAGATGCACAGATCGAGCACCGTGACGCGATAACCGGCCGCCAGCAGCTTCGGGACGAGGTTCGACCCGACATACCCGGCGCCGCCGGTCACCAGCACATGTTGGAACGGATGCGGCATGCGCGTTACCTGTCAGCTTATTTGGTGCCTGCCCCACGCCGGCGCGCGCAAGCGTGCCGCCGCGAGGTAATTCATGCGCCTGGAGTCGTCGCCGGTCATTTCAGCAGGGCAGTGATGCCCTTGATCAATGACGGCTTTTCCACCGGCTTGCGGTGGCCGACGATCTCGACCTTGAGCGCGCCCACCACGTTGCCGATGAAGCCGACCTTGTCCATCGCGCCGCCGGCCGCCACCAGCGGCGCGGTGATCGCGAGGAACGCGTCGCCGGCGCCCACCGTATCGACCACGTTGCGCGCGAAGGCCGGGATCGTATGGGTTATTCCGGCGCGCTCATGGGTGACGCATCCGTTGCGGCCGTGTGTGATGATGATCTTGCCGCAGTCGACGTACTCGTCGACGATCGTCTGCGCCACCTCGCCGATGGGCGACGTGCGGTCGCTGGCCGCAAGCCGCGCCTCCGGTGCGTCGATGCACACATAGTCGGCCTTCGGGTAGCGCGTGACCAGGTTGTAGCCCATGTTGGCGCTGTTGCTCTGCGCGTTGACGCCGAGAAACGGCGAATACTCGACCAGGGTCTGCACCGCCGAGGGGCCGATCAGGCCGTGGCCGAAGTCGGTGGCGATAACCACGTTGGCCTTCGGCGCGATCGCGGAAATGAGCCGGTCGAGCTCCACCTGCATCTCGTCGGGCAGCGGGCTGTCGTCCATCACGTAGAGCTCGAACAGCTTGCGCATGGAGGTCGGATCGACGAAGCGCCGCTTGAGGGTCGTCGGTGCGCCCGGGCGCCGCAGCGCATGCAGCTCGACGTTCGGCCGCAGGCTGCTGCGGATCAGCTCCTCGTGGCTGTCGGTCGCGCCCACGCAGGTGATCACGTCGACCTTCCTGCAGAACGAGGCCACATGGTTCGCGGCCGCGAACACGCCGCCGGCGAAGAGTTCGCGGTTCTGGTAGCGGCTGGCGATGACGCTCTCCTTGGGTGGCTTACCCATCGGAACCACGTACTGGTACTCGTCGATGATGGCGTCGCCGATCAGCACCACGCGGTAGTCGCGGATGCGCTCGATCAGTTCGACCGCCTCGGCGAGCGTGCCGTTGCCGCGCATGCCGTGCAGATAGCGCGACACCGCCGGATCGAACACGTTGAAGTGCCGGTTGATCAGCTCGGTCGAGCTGAACATCACCTCGTGGGTGAAGTGGATGCGCCCGCCATGCTGTTCCACGGCCTGACGCTCGGCGACGATCTTGCCGGTCACGTCCTCCTCGGCCTTCTCGTAGTCCTGGCCCTTCACGTAGACATGCGGCTGGATCGTCATGATCGCGCCGACGGCGTCCGGCTCGGGATTGATCGCGACGATATCGACGTATTCGAGGCTCGCCAGCATCTCGGCGCGCAGGTTCTCGGCGAAGGCGGGGCGCCCGGGCCCCTTGTTGACGAAGCGGTCGGCCGTGACCGTGATGATGAGTACGTCGCCGAGCTCGCGCGCCGCCTGCAAGTGGCGGACATGCCCGACGTGCAGGAGGTCGAAGGTTCCGTGCGCCTGGACGATCCGCTTGCCGGCGTGCCGCATGCGCTGGACCACCGCCGCCGCGTCCTGCACGCTCATGATCTTCCGCCGTGGGCCGGGGGCCTCTTGCCACGACGCTTCGGGCTCTCTCCAGCCCGGCCGCGCCAGTGGGACGACTTTCGGATCCGTCATGTCACGCCCCCTTCGTGCATTTCGGCGCGCGAGTCGCCGAGACAGCGGAACCAGTCGGACGTCGCCTCGGCAATCCGGTCCGCCGTCCAAACCGGCGCGTCACGCCATTGATGCATGTTCTCGCGCATGATTCGAACACCCTCGGCGAAGTCGACCCGCGGCGTCCAGCCGAGCTGCGCGCAAATCTTGTCGATAGCGGCCCAGGTGCAATCCGGCTCGCCCGGACGCTTCGGGATCGCCACCGTCGGCGGCGAGCCGAGCAGGCGGACCAGCTCGTTGACGCTCACCGGCCGCCCGCTGCCGACGTTGTAGACCTCGCCGATCCGGTCGCTCGCCGCGGCGGCGAGCAGCGCGTCGACCACGTCGCTTACGAAGGTGAAGTCGCGGGTCTGCTCGCCGTCGCCGACGACCGTGAGCGGCTTGCCGGCGATGAGCTGGGCGAGGAACACGCCGAACACCGCGCCATAGCTGCCGCTGGTCCGCGCCCGCGGACCATACACATTGAACAGGCGCACCGACACGGCCGGCAGCCGGTAGACATTGGCCCAATGCAGCACGAGCTGCTCGCCGAGATATTTGGTCAGCGCATAGGGATAGCGCGGATCGGCGGGTGCCGTTTCGGGCGTCGGGTACTGCTCGGGAATGCCGTAGCAGGAGGACGACGCCACATAGACGAAGCGCCTCGCCCCGTGGGCGCGCGCGGCTTCGAGGATATTGAACGTGCCGTCGACATTGGCGCGGTAATAGGCCTCCGGCTCCTGGATCGAGGGAACGATGTCGGCGCGGGCGGCGAGGTGAAACACGCGTTCGGCATCCGCGCAGGCGCGCATGACGGTGGCCTTGTCGGCCACGTCGCCCTCCACGATAACGAGCTGCGGATTATCCTCGTGCTGACGTAGGTTGCTGCGGCGACCGACAACGAAGCTGTCGATCACGCGCACCGATCGGCCGCCTGCAATCAGCCGGTCGACCAGATGGCTGCCGATAAAGCCACCTCCGCCGGTCACGACGTCGAAACCCATACGCTCCCCCGCCCACCTCTGATCGAGCATAGTCGACGCGATGGCCTGCTCCAACCGTGCATGCTGATGCAGGAGGCCTGGTCCGGGCCGACGCCGTGGGCCATGCGTCGGCTCGCGAGCGGAAAATCGTATTCAACCTGAGGAAGAATCAGCAGAAATCCGCCCCCCGGTCGGATGTTGCATCATAGCTACAGTGAATTCAATATTTTGATTGTCCTGCCGGGTTCCATCCCGGTCCGCGTCGATGTCAATGAAATTGGAGGAGCTCAACCCACGGTAAGCTCGATGCCGCCGAAGATCATGTTCTCGCCGGAGCCGCTGAATTCGGGAGCGTTTCCGGGCCCGAGAAGACCGAAATAGATCACGAGCACCCCGTTGCTCGAGGGCACGTCGACCGGGATTTTCACCCAGCCGCTCGGCCCCGCGCCGATTGCCGTGTGCATATTGCCGCTCGAGGCCAGGACTTTCGGGGGCGACAGCTCGAGCACGGCCGTCCCGGTGTGGGGCGCCGGATGCCCGGGGTCTTGGCCGTCCCGCGCGTCGATGGCGACGTGGGTTCCTTGTGGCGCCTTGATCCAGGCCGTGGCGTGGAGCGGCCGGTTCGGCGGAATCCGCGCGAGGAAGAGGCCGAGCCGATGACGGCCGGCGTCGCGGGTCGCGACGAGGCTGATCGCCAGATTGCCGCCCCCGGTCGGTCCCGGACCCATCACCAGCGCATTCAGTCCTTCGAGACCGTCCCAGCCGGCAGCGAGCGAAGGCAAGATGGGCGGGTGGAGCAGGTCGGATATCTTGCTCGCCCGCGTGCTTCGCGGCGATCCGTCTTCGCTGGTCAAAGGCACGTCCGTGAGACGCACGTCGCTGGCGCGATACTCGGCCCTGCTGTCGATGATGATCAGCGTGATCCAGAACGACAGGCAGACAACCCCGAGCCCCGCTATGAAGAGGATGACGTTGCGCGGCACAGAATCGCCCTTCCCGGCCGGCAAGCCGGCGTGGCGCGCTGCTCCCAATCGTGCTTTCCCCGCCGCCATGAATGCCCGTCGCCGCTGTACCTCGTCGCGGCCCGCTCAACCATAACGCGATTCGCGGATGGACGGACTGAAAAGCGACGGTTTTTAGGCGGGTCCGTTGCACCCCAGCGACCGCGTCGGCTCGGGCGTCGGTTAATCGGCGGCCGGTGCGGTGTGGCGCGTCTCGTCGGCGGGCCGGGCGAGGAGCGAATGATCCCACTTGCTGTAGGCATCGAGGACGCGATCGACTTTGCCGTCGCCGACGACCGTGCCTGCGTCGAGCCAGAGCGCGCGGTTGCAAAGCTGCCGGATCATCGCCTGCGAATGCGATGCCACCACCAGGATGCGGGAGCGGTTCACCAGCGCGCTGAGCCGCTCGTAAGCCTTGTGAAAGAAATGCTCGTCGCCCACGCCGATCGATTCGTCGATGAGCAGGATTTCGGCATGCGGAACCGTGGCGATCGCAAAGGCGAGGCGGAGCAGCATGCCGCTCGAATAGCTGCGCACCGGCATCTTGAGGTAATCGCCGAGCTCGGTGAACGCGATGATGTCGTCCATGCTCTCGTCGATCTGACGATGCGTCATTCCCCGCAGCAGCCCGCACATGCGGATGTTCTCGAGCCCGGTCGCATCGGCGTCCATGCCGAGCGTGTTGTCGAGCATCGGCGACACGCGGCCCTGCACGTCGATGACGCCGCCGCTGGGCGGATAGGTACCGGACAGCACGCGCAGCAGCGTGGACTTGCCGGCGCCGTTGTGGCCGATGAGGCCGATGCGGTCGCCGTCGTGAGCCTCGAAGCTCACATTCTTGAGAGCGTGTACGACGATGTGCGAGCCCTGGCGCGCCAGTTGGCCGCCGACCGCGCGGTTGAGCAGGAACTTGCGCAGCGAGCTCGACGCCACGTCATAGATCGGAATGTCGACCTTTACGTCGCGGGCGGCGATCAGGGCCATGGTGGGAGCCTTCTCACAGCCAATAGACGATGCGGCGGTCGACGTGTCGAAGCAGCAGCGCGGCGAGCAGCAAGCCCGCCGCCGCGACGCCGAGCGCGACGAGCCACGACAGCGTACTCGGCGCCTCGCCGAGCAGCGGAGCGCGCACCAGCTCGATCAGGTGATACATCGGGTTCACGTCGGCGATGAACCGGCGATCGTTGCCCAGCGCGCTCACCGGCCACATGATCGGCGTCGCGAACACCGTGATCTGCAGCACCGTCTCGACGATCTGCGACACGTCGCGGAATCGCGTGTTCAGGATCGCGAGCGCGACGCCCACCCACGCGAGGTTGAGGGCGATGACGAGGAGGCCGGGGATCGCCATCAGCGCCGTGCGATCGGGCCAATGATGAAAATAGATCCAGATCGGCACGATGATGATGATGGTGTGCAGCAGCACGATGAAATGCCCCCACACCATCCGCAGCACGTAGACCGTGAATGGAACGCGGATCTGCTTGATCATCTCGCCTTGCGACCAGAAGGCTTGGCACGAATCCTTGATCGTCGCCGAGATGAAGCCCCAGACGATGAAGCCGAGGGTCAGGTAAGGCAGGTAGCTCGCAATATCCATGTGGAAGATCTGGGCGTACAACGAGCCCAGCGCCGCAACCAGCAGGCTCATGCTGATCGTCAGCCAGAACGGTCCGAGGACGGAGCGGCGATAGCGCCGGCGGATGTCGTTCCAGCCGAGCATCGTCCACAGACGCCAGCTGCGGATGCCGTCATAAAGGTCGCGGCCGATGGCGTCGCGCGGATCGTGCGATTGAAGCGTCCGGATGCTCGTCTGCGCGCTCGTCACACTTCGTGTTCCGTCAGGTTCCGGTGGTTTGCGCCGCAAGCAATCGCATATCGCTCATGACGATGCACGCGTGAAGTAGCGCCAGATCGCGCTGCGCAGCACCAGCCAGGGGTTCATCGGCCAGAACCGCAGCCACAACCAGCCGAGCAGGATCGCGCGCACCGGCCCGACTGCGGGTAGGCGGGCGGCGGCGGACAGGAGCAGCCGGTCGGCCGGGCGGCTCAACGACGCCTGCGCAAGGATCGCCATGTTTATCGGGCGCGTCGAAACCGCCAGCCGCGCGATCCCGAATCGCAGGCGGCGGGAGAACAGCGCGCCGTACCACGCCGGGAACACCGGATCCTGTGCGAAGCGCCGAAGCGCATTGGCGAGCACGCGCTGCGCCTCCGCGGGATCCGAGGCGGTCTCGCGCGAGAGGCTGTCATCGAACACCTGCCAGGTCGCAATGATGCGCGGGACGAAACAGAAGCCGTGCGTCAGCGCGACCTTGCGCCCGAGATAGCCGTCGGCGAACGAGCCGAGGTCGGAGGCAAACCCGCCCGCCGCGACCGCGTGCTCGCGTACGAAGATCGCGCTCCCTGTCAGGATCCAGTTGTCCGCCCGCATGAGCAGCGCCGTTGTCGCGGCCGGTGCGAAATACGTCTCGCGGTTGCTCGGCCGCGCGACCGGGCGCACGCCGATGGGTTTGCCCGTGCGACCGGAGACGAGGTTCGACTCCCCGCAGGCGAGTCCCGCCCCCGGATGGCGCTCGAGCATCGCAAGCATGGTCGCGAAGAAGCCCGGCAGCACCCAGTCGTCGGCGGCGGCGAAGTAGACGTACTTGCCCTCGCACGCGGCGAGGCCGCGCGACAATGCGGCGGTCGCGCCTTCGTTGGTCCGGTTGGCGATGACGCGGATCGTTTTCGATCCGGCTGCGAGCGATTCGATGACCTGCAGGCTGTCGTCGGTCGAGCCGTCGTCGACGATGACGATCTCGTCCGGCACTCGTTCCTGCGCGAGCAGGGCGGTGACGGCGCGCGAGATCAGGCTACCGTGATTGTAGTTCGGCAGGACCACAGACAGGATCGGTGCGTCACGCGGCTCGCGACGGATCAGGCCCACGTTCCCCGGGATTGTCTCCTCGGCTTCCTGCATGTTCAGTCGTAGTGCGCCCCCGGCCTGGGCCCTCGTCCTTCAATCCATCGGAATGGGGCATCGCCGTGACCTCAATCCTACCAAGCGCACGCCGGGGCAGCAATGAACCTCGGCGCCAAAAAGCGCCACGCGGCGGCGGGTGCGGTCCATTGTCGGGTCTACGGCGACATGCTTTGATGCGCTGCGGATGTCATGTGGGCGCAAATCATCTGGCGCATGTTCCGGCGGAACGTGCGCCGTGAAGAAATCCGCCGCGTGTTCGGCCGCCTGAGAACGGAATGTGCTCCACGGGAGCTGGCGCAGGAAAACTCGATCCATGGGAACTGTCGCACGAACTGCCGCCCGAATCGCCGCCTGTCTCGTCTTTGCGCTGGCCCTCGCTGCGCCTGCGCCGGCGGCCCCGCTTCGTTCCGGGATTGCGGCCTTCAATCGCCATAACTACAACGCCGCGGCCGTGATCTTCGGACCGTTGGCCGAAATCGGCAACGCCCGCGCGCAGTCCTACCTTGGATTCATGTACGAGACCGGACGCGGCGTCCCGCAGGACTATCTGACGGCTGCCTACTGGTATCGGCGCGCCGCCAACCAGGGCGAGGTCAACGCGCAGTGCCGGCTCGGCCTGCTCTTCGACAAGGGACTAGGCGTCACGCAGGACTACATCGTGGCGCACAAGTGGCTCAACCTCGCGGCCGCGCATGCGCCGCCGGCGACGCGCGAGTACTACACGCACCTGCGCGATGCGTTGGCGGCCAAGATGACGCGCGGCGAGATCGGCACGGCACGCGTGCTGGCGCTGCAATGGGTCGCGGTGCGCGAGCGGCCGGTGGTTATTGCCCATCCTTGAGGTGGCTGGTCCGCCGCGATCTCAGGGGCCGAGCACCGTCGCGAGCACGGTCGCCTGCAGGAACCAGCCAACCCAGATCGCCGGCGCGAGATAGAGCCCGAAGGGCAGAGCGTTCGTCGCGCGCATCGGGCGTCTCGCGACATAGTGGCGAAACAGGTAGGCGCCGAGCGCTGCCAAAACCGCCAGCTCGAGCGCAATGGCGAGCGCAAACCAGTCGACCCACGCGCCGGCAACGGCCGCGAGCTTCACATCACCCATGCCGATGCCGTCGTGACCGCGCCACCAGCGGTAACCGAGCTTGAGCCCGAGAAACAGACCGCCCGTGATGGCGGCGCGCAGGAGCGCGATGAGGATCGGGGCAAGCGGCGCGTACGGGTCGAGGGTCGCCGCATGTGCGATCGCCAGCAGCAGGGCAAGCGCGCTCAGCCAGTCTGGAATGAGGAAGTAGCGCGCGTCGTAAAGCGCGATCGCGCACATCAGGAGCGCGAGCCCGGCACCCAGTACGCCGCGCGCGTCAGGCGCCACGAGGATGCTCGCGATCGCGGCGCCGACCGAGACGATGGTGAATGTGCCGCGCGCGAGCCTCGCGCGCCGGCCTAGTCCGATGCGCGACGCCATCGCGGTCCGTCAGTGGAACTGTGGCGGCGGGCTCTCGACCGTCCCCCGCTCGTGCTCGTGATCGTTCGATCCGATCAGGCGCCCGTTCAACTTGGTGCGTAGCTCCTCGGCGACCGCGCTGGCGTCGACCGGGTTGCGGATGATCTGCGGCCGGATGAAGATGATGAGCTCGGTACGCGCGACGGTCTTGTTGTTGTTCGCGAAGAAGTCGCCGACCTTGGGAATCTCGTCGAGCAGCGGAATTCCGTTCTTGGTGATGTTCTCGGTGTCCTGGATCATGCCGGCGAGCAGAACGGTCTGTCCGCTCTGCACCGCGATCGAGCTCTTGATCTTGCGCTCGGTGATGGTCGGCGTCAGCTGCGTGGCGGCCGTCCCGGGCTGCACGGCGCTGATCTCCTGCTCGATGTCGAGCACCACGTTGCCGTTGGGATTGACGCGTGGCACGACGTGCAGGATGACGCCGGTGTTCTTGTAGTCGATCGTGTTGACGACGGTGTTGTTCGCCGTGAGCACGGTCGCGCTGCCGGTCGAGATCGGCACCTGGTCGCCGACTTGCAGCGTCGCCTGCTGGTTGTCGAGCACGACGAGCGAGGGATTGGACAGCACCTTCACGTCGGTGACGGTGTGCAGGGCGTTGAGGATCAGGTTCGGCGTCGCCGCCGAGCCGACCAGGAAATTGAAGCCAGGCAGCTGCTGTGCAAGCACCGCGCCGCCGATGCTGTTGATGATCGAGCCCTTGTCGGGATGGCTCTGCAGGTAGAACTGCACGCCATAATTGAGCTGATCGTTCAGCGTCACCTCCGCGATGGTCGCGTCGATCGCGACCTGCAGCTGGGGCCGGTCGATCTGCCGCAGCGTCTGTTCGACGACCCGCTGCGCTTCGTGGTTGGCATAGACGAGGACCGAATTGTTGGTGACGTCGGCGGTGATGCGGACGTCGGGCATCACGCCGGGACCGTTGCCGCCGTTGCCGGTGTCGTTCCCGCCGCCAAAAATGCCACCCGGGCCGCCATTCTGCTGCCGGGCGTCGTTGCCGCCGGTTGTCGGCGTACGCGTGGTCGGCGAGGCCGTCGCGGTCGTGGTCGTCGTCGTTGACGCCGACGTTGAGGTGCTGGACGGCTGCGCGCTCAGTGCGGAAAGCGGGCCTGACGTCGAGCTCGAGAGCCCGGAGCCCGGCGCGATCTGTCCGTTGGCGGAATCGAGCCCGCTCGGGGAGTGGCCGGTGAAGATCTGGCTGAGCAGGGTCGCGATGTGGCGCGCATCGCCATAGTGCAGCTTGTAGACCCGCAGATTGGTGCCAGCCGTGTCGGAATGATCGAGGCGATTGATCCATTGCCCGGCAGCGCGCAGGAATTCCGGCTTGCGGCTCACCACGAGGACGGCGTTCATGCGGGCAACCGGTTGGAACTTGACCATCCCGTGGCCGAGCCCCGCATCCCCGCTGTCCATGATCTTCTCGAGCTCGGTGATGACCGGATCCGGCGTGCTGTTGTGCACCGGGAAGATGCCGACCGATTGACCGCGCATCCAGTCGACATCGAAGCTCGCGACGATTTCCAGCGCATTCTGCCGCTCGGCGCCGCTGCCCTGCAGGATCAGGAGGTTGCGGGCGGCGTCGGCGCGCATTTCGCCCGGCTTGGTCGCGAAGCCATCGACCAGCTTGATGATGGTCTGCGCCGAGACGTAGTGCAGCGGGACCACGGTGATTCCGTATCCGGGCTGGGCGGTCGCGATCCTGTCCATTCTGCCGGACCCGATCGCATCGCCGGCCGGCATCAGGCGGTAGCCGGCACGATCGTGCACCAGCGCAACGTTGCTCAGCCGCAGCGCGTTCTCGAGCACGAACAGGATGTCCGATTTGGGCACCGGCCGCCCCGACGCGAGCGTCACGGTGCCCTGCACGCGCGGGTCGATCGTGTAGCCGACGCCGAGGATGTCGCCGAGAACCACCTTGGCGACCGTTGCCACCGGTGCGTTCTCGAAATTGAGGTCATAGCCGTCGCCGTTCGCGGCGGCGTCCGGTGACGCCGGCTCGGCGACCGTTGTTTGGCCGCCGCCGGTGCCGGCGAACACGGCTGGCCCCGACCCGCTTGCGGTGTTCGGAGTTGCCGACCCTCCGTTCGCCGGAAAACGCGGCAGCAGGTCGAGGGAGCGGACATGATCCATCACGTTCGGCGGACGGTTGTCCCTGGGGTCGACCTGCCGGCTGTCCAATGGGACGACGCTGCAGGCTGCGAGGAGCGCCCCGGCGACGACGAAGCAAAACCCCCACGCTACGCGACGCCGCATCCGGCGGCTGCGTGAGACTCTTACGCTACTCCGACTGCGCCCGACCAACGCTAGCCCCTGCACGCGATTGAAATACCGCGTGAAAAATTGACAGCCACAGGTTCTATTGTTAAAACTTACTTAAGAGGTGGTCAAGCGCGAATTCCTGTCGTGTAATCGTCACGCTCTTGTGCAATAATCGAGTAACGTGCCCGCCCATGTCACAAAGCTCCACCCAAGAGTTTTGGAGGTATTTACTTGATAAGTACTCGGCGCCCACGGCCGTGCCGGGCAAAACTAAGGGCGAAAAGCCACTCAACGGTGAAATAAGTCTTCGCGCAGTCCTCGAGTCGACGCAAATTCCGGTTGGTGACTTTGCCAACGAGGTGGCCCGCTTTTGGGATCGGCCGCGCATCCTGCTGCCCCAGCTCCTCGCCGCCAACGGCCTCATCAGCAGGTTCTCGCGGCGCTTCCTGGTCGAATCAACCGTCTTTCCGTTCGAAGGGGAGGACGGGCCCAAGCTCGCCGTCGCCGATCCGACCGATACGGCTGCGCTGCGGGCGGCCGAGATCGTCCTCGGCGGAGCGGTCGAGGTCGTGGTCGCGTCGTTCGAGGACATCGCGACCGTGCTGGGCGAGCGGCTCGATGACGACGAGTCCGGCGGCGCGACCGCGGCGGACGCAGCGCTCGCGCATTCCGACGACGACATCGAGAGCCTGCGCGATCTCGCGAGCGGCGCGCCCGCGGTGCGCGCGCTCAATGATCTGTTCGAGCGCGCGACCGAGCTGCGGGCGAGCGACATTCACGTCGAGCCCGGGCGCAGCGGCCTCGTGGTGCGCATGCGGGTCGACGGTCTCTTGCGCAGCGTGCCGACGCCGGTCGGCGCCTTGCCGCAGGCGCTGATTTCGCGCATCAAGATTCTCGCCGGTCTCAACATCGCCGAGCGCCGGCTGCCGCAGGATGGCGCGGCGCGCGTGCGCGTCGGCCGCGCCGAGATCGACATCCGCGTCGCCACCATGCCGACGCAGCACGGCGAGTCGGCGGTGCTCCGCCTGTTGCCGCGCGATCGCGGCCTCCTCGACATCGGCAAGCTCGGCCTCGCGGCGGCCGACGAGAAGAAGTTGACCCGGCTGCTCGCGCTGCCGCACGGCATGATCGTTATCACCGGCCCGACCGGCAGCGGCAAGACCACGACGCTCGCCACCATGCTGTCGATCCTCAACGAGCCGACGCGGAAGATCCTCACCATCGAGGATCCGGTCGAGTACGAAATTCCCGGCATCAACCAGTCGCAGGTCAAGCCCGCGATCGGGCTTACCTTCGCGGCGGCGATGCGCTCCTTCGTGCGCCAGGATCCGGATGTGATCATGGTCGGCGAGGTGCGCGATCCGGAGACCGCCAATATCGCGATCCATGCGGCGCTCACCGGCCATTTGGTCCTGACGACGCTGCACACGGAAACCGCGGCCGCGGCCGTCCCGCGGCTGATCGACCTCGGCGTCGAATCCTTCTTGCTGCAGTCGACGTTGCGCGCCGTCATCGCGCAGCGCCTCGTGCGGGTTCTGTGCGAGCGCTGTAAGGTGCGCAAAGTGCTCGGGCCCGGCGATATCGCGGCCGACCCCCGCTATGAGATCCTCGGCTTCGCGCCCGGCGAGACCGTGTGCGAGCCGGTCGGTTGCGAGCGTTGCGGCGGCGTCGGCTATCGTGGCCGCAATGGCGTGTTCGAGCTCTTGCAGCTCGACGACGAGATTCGCCGGCTGATGGGCCAGAACACGGACTCCAAGCTGATCCACACCGCCGCGGCGCGTAGCGGAATGACATCGATGGCCGAGGACGCGATCGCCAAATGTCGCGCCGGCATGACGTCGGCGGCCGAGGTCTTGCGCGTGACAACGATCGGGTGAGGCGTGCCAAGCTTTCGCTATCGCGCGCTCACGGCGAGCGGCGAGCTAACGAACGGGACGATCTCGGCGGCGAGCGTCGAGGAAGTCACGCGTCGGCTCGAGGCGCGCGGCCTCTTCTACGTCGATGACGGCGTAGCGTCCAAGCCTGCGACGCCGGGGGCGGTGCTCGGGTTTCTCAACCGCCCCACCGCCGAAGACGTGACCGTGTTCACGCGCGATCTTGCGCTCCTGCTCAAGGCGGGCGCGCGCATCAACGACGCGCTCGATCTCCTGTCCGGCGACATTGATCTCGGCCGGCTGCGTCAGGTCGTCTCTAGTCTGCGCGACGGCGTGCTCGGCGGCGAAAGCTTCACCGAGGTGCTGTCCCGGCATCCGCAGTTGTTTCCGCCGATCTATGTCGCGTTGGTGCGGGTCGGCGAGGCATCAGGAACGCTCGACCACCTGCTCGAGGTGCTAGCCGAGGAGCGCGGACGGGCCGAGGCGTTGCGCCGCCGACTCACCGATGCGCTGCGTTACCCCGCCTTCGTGCTGTTCGCGGCGGGCGGCGTGCTCACCTTCTTTCTCTTCTTCGTGCTGCCGCAATTCGGCACGGTGCTGCGCGATTTCGGCGCCAAGCTCGATTCGGTCGTCATCATGCTGCTGGATCTTTCCGATTTCGTCACCACGCACGTGAGTTCGGTCGCGTTGGCGCTGATCGCCGTCATCGCGACGATCTGGCTCGCCTTGCGGCGGCCGCGCGTGCGCGCCGCAATCCTCCGCGGCGTGTCGAAGCTGCCGCTGGCGCACTCGATCATGATGTTCCATCGTACCGCCCTGTTCTGCCGCAACCTTTCGATCCTCCTCGGCAGCGGCGTCAATCTCACGCCGACGCTGCGTATCCTCGCCGATATGATGGTGTCGACCGGCCACGGCGCCACATGGGAGCGCGCGGTCGACCGCGTCCGCCACGGCGCGAAGTTTTCCGATGCGCTCGCCGACACGGCGACGTTGCCTGCCATGGCGGTGCGCATGCTGCGGCTCGGCGACGAGACCGGACAGCTGCCGATGGTCGCGGCGCGCGTCGCCGAGTTCTTTGAAATCAAACTGCAACGCAGTCTTGATAGGTTAGTCGGTATCGCGGGACCGGCTGCCATTATCGTGATTAGCTTTGTCGTAGGGGGTCTGATAGTGTCAGTGATGACCGCTCTCCTGTCCGTGAGCCAAGTCATCGGCTAGCCACCGAGGCGGAAGCCCAGATGCCCGGGGTGGCCTTGCGATTCGGCTCTAACAGGCTGCTGAAATTTTGCGTTTTCGGACCTGTATCGGTCGTTCGAGAGCTGCTCGACGGTGCCGGCCGAATATCCTCGATGGCTTTTCGATCGACTTGATGCCGGATCGGGCGGTCATGCTGCGGCCTCGATG
>DASXCK010000028.1:0-2892 GCA_036491235.1 Xanthobacteraceae bacterium | reverse complement strand
GATGAATTCAGGCGGATTTCCCGTCTGTCTTAACAACCACCAAAAAGGGATGCAGCAATGCCGAGCTACCTCACGAAGTCGCAACTGGTCGAGAAGATCAGCGAGCACCATTCCGAGATGTCGAAGCGGGACATCAAGGGCATTGTGGAGACGCTCGCGACCGTCGGCCACAAGGAGCTGAAGAAGGCCGGCGTGTTCGTCGTCCCCGGCTTCGCCAAATTCGTCGTCGTCAAGAAGCCGGCCACCAAGGCGCGCGAAGGCACGAACCCCTTCACGGGCGAGAAGATGATGTTCAAGGCGAAGCCGGCGCGGAAGATCGTCCGGGCCCGCCCCGTCAAGGCGATCAAGGACGCGGTCTAAGCGCTCTTCACGTCTGATCTGAATGGCCCCCGAGGCGGCCCCGGCTCACGCCGGGTCCGTGTCGGGGTTTTTCGTTGCGCCGGCGGCTCGATTGGTTAGAGCGCCGGCCTGTCACGCCGACGGCCGCGGGCTCCTGTCGCGTCGCATGTAGAACTTGCGGGCGTCCTCGTCGGTGATGCGAAAGCAGAGCCGGACGAAAAGCTGCTAGAGACGGACGACGTCCGCCTCGGCGGCGGTCTGCAGCCATCCGATGTCGCCACCGTCGCGCGTGATGGTGCGGACCTCGGCTGCGTCCCAGCGCTCGCGAAAGCTCGCGGTCTGCACATCCATGTCGAGATCAAATTGCCGGATGATGGCATCCACGCCGGCGAATAGAGCGACGCGCAGTAGCGGAAATCGTGCTCGGTAACGGGGCGGAAGACGATGTTCATGGCCTAATGGCCGATCAATGCCGGCGGCGCCGCAGCCTCCGCCTCTCTCTTTGCCCTTGAGAAGTGGATGTTCGCGAAGGCTGGCTTGCCGAGCCGAAGCGCGCGCAAGCCCCGCGAAGGCTGGTGGGCGGTGACGGGCTCGAACCGCCGACCCTCTCGGTGTAAACGAGATGCTCTACCAACTGAGCTAACCGCCCTGCCCCTTGTATCGCGCGGCGCCGGGCCCGGTGCAAGCGGACAAGCGCTGCCGGACCGCAGCGATCAGTCGACGGCGTGAAGCAGCCGCGACACGCGCAAGTCGGTCGGATCGGTGATGACGTCGAACCAGTTGGCGAAGGGCGTAATCGAGAACAGCACGCGATTGACGCGTCCGATCAGGTTCTCGGCCGGGACATAGCCGACCCCGCCCTCCTGCGGGCTCACGCGGCTGTCGAGCGAGTTGTCGCGGTTGTCGCCCATCATGAAGTAGTGGCCGTCCGGCACCTTGAACTCGGCGGTGTCGTCGAGGGGGCCTTCCGCCACCTTGATGATGTCGTGCGACCGGCCGCCCGGAAGGGTCTCGATGTACTTCATCGCCGGCACCGTGACGCCGCCGAGCGCGACCGTAACCGGGCCGGCCGGACGGCGCGGGACCTCATTGCCGTTGATGAAGAGCTGGCCGCCGCGCATCTGGATGCGGTCGCCCGGCATGCCGATCACGCGCTTGACGTAGGTCTGGCGCGGGTCGCGCGGCAGCGCGAACACGACGATGTCGCCACGCTCCGGCGGATGATCCATCACGCGGCCGTGGATCGGGATGACGCCGATTGGCGCCGAATAGCGGCCGTAGCCATAGGCGTATTTCGCGGCCGCGATTTCGTCGCCGATCATCAGCGTCGGTTCCATCGAGCCGGACGGCACGATGAAGGGCTGGCCGATGGCGGTGCCGGCAAACAGCATGATGGCGCCGGTGAGCACGAGGCCCTTGAGTTCGTCGAATATCCGTCGGGCGCGTGAGGGGGCGGGGGGCGCCGGGGTCACCGTCGACTGATGTGTCATCTGCTCTGCCTGCTGAACCGCGCCCGCTTCATGAAATGACGCCCCATCCCATCGAATACGATGCGGCACGCCGCCACATCAAGGGGCTTAAAATAGCCGCAAGCAGAAGCGGCGGCACCGAAGCGCCGCCGCATGTTTTTTGTCCGCCTGGGCCGCTAGTGGGCCGTGAGCCCCGGCTCCTCGTCGACAGCGGTCTCGACCGCAGTCTCGATCGGCTTCGCGGCCGCCTCGTCCCATTCGATCGACTCGGGCTTGCGGACGAGCGCGCGGACGAGCACCTCGTCCATGCGCGAGACCGGGACGATCTCCAGGCCTTTCTTCACGCTCTCGGAGAGCTCCACCAAGTCCTTGGCGTTCTCCTCCGGGATCAGCACGGTCTTGATGCCGCCGCGCAGCGCGGCGAGCAGCTTCTCCTTGAGGCCGCCGATCGGCAGCACGCGGCCGCGCAGCGTGATCTCGCCGGTCATCGCCACGTCGCGGCGCACCGGAATGCCGGTCATCACCGAGACGATCGCGCTCACCATGGCGACGCCCGCCGACGGGCCGTCCTTCGGGGTCGCGCCCTCGGGCACGTGCACGTGAATATCGCGCTTGTCGAACAGCGGCGGCTCGATGCCGAACGCGATTGCGCGCGAGCGCACATAGGACGCGGCCGCCGAGATCGACTCCTTCATCACGTCGCGCAGGTTGCCGGTGACCGTCATGCGGCCCTTGCCGGGCATCATGGCGGCCTCGATGGTGAGCAGCTCGCCGCCCACGTCGGTCCAGGCGAGGCCCGTGACCACGCCGACCTGATCCTCATCCTCGACCTCGCCGTAGCGATACTTCGGAACGCTGAGGTAATCGGCCAAGTTCCCCGCCGTCACCGCCACGCTCTTCTTCTTCGAGGTCATCAGCTCCTTGACGGCCTTGCGCGCGAGGCTGGAGATCTCGCGCTCGAGGTTGCGCACGCCCGCTTCCCGCGTATAGCGGCGGATCAGCGTCATCAGCGCGTCGTCATCGATCGACCATTCACCCTGGGAGAGGCCGTGCTTGGACACGGCGTTCGGGATCAGGTGCTTGC
>DASXCK010000027.1:0-10059 GCA_036491235.1 Xanthobacteraceae bacterium | reverse complement strand
AGCATGGCCGAAGCCGGTGGCCACACCGATCGCGGCGCAAATCGAGAACGTGCTCACCAACGCGCATGGCGGCCTGCTGACGTTCGGCGTCGGACTCGCGATCTACTTCTCCTCGAGCGGCGTCGAGAGCCTGCGCATCGGACTCAACCGCGCCTATGACGAGCTGGAAGTGCGGGCGTGGTGGCTGCTGCGGCTCGAATCGATCGGCTACGTGCTGGTCGGCGCCGCGGCGCTGATCGCGCTTTCGTTCCTGGTCGTCGGTGCCACCGGCGGGTTGGACAGGCTGGTCGCAAATGTGCCCTGGCTCGCGCCGATCGAGAAGAGCTTCACGTTCGGCCGCTACGTGATCGCCACCGTGGTGCTGATCATCGCGCTCGCGCTGGTGCACAAGTGGCTGCCGGCGGGCCGGCGGCGCCTCGTCGACGTCATGCCCGGCATCGGGGTGACGCTGTTGCTGTGGATCCTCACCGGCGTCGGCTTCGGGCGCTACATTGCGCGATTCGCCGGCAACTATGTGTCGACCTATGCGGGCCTCGCCTCCGCGATGGTGGCACTGGTCTTCCTCTATTGGACGGCGGCGATCTTCGTCTACGGCGGCGAGCTCAACAACGCGATCCGCAGAGCGCGGCACGAGCGGGTGAAGCGCGAAGCCACGTCCTCGTAAGACTTAGCCGCCCGCCGCCTCGATCACGTCCTCGAAGCTGCGCAGGCCCGGGCGCGGCGAATTGACCAGCACCGCCATGTTGCCGGGCTTGTGCTGGTTCTTCCACATCATCTGGTGGGCGAGCGGGATCTTGTCCCAGGGAAAGACCTCGCTCATGCACGGATCGATCCGCTGGTCGAGCACGAACTGGTTGGCGGCGCTCGCCTGCTTGAGGTGCGCGAAGTGCGAGCCCTGCACGCGCTTCTGCCGCATCCACACGTAGCGCGCATCGAACGTGATGTTGTAGCCCGACGTGCCGGCGCAGAAGACCACCATGCCGCCGCGCTTCACGACAAGGCACGAGACCGGGAACGTCGCCTCGCCCGGATGCTCGAACACGATGTCGACATCGCGCTTGCCCGTGATGTCCCAGATCGCCTTGCCGAACTTGCGCGCCTCTTTCACCCAGGCGTCGTACTCGGGCGTGCCGACCTTCGGCATGGCGCCCCAACAATTGAAGTCCTTGCGGTTGATCGCGCCCTTGGCGCCGAGCTGCATGACGTAGTCGCGCTTGCCTTCGTCCGAGATGATGCCGATCGCGTTCGCGCCCGAGGCCGCGGCGAGCTGCACGCCGAACACGCCGAGCCCGCCCGACCCACCCCACACCAGCACGTTGTCGCCCGGCTTGAGCGTATGCGGCGGGTGGCCGAACAGCATGCGATACGCGGTCGCGAGCGTGAGTGTGTAACAAGCCGACTCTTCCCAGGTGAGATGCTTCGGCTTCGTCATCAATTGCCGTGACTGCACGCGGCAGAACTGGGCGAATGAGCCATCGGGCGTCTCGTAGCCCCAGATGCGCTGGGAGGGCGAGAGCATCGGGTCGCCGCCGTTGCAGTCTTCGTCGTCACCATCGTCCTGATTGCAGTGGACGATGACCTCGTCACCGGCCTTCCAGCGCTTCACCTTGGCGCCGATCGCCCACACGATGCCGGCCGCATCGGAGCCCGCGATGTGGAAGGGGTTCTTGTGCACGTCGAGCGGCGAGATCGGCACGCCGAGGCCCGCCCACACGCCGTTGTAGTTGACGCCGCCCGCCATGACATAGACCAGCACCTCGTCGTCGGCGATCCGCCACGTCGGCAGCACCTCGAGCCGCATGGAGGATTCAGGCGGTCCGTGGCGGTCCTTGCGGATGGCCCAGGCGTGCATCTTCGCCGGCACGTGGCCGAGCGGCGGCACCTCGCCGAGGCCATACAGGTCCTTCGGCTCGTGCGATACGGATGTTTTGAGCTTGGTTGCGGCAGCCATGACAGTCCTTCCCGGCGGGCGGACGACTTGCTTTTCAACGGGTTGGCATTCCCGAGTTGAAGTGTGACCCAGAAGATGCTGCAGTGCAACAATTCTCTGGTCGCTTAAAGGTTCCGCAACGGCCAACGCGTAGGTGTGGGTCTACCCAGATTCGGGACCCGACGTGACCACGCTCGACGCCGCCGCGCCGCCCCTTGCCTCGACCGACCCGCGCCGGCTGATCGCCGTGATCGGGCTCGCGGTGCTGCTGTCGGAGGTCGTCTTTCTCGGCGGCGCCTTTTTTCAGGGCTTCTTCATCGAAGACCAGACCGGCCACGGCATCGCCAACGACTTCGTCAACGTATGGGCGGCCGGACATCTCGTGCTCACGGGCCACGCGGCGCAAGCCTACGACTGGAGCATTCATCATCAGGTGCAAGAAGCTGCGGTCGGCCACGCCTTCGAGGGCGCCTACCGCTGGCACTATCCGCCGCCGTTCCTGTTCGCGGCGGCGCTCGCCGCAATGCTGCCTTTCGTGCCGGCTGGCCTCGCCTGGCTCGCGGCGACCGGGTTGGCCTATGCGGCGGCCATCCGCGGCATCATCGGCCATCGGACCGGCTGGCTGTTCGCGCTCGGCTTTCCGGGCGCGCTCTGGAACGTCACGGCCGGGCAGAACGGATTCCTGACCACCGCCCTGATGGGCGGCGCGCTAGGGCTGCTCGAGCGCCAGCCCTTGCTCGCCGGATGCTGCCTCGGGCTCCTCACCTACAAGCCGCAGTTCGGCGTGCTGTTTCCGCTGGTGCTCGTCGCCACCGGCCGCTGGCGTGCGTTCTTCGCGGCGGCGATCACGGCGGTGTCGCTCGCCGCCTTGTCATGGGTCGCATTCGGCAGCGCGCCATGGCTCGCCATGACGCAGACGCTCGCCACCGCCAACCGGCTAGTGCTCACCGACGGCGACATGGGCTGGAACAAGCTGCAAAGCCTGTTCGGCCTCGTACGCGCGCTCGGCGGCGGCGAGACGTTGGCGTGGGTGATCCAAGGCGGATGTGCGGCCGCCATCGCGGTCGCGATCACGTGGCTCTGGCGCAGCGACGCGCCGTTCGAACTCAAGGCGGCGGCGCTCGCGGTCGGCGCCGTTCTGGTGACGCCTTATGTATTCACCTATGACCTCGCGACACTTGCGGTGCCGGTGGCGTTTCTGCTGCGCTATGCGCTCGCCCATGGCTTTCGTCGCGTCGAAGGACCCGCGCTCGTGGCGGCTGGCGTCCTGCTGCTGAGCTATATCGTGGCCACCACCCAGGTCGGTCTCGCCGCGAGCCTCATCATTGCGCTGCTTTTCGCCCGGCGCGCCCTCGACGGCCGGCGAACGAACAATTCCGCAGCCGCCGCGACCGGCTGACAGGAGAGTTCCATCGCGGTATCGTCCTCCCGTGCAAGCTGCACACGGGGAGGACACAAATGGGCATTATCGTCTGGTTGATCGTCGGCGCGATCGCGGGCTGGCTCGCCGGGCAGGTCGTCAAGGGCGGCGGCTTCGGCCTGATCGGCGACATCATCGTCGGCATCATCGGCGGTCTCATCGCCGGCTGGCTGCTGCCGCGCCTCGGCATCCATATCGGCGGCGGATTCATCGGCGACATCATTGACGCCTTCATCGGCGCCGTGATCCTGCTGCTCATCCTTCGGCTCATTAAGCGCAGGTGACTTGAAGCGAAAGCGATTTAGCTGTCGCTCGCGCGACACGCCATTCGCCGAATCGTCGACCGGCTCTTGCGGGGCGCGTGATCGTCCCGCACAATTCACGTGCGGCGACGCTGGCCGCGCGGGGAGGAATCATGCTCGGCACCAACAGTTTGATCGTCGTTCTGGTCGTCGGCCTGGTTGCCGGCTGGCTGGCCGGCAAGATCGTCCAGGGAACGGGCCTCGGCATCATCGGCGACATCATCATCGGCATCGTCGGCGCCTTCATCGGGCGTTGGCTGTTCGCCTACCTGCATATTCGCATCGGCGTGAATTTCTGGGTCGACGCAATCATTACCGCGACGATCGGCGCCGTGATCCTGCTGGTGGTCCTCAGATTGGTCAGGCGCGCCTGATTGTCCGCTCGTACCTGACCTTCGGTCATTTGCGTCGGCGCCTTTCGCAGCGCACAATAGGCTCGCCGAGCGGCTTACCGCGCGGAGGAGCCTTTGACCGACGAACGAGCAGCGCGCGACGGGACGGACCGCACGACACGGCGGGACACGCCGTGGATTTTCCGTACCTATGCGGGCCATTCCACGGCGCACGCGTCGAACGCGCTCTATCGACAAAACCTCGCCAAGGGGCAGACCGGCCTCTCGGTCGCCTTCGATCTGCCGACGCAGACGGGCTACGACAGCGACCACGCCCAGGCGAAGGGCGAGGTCGGCAAGGTCGGCGTGCCGATCTGCCATCTCGGTGACATGCGGGCGCTGTTTGCCGGCATCCCGCTCGGCACGATGAATACCTCGATGACCATCAACGCCACCGCGGCGTGGCTGATGGCGCTTTACGTCGCGCTCGCCGACGAGCAGGGCGTGCCGCGAACCGCGCTGCAAGGCACCACGCAGAACGACATCATCAAGGAATATCTCTCGCGCGGCACCTACGTGTTTCCGCCGGCGCCCTCGATGCGGCTCACCCAGGACACGATCCTGTTCGCGGCGCGCGAGATGCCGAAATGGAATCCGATGAACGTGTGCTCCTATCACTTGCAGGAGGCGGGCGCGACGCCGGTGCAGGAGCTCGCCTTTGCCTTGGCGACCGCGGTCGCGGTGCTCGACAAGGTGAAGGCCTCGGGCGAGGTGCCGGACGAGGAATTCGGCGCCGTGGTCGGGCGCATCTCGTTCTTCGTCAATGCCGGCCTGCGCTTCGTCACCGAGCTCTGCAAGATGCGCGCCTTCGCGGAGCTGTGGGACGAGATTACGGTGCAGCGCTACGGCGTCACCGATCCAAAGCACCGGCTTTTCCGCTACGGCGTGCAGGTCAACTCGCTCGGCCTGACCGAGCCGCAGCCGGAGAACAACGTCGCCCGCATCCTGATCGAGATGCTCGCCGTGACGCTGTCGAAGAAGGCGCGCGCCCGCGCCGTGCAGCTGCCGGCGTGGAACGAGGCGCTCGGCCTGCCGCGGCCGTGGGACCAGCAATGGTCGCTGCGGCTGCAGCAGATCCTCGCCTACGAGACCGATCTCCTCGACTACGGCGACATTTTTGACGGGTCCGCCGAGGTCGACCGCAAGGTCTCCGCGCTCAAGCGCGAGGCACGCGAGGAGCTCTCGCGCATCGACCAGATGGGCGGCGCGATCGCGGCGATCGACACCGGCTACATGAAGCAGCAGCTCGTCGAGTCCAACACGCGGCGCATCGAGGCGATCGAGCGCGGCGAGCAGACCGTGGTCGGCGTCAACCGCTACGTCGAGAGCGAGCCGTCGCCGCTCTCGACCGGCCAGGAGTCGATCTTGACCGTGCCGGATCACGTCGAGGCCGAGCAGATCGCGCGGCTGAGGGCTTGGCGCGCGGCGCGCGACGACAAGGCCGTCAAGGCGGCGCTCGCCGATCTCGCCCGCGCAGCCGGCACAGGCCGCAACACCATGCCGGCCTCGATCGCCTGCGCCAAAGCCGGCGTCACTACCGGCGAATGGGGCGCGGTGCTGCGCGAAGGCTTTGGCGAATATCGCGCGCCGACCGGCGTCGGCCGCGGCATGCGCAACGACGCAACCGGTCTCGACGATCTGCGCGCGGACGTCGATCGGGTGTCGCGGAAGCTCGGCCGGCGAATGAAATTCTTGATCGGCAAACCCGGCCTCGACGGGCATTCGAACGGCGCCGAGCAGATCGCGGCGCGCGCGCGCGACGCCGGCATGGATGTAGTCTACGAGGGCATCCGCTTCACGCCGGCCGAGATCGTGCTGGCCGCGAGCAAGGAAGACGTGCACGTGGTCGGCTTGTCGATCCTCTCCGGCTCGCACCTGCCGCTGGTGAGGGACGTGGTCGCCGGCTTGCGCGAGGCCGGGCTCGACGAGGTGCCGGTCGTGGTCGGCGGCATCATCCCGCCCGAGGATGCGCAAGCGCTCAAGCAGTTCGGCGTCGCCGCCGTCTACACACCGAAAGATTTCGAGCTCAACCGGATCATGAGGGATCTGGTGGAGATCGTGGATGCGAAAACGTCGTAGAACCGGCAAATGACATCGTCATGCCCGCGAATGCGGGCATCCGCGTCGTGCAGCGTAAACCGCAAAGCAAGACGTGGATGGCGGGACAAGCCCGGCCATGACGGATCAACGCGCGTTTACGACGCCGCAAGCGCCGACAGATAGGTGTTCAGCTTGCTCGGACTGATCGGCTTGGTGATGTACCCGTTCACCCCGGCCGCAAGCGCGCGTGCTTCTTCCTCAGTGCTGCTGCGGCCTGAGACGCCGATCACCGGCGTGCGGCCGGCGCTGCCGGCGAGCGCGCGGATGCGACGCGTCGCTTCGACGCCATCGATGTCCGGCAGCGCGACGTCCATCAGCACCGCGTCGTAGCCGCCGCGCGCCGCCGCCTCGACGGCAGCCTCGCCCGAGCCGACAAACTCGGCGCGGTGGCCGAGCTCGCCCAGAATAGTCTTGAGGATGACACGGCCGTAGGGGTTGTCCTCGGCGCACAGGATACGCAGGCTGCGCACGGCGCGGCGCGCGACGCGGGCGCCGTCCGCGATGCCGGCTGCTGCGCGGTCGGCACCGACCACGGCCGTGAGCGTGAACGTGCTGCCATGCCCCGGCCGGCTCTTCACCCTGAGGCCGCCGCCCATTGCCTCGGCGAGGCGCCTCACCAGCACCAGACCAAGGCCGGCGCCGCCATAGGTGCGGGCGATCTTCTCGTTTGCCTGCGCGAAGGGGCGAAACAGCCGCCCGATCTCGACCGCCGTCATGCCGATGCCGCTGTCGATGATCTCGAACGACAGGCGCGCGCGATCGCGGCCGACCCGCGTCGCCGACATGCGCAGCACGATGTCGCCGCGATCCGTGAACTTGACCGCGTTGTCGATCAGGTTCTCGACCGCGGTACGCAGGCGCACCGGATCACCGATCACGTGGCCGGGAAACGCGGCTGCGATCGCGGTCTTGCAGCCGAGCCCTTTGGCCTGCACGCGCGCCGCACAAGACGCCGCGAGCGATTGCGCCAGCGCGCGTGCGTCGAAGCGCTCGCGCTGCGCCACGACGCGGCGCTGGCCGGCCCGCGCCGCGTCGACCGTCACGGTGGTCAGCGCGACGATGTGCTCGGCCGCTTCCTTGAGCGCCGCGACCCAGCGCCGCTCGCGCTCGCCCAGCTCGGAGGTCGAGAGCAGCTCGCCGATCGCGATGATGCCGGTCAGCGGCGTGCGGATGTCATGCGCAAAAGCCGCCAGCGCGGTCTCGATCGCGCGCGTCGAGGCGCGCGGCCGCGACGCCGGCCGGCGGCTTTTTGCTTTGGCTTTTGTCTTCCTGCGAACGCGCTTGGCCATGACCCACCCGGGCCGGAGCATCGCATGGACGGGGCGCGGCGCGTAGCCCGGATGGAGGCGCGTAAGCGCGGTAATCCGGGACGGGCTTTCCCCGCATTTCGCTTCGCTACGTGCGGGCTACAAACTACAGGCCGACCATTCTCCGGATCTCGGCGGGCGTGGCCCCTTTCGCCCGCAGCTCGCGCAACCCGGTCGCTTGCGTCGATTTCGACAGCTTGCGGCCGTCGGTGCCGGCGATCAATCTGTGGTGCAAATATACCGGCTCGACGAGACCGAGCAAAGCTTGCAGCAAGCGATGGATGCTGGTTGCGGCCTGGAGATCCGCCCCGCGCACGACCTCGGTCACCCCCTGCGCGGCATCGTCGACCACGACCGACACATGGTAGCTCGTCGGCATCTCCTTGCGTGCCAGCACGACGTCACCCCAGGCGGCCGGATCGGCCGGGATCGTCTCGATCCGGCTGTCGAGCGTTTGCTCGCGCCAGGTCAGCAGACCGATGCGCGCCACCGCCGCCGCCATGTTCAGCCGCAGCGCATAAGGCGCCCCCGAGCGCATGCGTGCATCGCGCTCGTCGGCGGACATCGTGCGCGCATCACCGGGATAAAACGGCGCACCGTCGGGATCGCGCGGCCAGGTGCCGTGAGCCTCGCGCGCCGCGACCAGGCGGGCGATCTCGGCGCGGCTCTCGAAGCTTGCGTAGACGAGCCCCTGCGCGGCCAGCCGACCGATCGCCGCCTGGTAGTCGGCGAAATGCTCGGATTGCCGCCGCACCGGCGCCTCCCAAGCGAGCCCGAGCCAGGTGAGATCGTCGTAAATGGCGGTCTCGTATTCGGGCCGGCAGCGTGTCGCATCGATATCCTCGATACGCAGCAGAAAGCGGCCGGCGCGCACCCGCGCCAGATCGAAATTGAGCAACGCCGAATAGGCATGGCCGAGATGAAGATGACCGTTCGGGCTCGGCGCGAAGCGAAAAATCGATGTCGTCATGGTCGCAAGATGCGAGATGCGAGGGGTCCCTTCCTTTACACTATGCGAGCGTTGACTTAACTCCTGCGCGGCACCGGGGGTGAACGAATTTGACGCTGCGTCTCGAAACCCAGGCCGATGTCGATGCCGGCGTGCGCCAGCTTCTCAAGCAGGACCCGCGGCTCGAACAGGTGCTCGCCGTCGCGGGCCGCCCGGCGCTGCGGCGGCGCGTGGGCGGCTACACCGGGCTCGCGCAGATCATCACCAACCAGCAGCTCTCGACCGCGAGCGCGGGCGCGATCTGGGCACGCGTGACCAAAGCCTACGATCCGTTGCATCCGGAAAAAATCCGACGCGCCCGTGCGACGACGCTCGCGCGCCACGGGCTGTCCGGCGCGAAAATCCGCGCCCTGAAGGCCATCGCGGTCGCGATCCGCGACGGGCTCGACCTCAATGCGCTCGCCGACCTTCCCGCCGACGATGCCCACCGCGCGCTGACGGCGTTGCATGGAGTGGGGCCGTGGACCGCCGAGATCTATCTCCTGTTCTGCCTCGGCCATGCGGATGCCTGGCCGGCCGGCGACATCGCCGTGCAGGAAGCGATGCGGCTCGCGTTCCATCTCAAGGCGCGGCCGACCGAGAAGCAGATGGGCCCGCTCGCGGAGCCGTGGCGGCCGCTGCGCGGGGTGGCGGCACTGCTGATGTGGACCTACTATCGCGCGGTCAAGAAGCGCGACGCCGTGCCGATCCCACCGACAACGTGAACATGGAGCAATTGATGGCCGCCGATCTCGATGGTCCACGGCTCGAGCCGCGCGCCGGTCCGGCGAAGAAGCTCGTCGTATTTCTGCATGGCTACGGCGCCGACGGCAACGACCTGATCGAGCTCGGCCGCGTCTGGCAGCCGCTGCTCCCGGATGCCGCATTCGTCTCGCCGCACGCACCGGAGCCGTGCAGCGGCGCGCCGACGGGCCGGCAGTGGTTTCAACTCACATTTCGCAATCCGGACGAGCGCTGGCGCGGCGTCAATGCGGCGGCGCCCATCCTTAATCGCTTCCTCGACGCGGAGCTCGCACGCCGCAACCTGCCGGACTCGGCGCTCGCGCTGGTCGGCTTCAGCCAGGGCACCATGATGGCGCTGCATGTCGGGCTGCGGCGCGCCAAGACGCCGGCCGCGGTCGTCGGCTATTCGGGCCTGTTCGTGCTGCCCGAGGATACCGAGGCCAAAACGGTGGCGCCGGAGATCACGTCGCGGCCGCCGGTGTTGCTGGTCCACGGCGATCGCGATGACGTGATCCCGGTGCAGGCGCTGCTGCAGGGCACGCAGGATCTCGCCGAGCTCGAGGTGCCTACAGAATGGCACATCTCGTCCGGCATTGCGCACGGAATCGACCAGGAGGGCCTCCGCCACGGCGGCGAATTCCTGGCACGGCGGCGATTCTAGTGCATGTTCCGGCGAAGCCTGCTCTCGGCTTGAACGGGAGTGGACACGCGGTTCGCCAAAGACAATACGCGCCAGCTCTAACAGGCTGCTGAAATTTTGCGTTTTCGGACCTGTATCGGTCGTTCGAGAGCTGCTCGACGGTGCCGGCCGAATATCCTCGATGGCTTTTCGATCGACTTGATGCCGGATCGGGCGGTCATGCTGCGGCCTCGATG
>DASXCK010000026.1:0-12435 GCA_036491235.1 Xanthobacteraceae bacterium | reverse complement strand
ACGGCGTTCTCGGCCGCGCCGGTGTGCAGCAGGTTCTGACCCTGGGTATTGAGCTTCGCGGCCTGCTTCAGGTCCGCATTTGCGCGCCCGAGATCCGACGCTTCCAGCGCCTTGTTGCCTTTGTCGACCTTCGCCTTCGCTTGCAACGCGGCGGCATCATTCGTCAGCGCATTCGCCTGCTTGATGTCGGCGTTCCCCGCCTTCAGATCGGCGTTCGCCGTGTTTTGGAGATTCGTCTTCTCGCTTTTGGCGATGCGATTCTTGACGAGACCCAGTTGCGCCGACCCCGAGTGGGCCTGGGTGGTCGTCGTCGTCGACTTGGCATGCAAGTTCTGGGTGTTGCCCGCATTCTGATGCGTCGAGATCTGATGCCGCCGACCGAAGTTCGGACGGGTCTGATGCGATGCCGTGTGAGTGACCGCTTTACGCCGGACGACGCGATTGGCGGGGCCAAAGTGATGGACCGTTCGCGACGCCGCGCGGTTCACGGTGTGGCGGACCTGCCGTGCGGCATCGGCATCCGTGGTCAGAAGACAAGCAGTGGCGAGCGCCACGGCAGCGGTGGCGACGAGAAAGGACGTACGCGTCATCAAAGGCTCCTGTGGGGGTTTTGACGTTGATCGGTCCAGAGGGTTTGTCCCTCCTTGTCCTCAATCCACAGGGGGCTTAATCGACTTTTTCGGTCGGCCCGCCAATTCCCGGCGGATCGCCCGCCAATCGAGCGAAAGATACTTGTCGACCATGTCAGCCCCCTTATCGACTTATAACGATAGCGAGCGCATGCATCCGCTGATCCGACGATCCGCCAAGCGCAGGCCATCCCCGTCAGGTAACCACAATTTACCTCCCGCGCCAACGTTGTCCGGGTCAAACGGCAATCATCCATGGCGCAAATGGGCACAACCGTGGATCGGTGCTCCCGGACCGATGCTCGGAAAGCAACCGCAGCGCGAGGAGGCGGCTGCGGCGGAATTCGTCGCCTGATTTCGAAACAGGCGCGTGCGCTTCCTAGTTGTGCGGAGCGGACTCAAGCGCCTCGAGCTTCGTTTTCGCACTCATATCGTTCGGATCCAGCGCCAAGGCGGCGTGAAATTCGGCGATTGCGTCGTCGACCTTTCCCCGATTCTCCAGCGCAGCGCCGAGGTTGTTGTGAGCAGCCGCATACTTCGGGTCGATCTTGATCGCCTCGCGATATTCGGCGATCGCCTCGTCGATCTTGCCCTGGTCCTTGAGCGCGACGCCGAGATTGTTGTGCGCGAGTGCGTATTTCGGATCGAGCTTGAACGTCTCGCGATATTCGGCGATTGCGTCGTCGATCTTGCCTTGATTTTTCAGCAAGACTCCGAGGTTGTTGTGCGCAACGGCATACTTGGGGTCGCTCGTGATCGCTTCGCGAAATTCGGCGACCGCCTCGTCGATCTTGCCCCGGTCCTTGAGCGCGAGTCCGAGATTGTCGTGCGCGAGCGCGAATTTGGGATCGAGCCCAATCGCTACGCGAAATTCGGCGATTGCGTCGTCGATCTTGCGTTGATCTTTCAGCAAGACTCCGAGGTTGTTGTGCGCAACGGCATACTTTGGATCGATCTTGATCTCCTCACGGATCTCGATGATGGCCTCGTCGATCTTCCCTTGGCCTTTCAGCGCCTGTCCGAGATTATTGCGGGCGGCGAAATATTTAGGGTCGCTCTTGATCGCCTCGCGGTATTCGGCGATCGCCTCATCGATCTTTCCCTGATCTTTCAGCAGGAGTCCGAGACCGTTGTGCGCAAATGCATGCTTCGGATCCAGCTTGATCGCTTCGCGAAATTCCGCGATTGCCTCATCGCGCTTTCCTTGATCTTTCAGCGCGATCGCGAGATTGCCGTGAGCAGCGACATACCCCGGGTCGCCCTTGATCGCCTCGCGGTATTCGGCGATCGCCTCGTCGATCTTTCCCTGGTCCTTGAGCATGATTCCGAGACCGTTGTGCGCAAACACATTCTTCGAATCGACTTTGATTGTTTCGCGGAATTCGGCGATCGCCTCGTCGCGCTTTCCTTGCTCCCTGAGGACGACTCCGAGATTATTGTGCGCAAGTACCTGTTTCGGATCGAGCTTGATCGCTTCGCGATACTCCATGACAGCCTCGTCGACCTTCCCTTGATTTTTCAACACGATTCCCAGGTTGTTGTGACCAGTCGCATACTTGGGATCGATCTTGATCGCCTCGCGATACTCAGCGATCGCCTCGTCGAATTTTCTTTGACTGGCCAGCGCGTTGCCAAGGTTGCCGTGAGCAAATACGTACTTTGAATCGATCCTGATCGCTTCGCGATATTCAACAATGGCTTCCTCGACCTTGCCCTGGTCTCTCAGGACCACGCCAAGCGAGTTATGCGCGATCACGAAATCAGGGTAGAAATCGATGGCCTTTCGCGCCTCCTGCGCAGCGGCATCGTAAGCTTTGCGCCCCAGCAGCATGTTGCTCCGCAGATTGTAGGCCCACGCGACATTGTCAGACCTCACGGAACGAGAAACGATGTCGTCGGTTACGGCCCAGGCGCCGTCGAAGTCGCCGTTGTTGGAAAGCCACACCGCGAAAAAGTACGGCTCGATGACGTTCGCGACCTGCGGAGCCGCCACCTCGAACAACTGGTCGGGCAGCTCCGGATTGCCGCCCTCCGGGCTGCTGTAGAACTCGCGGCCATCCAGCCGCAGCCGCAGCCACAGCCGGTCTTGATGCATCGTCAGCTCGCCGGAAATGGAACGACTGCGCGTGCTGCGAAGCAAGGTGCGCAATGTCGCGATGACGGCATCGAGCGAAATTCCGGCCGTCGGGACCACGATGTCGGGCAGCTCGCCATGGAGCGCGATGTCGGGCAAGGCGGGCAGCAGCGCGGTGTCCACGACGTTGGATCGGGGCGCGGTGTCCTGCCGCTTTCGCTGGGCGTTGAGGCGATCAGAAAACTTCATCACGGAATCACGAAGCCGCAGAGCTGCGATCTCAGCCGTGTAGCCGCGGTCGGACAGCGCCTTGGGAACCGAGATCGTCTCCACGATGGTCGCGTGTTCGGTGAGCCCACGGATCAGGATCGCGGCGACCAGGACGATCGCTATGAGCCAGGGTACCTTGAGCGTCAGATTGTAGAGGTTGACGAAGAAATTCGCGCCGCGCCGACATAGGGGGGCGGCACCGCGAAGCACCGCCCCCCAGGCGTCATGCCACCAACCAAGGCCCGTCGCGGCGGCGCCCCGGGGCTCCGCCTTCTGCCTTGCAGAACGGTTCGTCGGTTTCTCGGAACGCGACGTGTTGGACATCGTCATCCTCCCGGCCGAGAGGCGCAAAGTACGGTGTTTCCTTTCCGCCGACAACGATACGTTGAACCCTCCCGCGACCCGTCCGGCGTCCTGGCGGGGCGTGTATGCCGCTCATTGGCCGGACATTTTCTTCTTGCCCACCGTGCTATGCTCGGTTGCAGTGAAACGATTGCGCTTCGCGTGGGGGCCACCGTTACATGTCCCAATTCACACGCCGCCGCGCGCTCGAGGCCATCGCGGCGGGCGTCGTCGCCGCGCCCGCGGCCTTCGCGGCGCGGCGCGCCGCGGCGGCCCTCCCGCCGCTACCCAACATGCCGGCCACCGACGCCCTGCTGCTGCGGCCGGGGGACCCGCATTTCGCCGACTACCAGCCGGCGTTCAATGCCCGCACGATGCTCACACCCGCGCTGCGGGCCCTGTGCAAGACCGCGCGCGGCGTCGGCACCATGGTCGACTGGTGCCGCAGCAACAATGTGCCGTTCGCGATGCGCTCGGGCGGGCATTCCTACGAGGGCCTGTCGCAAAGCGCGAGCGTGGTGATCGACACCCGCCTGCTCGCCGCGGTGAGCTACGACGCGAAGACGAAGACCGCGGCCGTCGGCGCCGGCGCCTCGCTCGGCGCCTTCTATAAGGTGGTGGCGCCGCACGGGCTCGGCTTCCCGGGCGGCAGCTGCCCGACCGTCGGCGTCTCCGGCCATGTGCTCGGCGGCGGCTACGGCCATCTGGCGCGGCCGTTCGGGCTTGCGTGCGACAGCTTGCTGTCGGTCGATCTGATCGACCCGCAGGGCAAGCCCGTCCACGCCGACGCGCAACACAACCCGGACCTCTTCTGGGCCTGCCGCGGCGGCGGAGGCGGCAGCTTCGGTGTCGCGACCGGCTATCGCTTCCAGCTGCATTCGGTGGGAACAGTGCTGGTCTTCCACGTCGACTGGCGGCAGCAGACGCCGGACCACGCCGCCGCCATCATGAAGACGTGGGCCGCATGGGCGCCGCAGGCGCCGTCGGCAATCAACGCCCACCTCGTGATCAGCCGGCATGCCGGCGGAAGCATCGATCTGCGCTGCTCGGGCCAGTCGATCGGCACGCTCGCGCAGCTCCGCCGCGAGCTCAAGTCGCTGCCCGGCACGCCGACCATCGTGCCCATGTCCTACATGCGCGCGATCAATTATTTCGCCGGCAGCTGGAGCTATACGTCGGCGCCGATGAAGGGAAAGTCCGACTACGCGACCGCACCCCTGAGCGACGCGGGGCTCGCCACGCTGATGAACGCGATCAGCCGCAAGGCCGACATCTACGTGATCTGCGATGCCTATGGCGGCGCGATCGCGGCGCCCGCCGCCGACGCCACCGCATTCGCCCATCGCAAGGGAACGTTGTTCTGTCTCCAGTACGGCAGCGATTGGACCAATCCGAAGGATGCGCCGCAGCGGCTTGCGGACATGCAGGACCTGTATGGCGCGATGCGCCCCTACGTCTCGGGTGCAGCCTACGTGAATTACTGCGATCTCGATCTCGCCGGCTATCAGAGCGCCTATTGGGGCGCGAACCTCGGACGCCTCAAGCAGATCAAGGCGGCGTTCGATCCGGACAACGTGTTTCGGCACGCGCAGAGCATTTCGGCGAGCTGAGCGGTTTCCAGCGCCGCCTTCGGCCGTGGCCGGGCTTGTCCCGGCCATCCACGTCCTTTGCTGTCCAAAGAGAGGCGTGGATGCGCGCGACAAGCGCGGGCATGACGAGGACACGTGGAGCGCGCGAGATCGCAACGAGCCCACAGCGACACGCCGCCCCGCTTCCCGCCCTGGGCAAAAGCCGCTAGGAATCGCTTATCCCGGTGCGGGGGCGCCGGGCAAAAGAGACAACAAGAAGAGACAGGGGGGTTTTCCGTGACCGCAGCCGCCGAGCGCGCGACCGACAGCGCCAAGATCTTCGACGTCGGGATCAACGAGCGGCTGCCGACATCGCAGCTTCTGGTCGTCGGCCTGCAGAACGTCTTCGGCATGACCGGGATGTTCGTGTTTCCCGGCATCCTCGGCCGCGCCTTCCACCTCAGCCCGGACCAGATCGCCTATCTCTACGGCATGACCTTCATGGTCTGCGGCCTCACCACCGTCTTCCAGTCGGTCGTGCTGCTGCGCCTGCCGATCACGCAAGGACCGTACGCGGGCTGCTTCGCGGCCCTGCTCGCGGTCGGCCACCTCGCGGGTGGGCTCGGCGCCGCCTACGGCTCGCTGCTCGTCGCGGGACTGATCTGGTGCCTGCTGACGATCTCGATCAAAGGGTTCAGCGTCATCGGGCTGTTCGCCCGCTTCATGCGCGCGCCGATCATCTCGGGCATGATCGTCGTGCTGATCATGGTGCAGATCGCCAATGTCGCGTTCCCCAACTGGATCGGCCAGCGCCAGAGCCCCGGCTTTCCGCTGATCAATCTCTTCGCCGGCGGCATCTGCCTGATCGCCGTCATCGCCGTCACGCTGTGGGGCGGCGCCTTGCGGCGCGGCGCGATCCTCATCGGGCTCGCGCTCGGAACCGCCTGCTACGCGGCGTTCCGGCCGATCTCGCTCGGCGCGATCGCGGGCGCGCCGTGGCTGGTGACGCCAAAGCTGTTTCCGTTCGGCGTCACGGTCGACCCGGAGCTCGTTCTCGTCTTCCTGCTCGTGCTCATCCCGGCCGGCATCGGCTCGATGGCACTCTATCAGATCGTCGCCGACTGGGGCCGCGAGCCGTTGTCGGCCGAGCGCATGGCGCAAGGCACGTTCGCGATGGGGGTCGGCGCCGTGCTCGCGGGCCTCGTCGGCGGCTTCAGCACCATCGTCTATCCGGACAACATGGGCCTGCTGCGCACGACCCGCGTCGGCTCGCGCTTCGGCACCGCCGCAGCGGGCATCCTGCTCATCGTGCTCGGCGCCTGCGTGAAGTTCGACATGCTCTTGGTGCTCGTGCCGCTGCCGGTCGTCTCCGCCGCCGCGACGCTCCTGTTCGGCGTCGTGTTCATGCATGGCGTGCACATGCTCTCCGGCGTGGCGTGGGACGACCGCAAGCTGATGGTCGCCGGCCTCGCGATGCTGATCGGCCTCGGCGGCCTGTTCATTTCGCCCGACGTGATGGGGACGATGCCGGTGCTGGTGCGCCTCCTGGTGCAGCAGCCGGTGATCTCCGGCGGGGTCACGCTGGTGGTGCTCTATGCGCTGCTGTGCGCCGAGCCGGCCCCCGCAAAGGCGGCGGCGGTCGAAGCGCCGGCGCCGAACGCCAACCGCTAGCGCCCCCTACCCCGCGGCCCCCTCGTCCCGCAGCCGCCGGATCGCCTCCGCATCGAGGCCCGCCTCGCCGAGCACTGCGTCGGTGTGCTCGCCGAGCGCCGGCGCGGGGCGGCGCCAGCGGCCGGGCGTCGCGGAAAAGCGCGGCACGATGTCGTGCATCGGGAGGGAGCCGAGCTCCTTGTCCTCGACCTCGACAATGACGGGACGCTCCTGGAAATGCGCGTCCGCGACCGCGTCGGCGATGTCGTAGACCGGTCCGACCGTGACGCCGGCGGCGCGCATGTTCGTCAGCGCCTCCTCGCGCGTACGCTGGCCGAACCAGGCGCCGACCGCGACGTCGACGAGCTCGCGGTGCGCGACGCGCGCGCTGTTGGTGCGGAAGCGCTCGTCGCGCAGCATGTCGGCGCGGCCGATGGTCTCGAAGATGCGGCGCGCCATGGTCTCGGTCGAGCCCGACATGGCGACGTATTTCCCGTCGGCGCAGCGGTAGACGTTGCGCGGCGCCGAGGTGTTGGAGCCGCTGCCGGTGCGCTCCTTGACGTCGCGGGTCGCGCGATAGATGGCGGCCTCCGGCCCGAGCACCGAGAACATCGATTCGAGCAGCGTCAGGTCGATCACCTGGCCGCCGCCCTTGCCGCCTGCGGCACCGCGCTCGCGCACGCGCAGCGCCGTGACGGTCGCAAAGGCGCCGTAGAGGCCGGAGATCATGTCGGCGAGCGCAAGCGGCGGCAGCACCGGCTCGCGGTCGGCAAAGCCGTTGCGGGCCGCAAAGCCGCTCATCGCCTCGACCAGGGTGCCGAAGCCGGGCAGCGGCGCGTAGGGCCCGGTCTGGCCGAAACCCGACACGCGCACGACGACGAGATCGGGATTGTGCGCCAGCAGCTTCGCGGGCGCGAGGCCCATCTCCTCGAGCGTGCCGGGCCGGAAGCTCTCGATAAAGACGTCAGCGCGCTCGACGAGGCGCATGAGCACATCCATGGCGTCGGCGTGACGCAGGTTGAGCACCAGCGAGCGCTTGTTGCGCCCATAGGTCTTCCAGTGCAGCGGCTGGCCCGCGTCATGCCAGTCGCGCAGCGGATCGCCCGCAGGCGGCTCGACCTTGACGACGTCGGCGCCGAAATCGGCGAGCTGCAGCGAGAGCATGTTGCCGGCGACCATGCGCGAGAGGTCGAGCACGCGCACGCCGTCGAGCGGGCCGCGGGCGGCAGGATCGAAGCGGATGGGCGAAGCGGTCGGAGCGTTCGTCATCAGGGAAGAATAGATGAAGCGCGATGGCGAGGAAAACTGATGTTCTGTCAACCTCGCACAAACTTCCGCGTCATGCCCGCGAATGCGGGCATCCACGTCTTGGCGCCAGCAAGCAAGACGTGGATGGCCGGGACAAGCCCGGCCATGACGTATGTCTCATGACGTACGTCTAAAGCGCGAGTTTCACGCGGGCGACGTATGCCGCCTCGGGGTCGGTGCCGATCTCGAAGCCGAGGTGCTTGCACATGTCGAGCATCGTCGTGTTTTCGCGCAGGACCTCCCCCTCGATGGCGCGCAGGCCCTTGGCGCGCGCATAGGCGATGGTCAGCTGCATCAGCTGCCAGCCGAGGCCGTGGCCTTTGAGATCGGAGCGGACCAGGATGGCGTATTCGCCGGCGACGCCGTCGGCCTCATCATGCAGCCGCGCCACGCCGAGCATCTCGCCCGTCACCTCATCGAGGGCGATGAAGGCCATCGCCTTGGCGTAGTCGAGCTGCGTGAGGCGGGCGATGAAGGCACGGCTGAACTCGGTAACGGGCGCAAAGAGACGCAGTCGCATGTCCTCCGGCGTCACCGCCGCGAGAAATGGCGGATAGAGCGATGCATCCTCCGGCCGGAGCGGACGGATGAACACCGCGCGGCCGTCCGGCAACGCGATGTGACGCTCCCATGCTTTGAGATCGATCACAGGCCTCTCGCTCCCTCCCCCCTTTACGGGCGAGGGCGGGGGAGGGGGAAGCCCCCGGCACTGAGCAAGCGGCGCCCCCTCCCCGCCCTCCCCCGCAAGCGGGGAAGGGGGACGAGACGCCGTGCGCTCCTCACACGCCGAGATGCCGATGCAGCACCTCGGGCTGGCCGCGCACCGCGTTGGCGGTCAGCTCCTCGACCATGTGGCCGTTGTTGAGGATGTAGATGCGGTCGGCGAGCGTCATCGCGGCTGAGATGTTCTGCTCCACCACCACGATGGTCTGGCCGGCCTCCGCGAGCGTGCGACAGGTCGCGAGCAGGTCGCGCACGATGATCGGCGCGAGGCCTTCGAACGGCTCGTCGAGCACCAGGATTTTTGGATCGCGGATCAGGGCGCGCGCGATCGCCAGCATCTGCTGCTCGCCGCCCGAAAGATCGGTGCCGCGGCTCCCGCGCCGTTCCTTGAGACGCGGGAACATGGTGTAGATTCGCTCGAGCGGCCAGCGCTTCGGCGCCGTGAGGCCCGCGAGCACGAGATTTTCCTCGACATTGAGGCTGCCGAAGATGCGGCGTTCCTCGGGCACGAGTTGCATGCCGGCCTGGGCGATCGCATGGCTCTTGTGGCCGGCGATCTCCTTGCCGTCGAGGCGGATCGAGCCCGCGCGCGGCGTCACCATGCCCATCAGGCTCTTGAGCGTGGTGCTCTTGCCGGCGCCGTTGCGGCCGAGCAGCGCCACCACCTCGTTCTGCTCGACGCGCAGCGCGACGTCGAAGAGGATGTGCGAATCCCCGTAATAGCTGTTGAGCCCTGTGACCTCGAGCAAGCTCATGCGGCGCGCACCCCGCCCAGGTAAGCTTCCTGCACCTTGGCGTTGCTCTTGATCTCGCTCGGCGTGCCTTCGACGAGCACGCGGCCCTCCTGCAGCACGGTGACGCGCCCGACCAGCTCGAACAGCGAGTCCATGTCGTGGTCGATGATCACCATGGTGCGGCCGCGGCTGATCGACTTGAGCAGCTTGACGGTCTCGACCCGCTCCTGCGGACTCATGCCGGCGAGCGGCTCGTCGAGCAGGAGCAGGCTCGGCGAGGAGGCGAGCGCAAGGCCGATCTCGAGGCGGCGTTTCTCGCCATAGGCGAGCTCGGCGACCGGCGTATCGGGACGCGCCGTGAGATCGACCAGCTCGAGCGTGCGCTCGACCTGGTCGGAGAGGCCCGGAATCCCGGAGATGCTGCGGAACATGTCGAGGCGGAACTTGCCGCGCAGCGCGGCGAGCGCCGCGATGGTCAGGTTCTCGCGCACCGTCAGGCGGGTGAAGAGCTGGTTGACCTGATAGCTCTTGGTCAGGCCGAGCTGGCAGACGTCGGTGATGTGCGTGCCCGTGATGTCGCGGCCTTCGAACACGATCTTACCCGACGTCGGCGGCACCTCGCAGGTCAGCATCTTGAAGAAGGTGGTCTTGCCGGCGCCGTTCGGGCCGATGATGCCGCGCAGCTCGCCGTGGTCGACCGAGAAGTCGATGTTGCTGTTGGCGACGAGGCCGCCGTAACGCTTGGTGAGCCCGGTCGCCTGCAGGATCGGTCCTTTGAAGCCGTCGAGCTGGTGGCGGCGCGCCGGCATGGCGGCAATCGTCGGCTGGCGGGCCGGCGCGTCCGGCGTTGCGGGCGCATTCGCCGATGCCTGCGCCGCGGCGGCCGCGACGTCGACTTTCGGCTTGGGCGGCGCCCTGCGTTCCGACTTGCCGTCGCCCCTGCGGCTCGCCAACGCGGCGAGATCGACGATGCCGCCGACGATGCCGCGGCGCAGGAAGCAGATCAGCAGCACGAAGACGAGGCCGAGCACGAGCTTCCAGGCGGCGCCGAGGTTGAAGGCGCTCTGCAGAAAATCCTGGAGGTAGAGCCACAGCGCGGCGCCGACCAGCGGACCGAACAGGGTGCCGGCGCCGCCGATGGCGGTCTGCATGACGAGCTGGCCGGAAGTGTCGAACATGAAGGCGTCCGGCGGCATGAAGGCCTGCAGCACGCCGAGCAGCCCGCCGGCGAAGCCGGCGTAAGCCGCCGCAACGACGAAGGCGGCGAGCTTGTAGCCGTGGATGTTGTGGCCGACCGCCGCGGCGCGCAGCGGATTGTCGCGGATCGCGCTCAGCACCGCGCCGACCGGCGAGCGCACGATGCGCAGCGCGACCACCATGCCGACGAAGTACCAGAAGGCGAGGAAGACGTAGAGCGACAGGGCGGTGTTGAAGTGGATGGTGGCGAAGCCGAGATAGAGGCTCGGGGTCGGCACGCCCGGCAGGCCGTTCTCGCCGCCCGTGTAGGCGGAGAGCGGCGAGAACTCGACGAAGAAGAACACCTCGGCGATCGCGACCGTGATCATCGCGAAATAGATGCCGGTGCGGCGCAACGCGATCAGCCCGATCAGCCAGCCGACCGCGGCCGCAACGATCATGCCGATGAGAAGCGCGAGCCAGACGCTCGGAAACCCCATGCGGGTGAGCAGGTAGGCGGCGACGAACCCGCCGGTGCCGTAGAACGCCGACTGGCCGAACGAGAGCAGGCCCGTGTAGCCGAACAGGATGTCGAAGCCGATGCCGAACAGGCCCCACACGAGGATGCGGTTGATGGTGTTGGGCGCGAAGCCGACGTACGGCAGCACGAAAGGCGCGAGGATCAGCGCGATTGCGGTGAACAGCTCGACCAGATGGGGATGTCGCTTGACCATCAGTCGCACACGCTCATTCGCGGGTCGCCGTGCCGAGCAGGCCGTGCGGCCGCACCAGCAGCACGAGCGTCATCGCGGCGAACAGCATCACATAGGAATAGGCAGGATCGACCATCGCGGTGATGCTGATGATCTCGCCCGCGATCAGCCCGCCGAGCACGGCGCCGGGGAACGAGCCGACACCGCCGATGACGACGACGACGAAGGTCTGCACCAGGATGGCCTCGCCCATGTCGGGCGTCAGCGACACCACCGGCGCATTGACGATGCCGGCGAAGCCGGCCGCCATCGAGCCGATGCCGAACACCACCATGAACACGCGATAGACGTTGATGCCGAGCGCCCCGACCATCGCCGAGTCCTCGATGCCGGCGCGCACGATCATGCCGATGCGCGTGCGGTAGAGCAGGATGAACAGGATGATCAGCGCCACCGCGACGATCCCGACCACGGCGAGGCGATAGGTCGGATAGAACATGAAGCCGAGCGGCACGATGCCGAGCAAGGGGGGCGGCGGAGGCACGACCTTCGACAGGCTGCCGAAGGCGAGCCGGGCGATCTCGACGAACACGATGCCGAGGCCGAAGGTCACGAGGAGCTGATCCTCGGGCGGGCGGGCGTAGAAGTAGCGGATGACGGCCCGCTCCATCACGACGCCGAGCAGCGCGACGAACAGCGTGCCGGCCGCCACCGCCGCGACGTAGGAACTCGTGTACTCGTACGCGACGAAGCCCGCATAGCCGCCGAGCATGAACATCGCGCCATGCGCGAGGTTCAGGACGCCGAGCGTGCCGTAGATGATGGTGAGGCCCGAGCTGATGAGTGCCAGGAGGACACCCAGCACCAGCCCGTTGAACATCTGCGAAACGAGATTGACCCAGTTGATCACGAACGAACCCCGCCCCTCGGGATACGCAGGCCTCCGGCCTGGAGCCCGCAGGCAAGCACGCCAGCGGGCTTCAGACTCAGAACCAGCCTTTGGCCGAAGACATTACCAGCATCCGCCGTGAATCCGAAGCCCGCCGTTTTTTGCGGGCTTCGGAACCGGGATGCGGGATCACCCGATCAGGCGTAGTCGCCGAGATGGCAACCGAACGCGTCGGGCTTCTGCATCACGCCCTCGCCCGCCACGACCTCGGTGACCTCCCACCAGTCCTCCTTGTTCTTCATCGCCTTGGGCGCCTTGCCCTTGACGATGATCACAGGGCGGACGAGCTGGTGATCCTC